>JAVBKF010000210.1:0-24425 GCA_031554215.1 Caryophanales bacterium
CAATTTAAGAAATATGGGTATAAAAGGTTGTTTATGTAAATTTAAAGCGTATAATCTGGGCTGAGTCATTCTTCTCGGTTAATCAGTTTGATGGCCATCATGAACAGCCCGAAAGAATACTTAATGATATGGATTGGAGAGCTTGTTATGGATATTTGTCGAGATTATATAGCCAATATCGATACAGTCGTTATTTTACCGGAGTTCAAAGTGATGGGCGCAAAAGCCCAAGTGATCGAAATGGAACGTGTGCTCTACACTGCCGATACACCACTCGCGATTATGGAGAAAACACTTCTTCATCATGGTTCCAATTTGCGCGGGGCACGGCAGAGTGCAGTATTTCACCTAGGCGCTGTTCATCGCCCGCCCGTGATGGTTAGTAGTGAACGTGGCATATTTTTTTACACTAGTGAGGCGTTAACGAATACAGAAAATATTTGGCTTTCAGTAGCCCATACGAAGAAAATTCAGAAATTTGGCAGAGGCACGAGCCTTGTGCAGTTTGCCAATGAAGTGAAGGTGACTGTAGATATCAGCTGTAATTCTCTGAAGAATAATTATTTGCGTGGTCTACATTTAAAGAAACTGCAGGAGGAAATCAGCAAAGATCATGCGAGAGAAATGACGACGGATTTCTATTCACTGCCGGCATCAGATATGCTCTATGTGCGTGATGGGGCGACGCTGAGTTATATGGCAGTAGCTGATCGAACAGCTGAAAAGTCTAACTGGTGACAGTGGACAATGGCACATCTACACATGGTTTTGAAAAGTTCAGACGTAGATTCAGTATACCGCAAGTTTTTCTGCCAAGTGCAGTTTGTAAACATGAAGGGGGGGTGCACCGCCTGAAAACGATAATCGTTACTGAAATAACTACCTACACAATCCGTGATGACTTTTTTGGGAAATATAAAACCTTGCATGAGCATGTACGGAATGCATAGATTATAAGAGTACCATCTCGCAGCGGATACCTAGACATCCAAACTTAATCACAATAGACGTTTGACCCGCATAACATGAAATGAAAATGTTTGAGGGGGTTCCTTGCATGTCGCATCAGTACCGAGAAATCATAACGAAAGCTGTGGTCGCAAAAGGGCGCAAGTTCACCAAAGCGAATCATAAAATTCAACCAGGTCAAAAACCTTCGAGTATCTTAGGCTGTTGGATTATTAATCATAATTATCATGCGAAGAAGAAGGGCAAGAAAGTTGAAATCCATGGTAATTATGACATCAACATTTGGTATTCACATCATGATAACACGAAGACGGAAGTTGTCACAGAACGTGTTTCATATGTGGAAGAGATTCGCCTGAAATACCGGAATGATGAGTACTTTGATGACAATGAAGTGCTAGCAAGGGTCGTACAGCAACCAAACTGCGTCGAGTGTCAAATCACAACGCATGGTGGAAAAATTTCGGTTGTCGTTGAACGTGAGTTCCTGACGGAAGTCATCGGTGAAACGAAGCTTGTCGTGGCAGTTTCTGATTCAGCAGATGAGGATCATTCATGGGAAAACGAAGTGGATGACGATGAATTAGAAGAGATTGATACAGATTTTTTAGGCGAGAAGGTCAGAGAGTAAAATCATCTAATCAAAACGAAATGAAGCTAGGGGAGGTGACTCTGTCCTAGCTCTATTTTTTTGCACCCACTATTAGTGTCAGTAAAGCGCGTAAACGATATAGGCACGAATGCACTACCTATGCTTCCTCAGCACATGTACAATGGTGCATGGTTGACGTGCTAAGGAAATTAAACTGCTTCTTGCCTGTTGTCCGTATTTATTTGATATAATGTAATTGTGCATTTTCTCTGCTGGTTATGCCTTGGTGTTGCTTTTTTTCGTTGTCTTCAAATGTTACAATAGGCGAGGAAATAACATCAATTAATTGGGCAAAGGGTGGGTATGGATGCAGTGGTATATTAAATGTATAAAAAATTACGCGGAGTTTAGTGGCCGCGCGGGGCGGAAGGAATATTGGTTTTTTACACTGATGAATTTGGTGATAATCGGTCTTTTGAGTCTGCTCACAGGTACGAAGGAAATTGCTGCATTGTATGCAGCGTTTGTCCTAGTGCCAGCACTCGCGGTTAGCTGGAGAAGGTTGCATGATTCGGACAAGTCAGGATTGTTTTATTTCTTCAACTTGATTCCGTTTTTCGGGAATATTATTTTCATTGTTTTCATGTGCCTCAAAGGAACAATTGGTGATAATCGGTTTGGAGAAGACCCATTGACGATTGATGAGACAGTACGATAAACTTGATACGCATTGTGTCATGATTGGCACAGAAGAAGCGCTATCTATTTAAAGTAGTTTAAAACGGCAAAGGCAGAGCTGCGCTAGGTGACCGTCCAGCTTTGTCTTTGCAGATGAACCGCAAACAAATCTTCGTTCTTCACACAAGGTAACAGTTAGGATTGCCTTCAGGATTAATTTATCCACGAACGTACACTTTAGCGAATGGATCTATCTTTCAAAACGCTGCGTGCCATCAACAGCATAAATTCATCGCCACATCCCCTAAATGATCAATTTTTCAATCTATGCTTCAATACCTTCAACGTACACACACTGATGAATCAAAACAATCGGTACTAACTATGAATGGAATGTTGATCAACTGCCTCGATAAACATTGCTGTTTCAGATAAATCGAAGTAAACTAAATAAAGAACAATGACGTGGCAAAACTTCAGTATCTGGATTCCTAGATATGAAAATAATAGGAGTGAGCGGAATTGACAAAGCATGAGCACATTTTATCCTACATCACAGCACTGCCTGTTGGCGTAAAGATTTCAGTTCGCAGTATTGCAAAGGTACTTGAGGTGAGTGAGGGTACTGCCTACCATGCGATTAAAGATGCAGAAAGCAAAGGATTTGTCACAACCATTAGACGCTTTGGAACGATCAGAATTGACCAAAGGCGAAAAGAGAATTTTGAACAGATTACATTTGCAGAAGTTGTGAAAATTGTCGATGGGCAAGTTCTTGGTGGCAAAGCAGGGTTACATAAATTTTTAGGTAAGTTTTTAATTGGCGCAATGGAAATAGATGAGATGATGGGGTACATTCACCCCGGTGATTTGCTGATTGTCGGTAACCGAAAGGATGCACAGAAAAGTGCATTGACCAATGGGACAGCGGTCCTAATTACTGGCGGATTTATTGCTGACAAAGAGATTCAGTTACTAGCTGATCAGCTTGAATTACCACTGATTATGACTGCTTATGATACTTTCACCGTAGCGAAAATGATTAGTCGGGCAATTTATGATCAAGTCATCAAAAATGATATTTTACTCGTAGAAGATGTCCTTGAGAATACAGATCAAGATGGCTATCTGCTTGAGTCTGACCCGATTTCTAAGTGGCATGAGGTTAGTATCCGTACCCAGCACAGACAATTTCCAGTCGTCGATAATCAAAAAAAAGTCGTCGGTATTGTCTCTGCCTGTGACATACTGAGTAGGCCCTTTGATGCAACAATTGAGTCCAGAATGGGTAAAGCCATTTCAGTGATTAAGAAGTTGAATCTAGCTTCAGCCGCCCATTTGATGGTGCGTGAGGATTTGGAAATGGTCCCTGTCACAGATGTTCAGAACCAGCTTATTGGCGTGGTCCGGCTTAATCTTGTCAACAATGCACTGCTTAAGCACCGCGAACGGCAAGGTGTTGAAACCTTAGAAGACTATGTGATATCAAATCTAAGGCAAGAAGCGCGTGATCATTATTCAATCGAAGTTGTTCCGCAAATTGCCAATTTCCAAGGGAGCATTTCCTATGGCGCTTTCGTGTCAGTCCTATCGGAAGTCGCTAGTCGTTCTTTCCGGGACTTGAAATTTGCTGATTACATGATTGATTCAATGACGGTTTATTTTTTAAAAAGTATCCCGATTCATGCGAAGCTCGATATTTATGCGAATCCATATGATTTGAAGAATAATAGCGGGAAAATAGATATTGTTGCCCGTTACCAAGGGGCAATGGTTGGTAAGGCGTTACTGGCTTGCCGGTTACTCGAGAAGATGAAAGGATGATTCGCGCGATGAAAGATCGTATTTTGGAACTAGTACAACAATATGAGACCATCATACTCCACCGTCACGAGCGTCCTGATGAAGACGCTTACGGTTCACAATGCGGACTCGCAGCAATACTGAAAGCTTCTTTTCCGAAGAAGAAAATTTACTGTGTAGGCAAGGAAGCGGAGTCACTAACCTATTTAGCCAGCCTAGATGTTCTTCCTGACACGGCTTGGGAAAATGCACTGGCGATTGTGACAGACACGGCCAATACTGAGCGGATTGATGATAAGCGCTATGCGCTTGCTGCTACTTTGATTAAAATTGATCACCATCCTAACCGCGACCCTTACGGAGATGTTTGTTGGGTGGATACGACTGCTTCATCAACGAGTGAGCTGATTTATGAATGGTATTTACACTGTCAGGCATGCGGATTGATTTTAGGTAAGGAAGCAGCGGCCCTTCTATATGCAGGGATAGTGGGTGATACTGGGCGTTTTCTTTACCCATCAACAACTAGTAAAACATTACGCTATGCTGGCGAATTGATTGATACTGGTTTCGACCGGACGACATTACATAACAATATGGTTGAAGAACCGCTGAACATGGTGAAGCTACAAGGGTATATCCTAGAACATTTTGAGATTGTTGGCAATGAAGTGGGCAAGGTGTTTATTACAAAAGCTGTACGCGAACAGTTTCAGGTATCAGCAGCAGATTGTTCAAGGTTAGTTTCTGTTCTAGGGTCGATTAAAGGCATTAAAGTCTGGGCGCTTTTTTCTGAGGATGAGCAAATCCGGGTCAACTTACGGTCTAAAGGACCTACGATTAATCAAATTGCTGAGAAATATGGCGGTGGTGGACATCCGCTGGCATCTGGTGCGAATGTTGCTGATTGGGAAACAGCGGGTCTTCTTGTTGAAGATTTAGTGCAATTAATGCAGTAAGCTACGACGTGCACAGTGAATTGCTCAATGAACTGGCGCAGTGTATCCCTCAGTCATTAGATCAATGTGCTGAAATAAAAGTAACGAGACTGCACACTAGAAATGAAACCTGGTGTCATGCCGAAAACGAAACATAGAGTAAAGGAGGTGAGGTTTGATGACGTATATTCCGTTACAAGTCCGAAGCGCATATAGCTTACTTGATAGCACAATGTCTATCGAAGAATACGTGTCAAGTGCTGCAGGAAAAGGATACCAGGCGATTGCCCTGACTGATCATAATGTGATGTATGGTGCTGTTTCATTCTATCTAGCTTGTGAGAAACATCAAATAAGGCCAATCATCGGTTTGACAGCTGATGTGCTTAGTGATGATGAATCGACTGCCTATCCGCTCGTGTTGCTGGCGATGAATGAAAAGGGTTATGAAAATCTCATGAAAATTTCCTCTGCACTACAAACAAAAGCGAAACGAGGGTTACCGTTTCGTTGGTTAAAGGGCTATTCACTAGGTCTGATTGCGCTAACACCAGGAGATGATGGCATCATAGAGTCTGCGCTGCAAGACGGACGGACTCGTGATGCGGAAGAACTGATTGCGCGCTATCAAACTGTTTTTTCAGAGGGGCGTTTCTATCTATCGCTATCCTCAGACCCCAAACAGGCGGCAATCATCAAAGAAGTGGCAGAGAAATGCCTTGTGCCGTTAGTTGCTGGTGGACTGGTTAAATACAACGAAGCTAGTGATAAAGCCTATTACCAAGCAATTGTCTGTCTGAGGGAAAACACAATTGTCGAGGAATCCGTTTTTGCTGATGAAATGGATTATCAGCTCAGGTCTTCAGCAGAAATGGCAGAGCGATTTGCACATGAAGCGCAGGCGCTGGCGAATTGCGAGCGGATTGCCTCCCAGTGTCAGCTTAAGTTGCAATTTCATCAGAAACTATTACCGCATTATCCAGTGCCGGATGGCACCAGTGCCAGTGACTATTTACGAGCGATTTGCCTGAAAGGGTTTGAACTTCGTTATCCGTCAGCAACACAGGTCCATAAAGACCGGCTCAACTTTGAACTATCGGTTATTGCAAAAATGCAATTTGACCATTATTTTCTGATTGTTTGGGATTTTATGCGCTATGCACGCGAGCAACAGATACTGACTGGACCTGGACGCGGTTCGGCTGCAGGTTCAATTGTCTCCTACGTTCTGGGCATTACAAACGTTGATCCAATTGCGTTTGATTTGCTGTTTGAACGATTTCTTAATCCAGAGAGAATTTCAATGCCTGATATTGATATTGACTTTCCTGATAATCGCCGTGATGAAATGATTCAATACGTGGCGAATAAGTATGGTGAAATGCATGTTGCACAAATCATTACCTTTGGCACATTCGGACCGAAATCAGCAGTTCGTGATGCAGGACGGGTTTACGGCTTAGCGCAAGCAGAACTCGATTTCCTTGCCAAACAAATTCCATCAGCACTTGGGACAAAGCTTGCAGCTGTATTGCAAAATACGCCACAGCTAAAGCAAATGATTGCTGAGTCACCGGTTTACAAACGTGTTTTCAAAACAGCGCTTAAATGGGAGGGGCTACCGCGTCATACCTCAACGCATGCTGCAGGTGTGGTCATGTCAACCAAACCACTGACAGCTTCTGTCCCTGTCCAGGAAGGACATGATGGCGTACTGTTGACGCAGTTCCCAATGGAGCAACTAGAACAAATTGGTCTGCTCAAAATGGATTTCCTCGGGTTGCGTAATTTAAATTTATTGGAAAAAGTGTTGCGGGAAATCAATCGTTCAAATTACAAACAAATAACACTGAGTGATATCCCGTTCGATGATGAACAAACGTTCCAAATGATTAGCCGCGGAGATACGCTTGGTGTCTTCCAATTAGAATCAGATGGTCTTCGTAATGTGCTGAGAAAGCTAAAGCCTTCGCAATTCGAGGATATAATTGCTGTCACTGCCCTTTTCAGACCTGGGCCGATGGATAATATACAGTCCTTTGTAGACCGGAAACATGGGCGTGAAGAGATTCGTTATCCACATAATGATTTGAAACCAATTTTGGAGAAGACTTACGGGATCATTGTCTATCAGGAACAAATTATGCAAATTGCATCTGTGATGGCCGGATTCTCGCTTGGGGAAGCGGACTTACTACGTAAGGCAGTGAGTAAGAAGAAGAAAGACGTTCTTGATGAAGAAAGGCAGCATTTTGTCGAAGGGGCAATGAGTAAAGGCTATGCTAAGACCGTTGCTGATCCTGTCTACGATCTCATTGTCAAATTTGCTAATTATGGCTTTAACCGTAGTCATTCGGTCGCTTATGGCACCATTGCCTATCAGCTTGCTTATTTAAAGGCAAACTATCCGCGTCATTTTCTTGCGGAAGTGATGACAGGAATTGTCGGGAATAATGATAAAATCGCTCATTTCATTCAAGAACTGCGGGCGCAAGGCGTCGAGATCTTGCCGCCACTACTCAACCAATCTAGTTTTGGATTTAAAGCAGAGGGAGACAATGCGATTCGTTTTGGTCTCGCTTCCGTGAAGCAGGTGAATGGTGCACTGATTAGAGAGGTATTCAGGGAGCGGAAAATAGAACCATTCAAAAATTTCTTTGATTTCTTTACCCGGATGCCGCTGAAAATGGTGCCGCAAAAAGTCGTCGAAGATATGATTTATGCTGGCTGTTTTGACGAATTTGGTCAGGACCGTGCGGTTTACTTAGCGAGTATAGAAATTGCTTATAACCATGCATCGCTCGTCAATCCTGATGGACAAGGCCCTGGTATGCTTGATGCTGATTTTTTCCTAGAGCCTAAATATGCTACCTCTGAACCAATGGACGAGGTGGAAAAGTTGCAGCAGGAGAAACAGGCGATTGGGACCTATATTAGCGCACATCCAGTTAGTACTCATAAGGAACTATTTCGGGCAGTAGGTGTGATGCCGTTGGCAGACTATCAGGCTGGTGACATGGTGATTTGTGGTGCCTATGTCCACAAAACAAAAGTGATTCGCACCAAAAAAGGGGAACAAATGGCGTTTTTACGCATCGGTGATGAATCTGATGAAATCGAAGCGGTTGTCTTTCCGAAAGTGTATCAGAAAGTATCGGAACTGATTACGAGTGGCAATGTCTTCGTGTTTGAAGGGAAGATTGAGGAGAAAAATCGCCAACGTCAACTGATGGTTGACTTTGTTTATGACGAGGAGGCTGCACTTGCCGCGCTACAGAACTATGTCTATCTGAATATACCCGCACATCTGCACAATCGTGAACTGTTAGCAAAGATCAAACGATTATTAAATAATTATCGCGGGCAGACGAAAGTCTATTTACATTATGAAGTAGCGCATAAACTTTTCCTGTTACATCGCAAAGATTGGGTCAATGCAAATGGCGCATTTTTTCAAGCAATGCAAGAACTTCTTGGGGAAGATAACATCAAGTCATCAAAGTGATAGCATCATTAAACTGTTTTTTAACCACACAAGGTGTATGGTGAACGCTTAATTGCAAAAGATAGAACGAGTACTGTCGCATCTGCTCCTATGGAGCGTATTCTCTTTTCAATGCTATACAAGGGGTCAGGTGCCCTGAAAAAATGATTTTGTAAAATTTTTTTCGTCATGAGATGGCAGAATGATGCCTGATCAAGGGAATAGCGAAGCAATCAATCGTGATCGCATTGGAATCAACTTGTAAAAACTACCCCATTCTTGGTATGATGTAAAGATGAAAATGAATCATTTGTTTAGACAATCACTGAAAAAAGTTTGATTAATTTTGGACAGTGTTCTAATAAACATGATATAGAAGGAGAAAACGAAAGTGAATTTAAAAAATGAGTCGTTGAAGCTACACAAAGAACTGTGTGGGAAAATTGAAGTCTCGTCCAAACTTCGTGTCACAAGCGCTACTGAGTTAAGTCTTGTTTATTCTCCAGGTGTTGCAGAACCGTGTAAAGAAATTAGTCAGCATAAGCCAAGTGTTTTTGATTATACTGCAAAAGGGAACCTGGTAGCCGTTGTCACTGATGGCACTGCTGTGCTAGGTCTTGGTGATATAGGACCTGAAGCTGCACTCCCAGTAATGGAAGGCAAAGCTGTCCTCTTCAAAAGTTTTGCCGGGGTAGATGCGTTTCCAATCTGTCTCGATTCAACGGATCCAGATAAGATTGTTGAAGCAGTTAAAATGATTGCACCGACCTTTGGTGGGATTAATTTAGAAGATATTGCGGCGCCAAATTGTTTTGAAATTGAAGAAAGATTGAAACAAGAGCTGGATATTCCTGTGATGCATGACGACCAACATGGAACGGCAATCGTTACTGTTGCCGGTGTCATTAATGCAGTGAAATTGGCAAAGAAAAGCATGTCCGATTTGAAAGTCGTTACGAGTGGTGCAGGTGCAGCTGGCACGTCGATTATTACTTTGCTACAGAAATTTGGTGTACAGAACATCATCCTCTGTGACCGCAAGGGTGCCATTTACGAAGGCCGGCAAGAAGGCATGAATCCTGCAAAAGAAAAATTGGCTAAGATAACCAATATGAATAAAGAACAAGGAACGTTATCAGATGTCATTAAAGGTGCAGATGTATTTATTGGCGTGTCCGTTGCTGGCGCATTAACGCCTGATGATGTAAAGTCTATGGCAGACAATGCAGTCGTATTTGCATTGGCAAATCCAATTCCTGAAATCATGCCCGAACTTGCTTATGAAGCCGGTGCTTTAGTTGTTGGTACCGGGCGTTCTGATTACCCGAATCAGGTGAATAACGTACTTGTTTTCCCTGGTGTATTCAGGGGCGCACTTGATACGCATGCAACAGATATTAATGATGAGATGAAAATGGCAGCAGTGTTAGCGCTGTCGGGTCTTATCACGGAGAAAGATTTGAAGACGGACTATGTCATTCCAAACCCTTTTGACCCAAGAGTCACGGCGGAAGTAGCCGTTGCAGTTGCACAAGCAGCGATTGATTCAGGCGTTGCTAGAAAAGAAATTTCAGCTGAGGAAGTGCGAACACGCCTAATCAAACGTCTGTCCAATTAATGAAAATAGTCACAATGAATCACAATGCAGTCTTAAGCGCGCCTGCCAACGATAGAGAAATGAATTGAAAAATGGGGTGTAATTTTGTTAAAAGATGTATTTAAACGTCCGAATAAAAAGAAAAAATATGCAACCATGCCGCGTGACGGCGCAGCAAAACAGGACATCCCTGATGGCCTTTTAACAAGATGCACCAGTTGTAAAAAAATAACATTTACAAAGGAATTTTTGAAGAATCATAAGGTTTGCCTGCATTGTGGGTTTCATCATGTGATGAATGCCGAGGAGCGAATTGAGAGTTTTGCTGATATTGAGAGTTTTACTGAGTTCAATGGGCAAATGACCTCTAGCAACCCACTAGATTTCCCCGATTATTTAACAAAGATTGAGGGCGATCGTAAGAAAACGAAAATCAATGAAGCAGTTGTAACTGGTGTTGCTAGTGTTGAAGCGCACCCAATTATCCTCACCGTTATGGATTCTACTTTTAGAATGGGAAGCATGGGCACAGTCGTCGGTGAGAAAATTACGCTCGCGATTGAGAAGGCAGATGAATTTGGACTTCCATTCGTTATCTTTACTGCTTCTGGCGGTGCTAGAATGCAGGAAGGGGTACTAAGTTTAATGCAGATGGCGAAAACCAGTAGCGCCCTGAAGATGTTTAGCGATAACGGTGGTCTTACAATCGTTGTGATGACACATCCGACAACGGGCGGTGTCTCTGCAAGCTTTGCTTCATTAGGTGACTATAATCTAGCTGAGCCTGCGGCACTGATTGGTTTTGCTGGGAGAAGAATTATCGAACAGACGATTCACGAAAAACTTCCAAATGACTTTCAAACTGCGGAATTCTTACTGAAAAATGGTCAATTAGATGCAGTTATTCATCGGAAAGATTTAAGAAAAACACTCGGTACAATCCTTGATATTCATGGCATCTAGTCTGGAGGTTATTGTAGATGAACGTTTTATTAGAGTTTGAGAAACCAATTGTGGAATTAAAGCGAAAATTACGTGAGCTAGAAGCGATGTCTGATTTGTCAGGTGTTGATCATACAGAGGCAATCACAGCTCTTGAAACGAGGATACAATTAGTGGAGGATACAATTTTCTCGAATTTGAAACCTTGGGATCGTGTACAGATCGCAAGGCACCAAAATCGGCCAACGACGCATGACTATATCGGGTTTCTATTTGAGGACTTCTTTGAATGCAAAGGAGACCGGGTATTTGGTGAAGACGAGGCAATTATCGGTGGTATTGCCCGCTACCACGGAATGCCAGTAACAGTGATTGGTCACCAAAGAGGAAAGGATACGAAAGAAAATATCAGGCGTAATTTTGGAATGCCACATCCTGAAGGATACCGTAAGTCATTGCGCCTCATGAGGCAGGCTGAGAAGTTCGGTCGACCTGTCATTTGTTTTATTGACACCAAGGGGGCCTATCCCGGAAAAGCAGCGGAGGAACGAGGGCAAAGCGAAGCGATTGCTCGGAATCTGTTCGAGATGGCTGGACTCAAGGTTCCGATTGTCTGTATCGTGATTGGGGAAGGCGGTAGTGGTGGTGCGCTGGCACTCGGTGTCGGTGATCGGCTCCTGATGCTTGAGAATTCTACCTACTCCGTTATTTCACCTGAAGGAGCAGCGTCTATTCTGTGGCGAGATGCTTCTAGAGCGAAAGAAGCTGCCGCATCAATGAAAATCACAGCACAGGATTTGAAAACACTTGGAATCATTGATTCCATCATAGAAGAAGTTCGAGGTGGTGCCCATTGTTCTGCCGAAGAGCAGGCCCTCCTTATTGATAAAGAACTGTTAGCCTCTTTACATGAAGTCATGCAAATTGAAACGAGAGATATTGTCAAAATGCGCTATCAAAAGTTTAAGCAGATTGGTAGAGACAGTTTTGTTTTAGTATGATGAAAACAGCTGATAGTCGTGCGGATCTGTGCGATTATTTGTTTTTAGATGACTAAAGTAAGACATCTGTCCCCATACTAGAAGGGTAATGAAAAAGCATTTCGGAACCATTTGAATGATGTAAGCATTGACAGGGTTAGTAGATAGCAAGTTGGTTCCAATCAGCGGAAAATAGCAATGTTATTCAAGGCTCCGAACGGGTTTTTCACTACCCTTCTAGAGAAAAATAAAAGGGTCTTTAAGGCAAATATTGATTCTTAAGCAGCAAAGAATCATAGCAGTGGTACGAGCGAGGCCTAATCATTCTTTCGATTAGGGAAGTAAACAATCATTCACGGTACATCATCATCTGTTTTTACATAGTGAGAATGAGAAAAAATCTGCAGATGGTAGGGCAACGATTGTGCCACAAGATTTCTAGACCTTCCAAATTGGATAGTGAAAAATAGATAGTAGTAACGAAAAAATTAGGAGTGGATGATAGATGAAAAGGATTGCTGTATTAACAAGTGGTGGCGACGCACCTGGAATGAATGCCGCCATTAGAGCAGTTGTGCGAACTGCAATTTATAATGATATAGAGATTTTCGGAATACGCTATGGCTATGCTGGACTACTCAAAGAAGATTTCATCAAAATGGAGCTTGGCTCTGTGGGAGACCTCATTCATCGTGGTGGCACGTTCCTTTACACAGCAAGATGTATGGAATTCTATGAGGAAGAAACGCAGAAGCGTGCTGCAGCAATCTTGAGTAAGCATGGTATTGAAGGTCTAGTTGTCATTGGTGGAGATGGTTCCTACCGTGGTGCGATGAAGCTGACGAGGCTCGGCGTGCCTTGTATTGGCATTCCAGCAACAATTGACAATGATATCACTGGAACAGAATTTACAATAGGCTTTGATACTGCGGTCAATACAGTACTAGAATCAGTTGACAAAATTCGCGATACAGCTTCTTCACATGAGCGTACTTATGTGATTGAAGTGATGGGGCGTGATTGTGGCGATATTGCAGCATGGGCAGGCGTTGCAACGGGTGCTGAAACGGTTATCGTACCGAACGTACCTTATGATATTCACGACGTTGTTGTGAAACTGAAACGTGGCAGAGACCGCGGGAAGCAGTACAGTATAATTCTTGTCGCTGAGGGTGCTGGTAATGCAACCGATATTGGCAAGCAAATTGAGGAACTCACTGGTTTTGATACGAGAGTCACTATTTTAGGACATGTGCAACGCGGTGGTTCACCAACTGCTAAGGACCGCGTCTTAGCAAGTGAGTTTGGTTCATATGCTGTTGAACTGTTACTGGCAGGGAAAAAAGGTCGTGCGATTGGCACAGTACAAAATCGTCTGATAGATTATGACTTCGAGGAAGCGTTACAAAAAACAAACCATCAAGGTGACCAGTTATCTGTACTCTGTGATCAGCTATCAATTTAACTGTACCTTTACTGAATGAAACCAAGTATTTTTATAAAAAAATAGACAAACCAAATGTCAGAGGAGAATATACTTATGTCAGGTAGAACAAAAATCGTTTGTACAATAGGACCCGCAAGTGATGCACTAGAAACGCTTGTGAAATTAATCGAAGAAGGTATGGATGTTGCCAGACTTAACTTCTCACATGGTAGCCATGAAGAGCAAAGAGGGCGTATCGTTAATATTCGTAAAGCAACAGAAATCACAGGGAAGAATGTTGCCATTCTTCTTGATACAAAAGGACCTGAGATTCGTACACATGATATGGAAAATGGTTCAATTGAACTGAAACCTGGGTCTCAATTGATCGTTTCAATGAAAGAAGTAACAGGGACAAGTGAGCGCATTTCAATCACATATCCACAATTAATTGACGATGTTAGCACAGATTCACGCATTCTTCTAGATGATGGTCTTGTTGAACTAAGCGTTGTCTCAGTGGATAAGAAAATGGGCGAAATCGTTACAACAGTCATCAACGGAGCCTCTTTAAAGAACAAAAAAGGTGTCAATGTCCCAGGCGTATCAGTGAAGCTTCCTGGTATCACAGAAAAAGATGTGGAAGATATTCTTTTTGGCATTAGAGAAGAAGTGGATTTCATCGCTGCATCATTCGTTCGTCGTGCATCAGATGTATTAGAAATTCGTGAATTACTACGTAACAATAACGGTGAATTCATTCAAATCATTCCGAAAATTGAAAACCATGAAGGCGTGCGTAACATTGATCAAATTTTAGAAGTAGCTGATGGTTTAATGGTTGCTCGTGGAGACCTTGGGGTGGAAATTCCTCCTGAAGAAGTACCGCTTGTTCAAAAAATGTTGATTAAAAAGTGTAACCAACTGGCAAAACCAGTCATTACTGCAACTCAAATGCTTGATTCAATGCAACGTAACCCACGCCCAACGCGTGCCGAAGCAAGTGATGTTGCCAATGCGATATTTGATGGTACTGATGCGATCATGCTATCTGGTGAAACAGCAGCTGGACTTTATCCAGTAGAATCAGTTAGCACAATGCAGCGGATTGCTTTCAGAGCAGAATCAGGCCTCAAATACAAGGCGATTCTTCGTAGCCGTAGCAGTGATCATGAGCCAAATGTCATTGATTCCATTGGACAAGCGGTAGCGTACACGGCAATGAATCTTAAAGTAAAAGCAATCATTGCACCAACGGAAAGCGGTACGACTGCTAGAATGATTTCTCGCTATCGTCCGGAGTCAAAAATCATTGCCATTACTTCATCAAAAGCGATTTCACGTCGCCTTGCACTTGTTTGGGGTGTAGAAAGTCTTGTTGGTCAAAAGACGAAAAGTACAGATGATATGCTTGAAAAAGCGGTTGATACTTGTCTCGAAGCTGGACATGTGAACGTTGGTGACCTAACGGTTATTACAGCAGGTGTTCCTGTTAATGAAAGCGGTACAACAAACCTAATGAAGATTCACTTTATTGGAAAAGAAATTACATCAGGACAAGGCATTGGCAGTAAATCAGTCACAGGCAAAGTCGTAGTGGTTGATTCTAATTTGACAGCATTGTCAAAGGTGACTTCTGACACAATTATTGTGACCAACAATACAGATGTTGAAATGATGGGTGCGATTTCAAAGTGTGCTGGTATCGTCTCTGAAACAGGCGGTTTAACAGGGCATACAGCCATTGTAGGGATTAACTTAGGTATTCCAGTCATTATTGGTGTAAAAGATGCACGAAAGATTTTCTCAGATGGCGATGTCATCACCATCTCTGCTGAGAACGGAAAGATTTACAAAGAGAGCACAGTTATCTAATATCGTTGCTTTACGTCCAAATGCTGGATTTATTCAGGCAGGTCAACCCTCTATTAATTGATAGAGGGTTGATTGTCTAGTGGCGTGTAACTGTCTGAATAGTTGAAATGTAGTTGTAAAGGAGCGTGGCACCGTGAAAAAAGTTTTGCTTATTTTCATTATTTACTCAATCCTTGAGTTTTTTACTTTCTCGATCATTGGACAGAAAATTGGGTTGTTTAATACAATATTATTGCTCGTTCTAATTGGGATACTAGGTGCGATGATCGCTAAACGCCAAGGGCTACAAGCAATGCAGCGAGCGAGTGAACAGATGCAAAATGGGTTACCGCCAGGCGATTCAATTCTTGATGGTATTTGTATACTATTTGGTAGTATATTGCTGATTCTTCCTGGATTTCTATCAGACTTTATTTCTCTGGTTTTCTTAGTTCCATTGACAAGAAGGCTTGTTAAACCAATGATGCTCTACTTTCTGGCCAAGTGGTTTGCCAAGGGGAATGTGACTTACTATCGCTGAATCATGCGGGCAGGGATTAATATTGTCAGGCTGACAGTGCGGTACTTGGAGCACAGCCAAAGGGGCAATGGTCATTTAAGCGATCAGAGAAAGCCGTGATGGATTAGTGATCTGATTGCTTCAGTGAACGCTTAGGATATGGTGTCATGTAACGTGCATCAGACAAACCGAGTACCATCGTTAAAAATGGTCTCGATTTGTCACATTGTCACGGTCATTGATAATAAAGTGCCATAGATCACGGAAGGTACCGTTGCGGTGTAGTGTTGTAAGGAAGACTAAGATTAGGATGCCCAGAAGGATACCAGGGATTCCGTGCAGCGTATAGCCAATAAACATCACGACGAGTGTCGATAAGGGACTAATGCCAACAGATTTTGAGATGACCTTCGGTTCAATGAGGACTCGGATGGTCACGACAATGATAAAAATCAACAGCAAGCCTAAACCCATGTGACGCTCACCTGTAATAAAGGCAAAGAATATCCATGGAAGGAAAATTGACGATATCCCGATATAAGGGATGAGTTCTCCCATGCCAACAAGAATGCCAAAAGTAATTGGATAGGATAGTCCAAGAATCATAAATCCGATACTCGCTATTACGGCAGAAATGGCAAGTAAGATAAGCTGGGCACCGAAAAAGCCAATTGTGGCTCTTTTTAAATCAGTCACCACTTTATCAATAGGGGTATATACCTTGTCAGGCAATTTTGTCTGAAATAGGGACGATAAGTTCTCCCATTGCTTTGAAATAAAATAGGTTGATAAACCGGTGAAAATCATTCCGATTGCTGTACTCGGAATCCACTCAAGTAGTTTTGGAATATTCGTTACGAGTGATTTTAGAAATTGTACCAACCAGTTTGTGATGTCACTGTTAATGTTCCTGATGGCAACAGTAAGCGCCTGCTGATTCACTTCGTTAAATGAGTTGAAGTAAGAAGTGACGCGGTCCGCCCTAGGCAATATGGTGTCATTGAAGAATGCGATCGATGCGCTCGCCCATTCCTGCAAATAATGAGGAAGCTGGTTCGATAAGGTATCAATGCCGGAAATCGCTTCAATGACAATAATGGTAAGAACGCCAAATAGAATGCCAAAGGTGAGTATCATAGCGAGCAAAATGGCAAAACTTTTCGGGATTTTTAATCGTACCTGCAAAGTTTGGACAAGCGGCTTGATGAAAAACGCTAGCGTGTAGCCGAGTAGGAATGGATATGTGTATTTCAGCGAATACACCAAAATGAAACCTGTACCAATGGTAGCTGTTACCACGATGAAGAGGCGAATTAGTCGCTGTGCAACAATTGAATTCAGGCCATCTACCTCCTTTTAAAAACGGATGTTTTTGTCTTTATTGGCATAATCGATAGAAGGAGATGCTTTAAACTCGTGGAAAGGAGAAATCCATGTTTAATAACCCGTATTTATTGCTTCTTTTTATTGCGGCTATCGGTTTCATTTCAAAAAATAATCCGTTAGTGATTGCCGCTTTTGTATTGATCACGCTCAGAGTAGTTCAAGTTGATACACGCGTATTTGATGTGATACAGGCAAAGGGAATTAATATCGGGATTACGATGATTACAATCGCTGTGCTAGCACCAATCGCAACGGGTAAGATTAATTTTGCTCACTTTGGTGAGTCACTTAAATCGCCTTACACTTGGATTGCTGTTTTGTCTGGTGTGATTGTCTCGGTACTTGCTAGGGGTGGCGTTCAGCTTCTTTCAACTGATCCTGAGGTGACTGTGGCGCTTGTATTTGGATCAATCCTAGCGGTTGCCTTATTTAAAGGTGTACCTGTTGGTCCCTTGATTGGGGCTGGAATCGCATATATGTTCATGCGGATTGTCGATTTTTTTACCTAAATGAACTTCTATAAGTGATTGTGAGAGATATTGTCGAACTGTAAGTAAATGTGTCTAAAATGAGTCTATTTGTTTAACAAAATGTGAACACGGACTTATAATGAAAATCGTACAAACGTTAGAATAAACGATGGCACAATACAATTTACTAAAAGGGAGACATTTTTATGACACTTGCAAAAGGGTTAGAGGGGATTGTCGCTGCCGAATCATCTATTAGTTCAATTATTGATGATCGGCTCAATTACGCAGGATATAGCATTGAGGATTTAGCGGATCAGGCTAGTTTTGAAGAAGTTGTTTTCCTCCTTTGGAATCTTCATTTACCCAATAAAACAGAACTCATGTATTTGAAAAATGAGTTAGCTGCAAATAGCGAGATCCCAGCAGAAATGATTGGCCATTTTAAATCATATCCACTCGATCAAGTGCATCCGATGGCTGCACTAAGAACAGCTGTTTCCATGCTTAGTTTGTACGATGTGGAAGCGGATGACCCAGAAATGAATTATCAAAAAGCCATTCGTGTGCTAGCGAAAATACCAACGATTATCGCGATGTTTGCTAGGATCCGCAAGGGCCTCGAGCCTGTCGCACCAAGCCGTGATTTCGGATATGCTGAGAATTTTCTTTATATGATGACTGGTGAAAGACCGAGCCCACTTGCGGTTAGAACACTTGACTTAGCACTTGTGCTTCATGCTGACCATGAATTCAATGCCTCAACGTTTACGGCACGTGTCTGTGTCGCTACGCTGACCGATATCTACTCAGGCGTTACGGCGGCAATTGGTGCACTAAAAGGACCTCTGCACGGAGGTGCCAACGAAGCAGTCATGAACATGTTAAAAGAAATTGGGACAATTGATCAGGTTGAAAGCTATGTAGCTGAAAAAATTGAAAAGAAACAAAAGTTAATGGGATTTGGTCATCGTGTCTATAAAAATGGTGATCCACGTGCGAAGTATTTAAAGGCTGTTTCAAGGGATTTAGCGCAGCAAACAGGAGACGATCAGTGGTATCAGATTTCGGCGAAAATTGAAGAAGTCTTTGTTGCAGCAAAGGGAATCAAGCCAAATGTTGATTTCTATTCAGCGACTGTCTATCATTCACTCGGAATCGACCATGATCTATTCACACCGATATTTGTCATTAGCCGCACATCAGGGTGGCTAGCTCATATTCTTGAACAATATGCAGATAACCGTCTTTTCCGGCCACGTGCTGAATATGTGGGACCAGGACTTCAGACGTATATCCCGATAGAGGAGCGATAGACATTGGCAGAGAAAATTACTTTTCAAAATGGACAAATGAATATTCCGAACGAAGTCATTATTCCTTTTATTATTGGTGACGGGATTGGACCTGACATTTGGGCATCTGCTTCGCGGGTACTAGAAGCAGCTGTGGAAAAGGCCTACCATGGGGAACGGAAAATCGTCTGGAAAGAGTTGCTGGCTGGTGAGAAGGCTTTTAATCAAACTGGTAACTGGCTTCCTGAGGAGACTTTAAAGGAGATTCGTGAACACTTAGTTGCGATTAAGGGACCACTGAGCACACCAATTGGTGGTGGGATGCGTTCGCTCAATGTCGCACTGCGTCAGCAGTTAGACTTATTCGTATGCTTACGTCCAGTACGCTATTTCAAAGGAGTTCCATCCCCAGTGAAAAGACCAGAAGATACGGATATGGTTATTTTCAGGGAGAACACTGAAGATATTTATGCTGGGATTGAGTATCAAACAGGGACCGATGAAGCGAAAAAGCTCATTGCCTTTTTAATTGAAGAGATGAATGTTACGAAAATACGATTCCCTGAGACTTCAAGTATTGGGATTAAGCCAGTTTCTGAGGAAGGGTCAAAGAGACTGATCAGAGCAGCTTTGAATTATGCAGTAAAGGAAAACAGAAGTTCCTTGACGCTTGTCCATAAAGGGAATATCATGAAGTTTACCGAAGGTTCATTTAAGAACTGGGGGTACGATATTGCTGAAACAGAATTTGCAGAGGTTGTGTTTACCTGGAGACAGTATGATTTGTTAAAAGAAGCACAAGGTGAGACAGCAGCAAATCATGCAATGAAGCAGGCGGAAGCGGACGGGAAGATTATTGTCAAGGATGTCATTGCTGATATCTTCTTGCAACAGATTCTCACAAGGCCGAAGGAGTTCGACGTTGTTGCTACGATGAATTTAAATGGTGATTATATTTCAGACGCGCTGGCTGCACAAGTTGGTGGGATTGGCATTGCACCGGGGGCAAACATCAATTACCTGACTGGGCATGCGATTTTTGAAGCAACACATGGAACAGCACCAAAGTACGCAGGCAAAGATGTTGTCAATCCATCTTCTGTACTCCTATCGGGGGTAATGATGCTCGAGTATCTGGGGTGGAACGAAGCAGCAACGCGAATCACAACTGCATTGGAGCACGCGATCAGTTCCAAAGTCGTTACATATGATTTCGCCCGATTAATGGATGGCGCGACTGAGGTAGCTTGTTCAACATTTGGCGATGAATTAATTAAGCATTTGTAGATGGCATCAGCATACTAAAAACTGAAACAAAGACGGTAGATCGTGTAAAGATCACAACAGCAGATTATCTGTTCGTGTAGTGATCTTTCTGATTTCTGCTGTTGGGGTATAGGGAATGGACTGCTGTTGCTGTACTAGAAATATCCGACTGAATTTGGAGGGGAAATAAATGAAACGTCATAAGATATCAATTATTGGCAGTGGGTTCACTGGTTCGACAGCTGCTTTTATTGCTGCTAAGAAAGAACTTGGGGATATCGTGTTGTTAGATATTCCTAATAATGAGAATCCTACTAAAGGGAAAGCACTAGATATGCTCGAAGCTGGTCCTGTGCTAGGCTTTGATGCGAAAATTATTGGGACAAGCAATTATGAAGATACGGCAGATTCAGATCTTGTCATCATCACAGCAGGCATTCCGCGTAAACCGGGTATGAGCCGTGATGATCTAGTGATGACAAACCACCGGATTATTCAATCAGTTACAAAAGGGGTTGTGCAGCACTCACCAAATTGTACAATTATTGTTTTATCCAATCCAGTGGATGCAATGACCTATACGGTTTATAAGGAATCTGGATTTCCGAAAAACCGTGTCATTGGACAGTCAGGTGTACTAGATACAGCACGGTTTAGAACGTTCATTGCTGAGGAAATCAATGTATCGGTGAAGGATGTGCAAGGGATTGTTTTGGGTGGTCACGGTGATGATATGGTGCCGCTAACTCGTTACTCATTTGCCGGCGGGATTCCACTCGATCACTTCATTTCAGAAGCACGCCTTGAAGAGATTGTTGAGCGGACACGTAAGGGCGGCTCGGAGATCGTTAATCTACTTGGTAACGGTAGTGCGTATTATGCGCCTGCAGCAGCATTGATTGAAATGGCGGAAGCGATTTTGAAGGACCAGAAACGTGTGATTCCGGCAATCGCTTACCTTGAAGGTGAGTACGGGATTGATGGGATATTCTTAGGGGTTCCGACAATCATCGGTGCAGGTGGTATTGAAAAGGTGATCGAGCTTGATCTACTGCCTGAGGAACGAGCAGCACTGAAGAAGTCTGTAGCATCTGTGCAGGAAGTCATTGCTGTTTTAGGGTAGTGTGGTTTGTTATTTAGTACGGCATGTCTCGGTAAAAGGGGCATGTCTTTTTTTGTGCGCCCAGCATGGGCTATTACTTTTTTACATGCTAGATCGTATTCTTGGATATCATCTTACATAATTCATCAAGTTTTCTTAAGTTATCTTTAATGCCGAATAGTACCACATAAAGGTTAACGACTTTTTTACCAATGGTAGCGTTATAATCCTTATCCTTTGTGTGGACCAAGGATAGTCGTTGTAACCACAGCGCAATAAAATCTGTATTTAGCATTTTGTTAACTTTTATCTATTGTTTTTGATGGGTCAATGAATTTTTTTCTTAGCATTTACCCTGTAAATAAAATTAGTTTGAGAAATGATAACTATAGGATAAGTCTTATGGTAGAGCAAAATACTGAGTTGACTGCCTTTACAAAAGGGGCAAAATAGCTAAAATGGTTTCTCGAAGCTGTTTTTCACTGTACATGTTAATAGAATTGCCATTGTCATAGAATAATTCATGCAGTTACATTACGTAGGGTGCCCGTGTTCATCAAGCTATCTTCTTGTTAATGACGATTTAACAAGAAGGGAGGTGATGCACATGGAACTTTACAGCTATTATTTGGTTTATGCAAATTTGTTATCGCTATTTCAGTAAAAGCAAATGCTGAGATAGCCATTAAAACCTTTGTTAAAAACCGTAATAAACGTAAAAGAACCACCCTACGGCCTAGAATACGTAAGAGTGGTTCCAAGCGAAAAAGCTTGATGAACTTCAAACCTTGCGGAATGTAGTTGTACTTGAACGGCATGTATGTATCATGTCATTTTTTTTATATTCTAAGCATAACATTTACAATTTATTCTCGCAACAGTTTTAGCCATTAAATCGCCAGTTGATTAAGAGGCCACTGAAAAAGTCCTATTCAGTAATTTCCAAAAACAAAAATCCCAGAAAATCGTTATTTTTCACTTGCCCAAGTGAAGTGGCTTAGTTGAAATCTCCCCATTTTCGATCTGAAAATAGGTATGGATTTTTCAGGAATTGACCATTCTAGCATTTTTGCGAACTTTTTCAGTGGCCATTTAATTAGTAGTATTTTTGATCGGTAAAAAATAACTAAAGGGAATGTTCAGCCGGTGTTTAAATAGATAATGGCTTTACGAGTATTGGAGTTCCTCGTGCCTAGCGAATTCCAACATACGCTCCCACCAACCGCCTAAGCTTGTACTCTTATCGAACTTTCTACAATGGTTAGGGATGAACAAAGGAGTTGGCGCAGACAATCCAAGCTTATCTATAACACCTCTGAATTTGGTTTCATATAGCTATAAAAGCCACGGTTCTACGGAACTATCAGCTCTTAACATGCCATATGATTTCACAACACTTTAAAACTTTTCGGACAAATTTCGGACATTACTATGTTAAAGCACATAGCGAATTTTATACTATTTCACATGGTTGATATAAGGTTTGTAAAAATATTTCCTCGTTTAATAAAATAAATTTCTGAAGTAAGATACTACTATTACAATTGATCTTTTATAAGTCAGTCTTCAGTTACAACTTCATTTAATTCAGTTGTGACTAAAGTGACAAACTCCCCTGTAGTTATATCGTTATTATCAGATAAATAATCAAAAAAAAGTTCTGTCTGCATTTTAAAATTACAACTAGCCTCTTTTTGGTGTGTATCGATATTGGATTGAAAATACTTTTGGTATCCTTCATCTGTTCTCTCGCGCCTTTGTTTCTCTCCATCATCTACTCCAACAGTACCATTTGTACTTATGGCTGTTAAACTGCTATTAGCATCAAACTCAAAATAAATAAATTTATACACCTCATCTCCTGCCCGATATTCGAAACTTAAATCCAGTACATTAGTTACATAATTGTAGTCACCATCAACGATGGTATCGCCTATCTGCACACTGTTATCCGTAAGATATTTCTCAAAAGTATTAAGGACATCAACGAATGCTTTCCCCAATAAATCAGCTTCGTATTTTTCTGCAAAGTGATCAATTGCTCGAGACTCTTCACTGCTTTTAATACTACCAATGGTTATTGTATTCTTGTTTTCTTCGCGATATTTGCTATACTGTTTAAATCCAAAAATAATTAAAATTATCGCTATTAAAACGAAGCTAATTATTATGACCTTCCTCTTGCTCTTTATAATACTCACCTTCTTTTGATTTATATCCCTCTTCTTTAAGATGATACCAAAGGTGGTCTCCACCTTTATTTGCTGATTCACCAACAGACATATCTGCCACGATTGCATGTTCTCGCACTAGTGCTAATTCAGTTCGAGCATAGTCAGCATGAAATTGAATCTCTGCTGCAAAGCTAGTAGAGTCGATATTTGCTGAATGCACTAGTAGCAGAGCTCTGTATTCACTAGGGGTTAAATTGTTTTTATCCTTAACAGTAACTATCCCCGAATCCGAATCATAAGCAGGGTTATTTTTTAGTTCCTCATATTCAGAATCTAATAATTCTCTTTGAAAATCTGCATCTGACCGAATGTTTTTAGATTCTCCAATATAGCTTTCGTAGCTGAACGTACCATCGCTGTTTACATGACTTGGCGCCAACTCTACAACTTTCTCCATATATAGGTCTGAGAGTAAGTAGCCACCTTCAGACTTCGGATTTTTAAAATAATCAACTAGAACTTTATCACCAAACGGAATTGCTTCACCATATTGACCAAGCTCCGTTCCCTGTACTACATTTTTATAGGGGTACTCCGCCCCTTTACCATTCACTAAATCCTGAATATACTTTTTATCGATCCCAACAAAAGAAACTGATACACTAGCACCTTCCTTTTTTTCTTCTCCAACACGCAACTTGCATGTACTATAGCTATATTTTCCATTCTTATCCTTTACACAATATAAATATTGTTCATTATAGAATTTCGCATTTTCCACGCCACTAGCTTTCATAAATTCAGAAAGAGGAACCATGCATACTATAAAACCATCATCAGTTGCCTTAAAATCATTTATAGATGCATAACCATTTTTAATAGCATCTTGAAACTCTGCAGGAAGTTGGTTGTAAAGTTTCTTTTGTTCTTCCGTCATGACACTTGCAAG
>JAVBKF010000082.1:0-3195 GCA_031554215.1 Caryophanales bacterium
CAGTAGATTCAAACCCTGCAGGTGCTACAAAAGTTGATAAGGGCAAAACACAACAATTTGCAGCAACAGTTGCTGGAAATGGAATAACGCAAAACGTAACATGGGCAGTAAATTCAACAAAATCAACAATCAGTGCCACTGGCGTATTAACGGTAGCACCTGGAGAAACTGCAACAGACCTAATTGTAACAGCTACCTCAGTTGACGATCCGACAAAATCTGGAACAATGACCGTTAACGTACCAGTTATACCTACCGATCTCGCTGTTGGAACAACATTCACAGCAGATGGCTATGACTGGGTTGCTATTCAGAAGGATGCAAGTGGCAACTTGTTAATTTTATCAAAAAATATTCCTACTGTTACAAATGGATTTGCAGATAATCAAGCAGCGAATGACAGATTCTATGCTACAAATCTAGATAAATTAAAGGCATTTGCGTTACCTGTGAGTATACCTGCAAATGAGCCAACTTGGGCCATGACCACTACAGATTTAACAGTCGGTTTCTCTAGTGTAGCAGCAACAGGAACGCCAAAGGCATTCTCATTAAGTTCTGCTGAAGCGCTTGTATGGGCAAAAAATGCAGGAACAATAGCAGATACTGATCTTGGAACAACTGGAAGTTATGAGCCTGGTACATGGCAACTTCGTAACAAAAGAAATGCTAGTACTGGTAGTGTAGGTAATATTTTCAAAACTGGTGCTAAACAAGATGGAGTCTATGGAACAGCAAAAATAGGTATACGTCCAGCTCTATGGGTTAAACCACAATAGTTAGAACTTTAAGAAAATGCTAGTAAGAAAACACCGCCTTCGCGGCGGGGTTTTCTCGAAAGAATCGAATGACTTCGATTCTTTCGAGAAGGCGAGAGTCTTTAGAAAAAGATAAAGTAGTTTACTATACTTTAATCATTTAAAAAAAGGAGAATACAGAATGAGGAGAACAGTGCAAGAACAAGGAAAATTTAGTCCTAAGAGATTAACAGGATTGGTTTCTATATTAGCGATAGTAGCCCTACTTGCGTCAGGAACATTTGCCTGGCTAGACTATGATCAGCACAAAACCAATGACTTCAGTGGCGATGGTACGAAGTATGACGTAACACTGAATGAGGATTTTGAAGAAGTGAACAACTGGAAGCTAAACGCGCCAGATGTGAATAAGGATATCACGGTTACCAACACAGGTTTCACAGACGGTACTTATGGTGATGTTTTTGTTCGATTACAATTGAAGGAATATTTTGATTTAACACCAGTTGTCTACAATTATTCCATGGAACGTTACATGGTCGCAGCACCAGATGCAACGGATCCAAAGAAATCTGCATTTGTTGAAGAGATCAACGCGCTTGTTGGATCACCTGTTGCAAAATGGGGTCCAGGCGTAGGTTACAGAAACTTCGTTACATTTGACACACCTGAAGATGCGGCAGATTTCCTAAACGCACTTAAGACCCAATCAAGATGGAAAGATACGTATGGCACAAAAACAAGAACAGTTTCTGATGGAATCATAGCATTCGATGATTTTGTCCGTGATGAAAACGGTGCACTTGTCTTAACTGCTGGTCAACCAACACCTGTCACACGTTACTATATCGAAACAGAAGCCGATGATCCAAACGGACAATATGGTCGTTACTTACCATTATCAGTCACAACAGATGGTGCTCCAGAAGTTCTTACAACAAGAACTGGATTTACAACACCAACATCTGCAGCAACAGATGCAGACACAAACCATGATGATGGCACAGCGAACTGCCTACAATGGCAAAAAGACACAGCAAATACAGAGCCAACCCCTGGAGATACAGTACGTAACCATACCAATGGAGAATGTGATTATCTCGTTCACCTTTGGGATGAGGACGGAAAAGGTCTTCCAAGCTGCGACTTAGCTTCACACAAATATATTTCATGGTTACTAGGTCCAGATGTAGAAACGCTTGCAAACTGGCGTGCAAATGGAAGCAAACCTGTAGCGAAGTGGATTGTGGATACAGATAGCGCTGAAGGATGGGCATACTGGGGACAACCACTGAAGCCAGGTGAAACGACTTCGAAGCTGCTTGATCAAGTATCATTAATCAAGCAACCAGCTGGAAAATTTAACTACTCAATCCATACAGATATGGAAGCTGTATCCATTGAAGACATGTGGACAGCTTCACCACTTGGAGAAATTCCAACAGGAAACAAAGCACCTGTAGATCTTGTTAATGCAATTACTGGATATGTAAGTAAGATTGACAGTGTTTCTGTCGTTGTAGATCCTACAAGTGTAGCGGTTGGTGGAACAGCGCAAGCTTATGCTGAAGTGCAAGGTCCAGCAACAAACCACGATGTAACTTGGTCAATTGCCCCAACTACTGGCGGATCAACGATTGACGCAACCACTGGTATTGTCACTGTTTCAGCAACTGAAACTGCCACTGCATTAGTCGTGACAGGAAAATCAGTTGTAGACCCAACGAAACAGGCTAGTAGCACATTAACAGTGACACACTAAAAGATAAACTTATTCATAGGAAAGTGCTGAGTCATGTACCACAATAATGTGGTGAGCAGACCAGCTCTTTCCTAATGAAGTAAGTAAGACATCTAGCGAAATAAAACATTCTTTATAGCACCAGAACACCAAAGCTTATCTGATTCTATAAAGAATCTTTCATTTCAGTGTGGGTAATACTTCTAAACTGCTAAGGTGTTAGGTTCAGGATTATCATTATTATTGATGACTAAGGAGTATAATTATATGAAATTCATGAAGAATGGACTGAAATCTCTTATGAAAACAAGGTATCTGTTTTTGGTAACAGCGACCTTGTTTGTTGGGATTTTTTTGATATCGCTAGTAATGGCTGGTTCCATTGCCTGGCAAGATCGAGATCAACATAAGACAAACGACTTTTCAGGTATTTCCCAACCCTCAACAGTGTTGCTTGAGAAGTATGAGAAGGATATTGCAGGGAATGTGACTGCGATTCCATTAGAGAACGCATCGTTTCTGCTCTTCAAGCAGGTTGGCGACAAGTATGTGCAAATGGGTGGTGTCTACAAAACCACCAGCTACGGACACATTAATGAGGATTTGTCAGCAGGTTCCTATTACTTTGAGGAGATTAGTCCTCCTTATGGTTACACCTATGATAAGGAAAATGGTGCGCCTAAGAAGAAGTATCCA
>JAVBKF010000109.1:0-25249 GCA_031554215.1 Caryophanales bacterium
TCCGGATGTTCATCCTCAGTCATCCGATAAAGGTCAAGCGTTTCTATTTCAATATCAGGTTGAACTTCTTTGAATGCCTCAAGATAGGCCCCACCAATGCGCAGCCCTTTTGAAGTGTTAATATCAGTCTTTGGGTTAGCAATAATGTATAACAATTTCTTTCCCATTTGAGAAATCCCTCCAATAAAAAATTATTTTCACAAAGGTAATTATAACAGAATTGATTTACGAAATGCGGGCGATTCCTGAATTCCCTGATGATTGTCACGACTTTGTCAAGAAATGGACCTTGTTATGGCAAAATGCTCTATAAATCAAGCAAAATTAGAATGATTTAGACGACTTCGGTATATGATAAGGACAAAGTGTAGCGCAGGGGAAACACCCTTGCCGTATGGCTATATAATGTCGTTACTTTGGGGCGAAATCATTGTGATGTCTTTGAAAACATTTTTGAAGAAAATGAATTTTACCCGGATTAATGACTTCACGGGTGTCTACATTCTCATTGATCAAGTAGACTTTGTCATTGGTGAAGTCCTCAGCGAGGACGACATGCGGATTTTGTACCGTGACTTTTCAGTCGTGGAACAGGGAGATACGTGTATATTGACGGGGCAGTGTTGGGACCAGAAGTTGTATTTTCGGTTAATACTGACTTTTGTAAGGAAACCGAGTCGACGTTTTCAGCTAATTGATGTCACAAAGGAACTGAAATAACGAAAAAATGAGTGGCGCTCCATTGAAAGGGCGCTCCTCATTTTTTTTGGTTACGGATTCATTAAATTGATCACCATTCGCCTGAGTAGAAATGGGAATACTTCAGTTGCGAAGTCTATATGTAGACGCTCCGTCTTCTTATGGGCATCTTTTCCGATTGGGCCAATATTAACAACTGGGATGTTTAGTAGGGATGAGATGTCAAATGGGTAATTGAAATCAACACCCCAACTAGCAAAGTTGTTTGAAAGGGTACGGATATCCTGTTCTGTTCCCTTAAATCCAAGTTCACTTAAATCAGAAATGCCTTCGTATATTTCACCAATACGGATATCTGTGTCATAAGTTGTTTTGGCTGCTTGGATGATTTCCTCGACACTGGTCAGTATCCGTAGCTCATCAGGTGTGGCGCGCTCATTAAACAGCGCTGGGCAATACGGCGGCAGAAAGCCGATAATCACTTTCGGACCTTGAGTCCCAGTTAGATCAATCAGGTGATTCACAAGGCGAAGACCACGTTCCTGCAGCTCGAGTGTCGCTGGTAGTTCACTTAGAAATGATTCACTAATCACTTGGATTGGTTTATCGGTCACTGCCTCTGCACGTGTGACAAGTTCTTGATAGTCGATGACCGCACTGTCAAACTGAGCTGGCTTCGTCAGAGGTTGTTGTGCCATCCGTTTCTGATTGTGCTCACTCACAGCTTCGTCTAAGGCACGTTTTGAAGCATCGCGGAGACTAGCGAGTACTTCGTCTGGGGTTTTTGTCACGAACAAGACATTGTGATAAAGGCTGATTCGTTCAATGACAGTAACTGAGTATGTCGGTTTATAATCTTTCAGCTGCAAGCAAGTGAGCGGGGGATACGTCACACCTTTAAACGTATCGGCATATGCTGGGCTACCTTCAAGGAGTGCTCCTAGTTTAAAAGCAATGCTACTAGCAGGAATGCCTTCAAAATATTCACCAACATGCGTTTCTCGTCCAAGAATGAAGGTGAATGGCGTATACATACCAATAGATCCAAGGTGAATCCAGCCTTTGTCTTTGTCCTCTTGCGTAATCGTTGGCTCACTGTCAATACAACAAATAAACTGATAGCCTTCTCTTTTCAAGTCATGTAGATAGTGAATTGCCTGATGGATGCCGCAAGCATTATTTTCTTCATCGGCAACGGCTAGATAAAGAATATTTGCGCCGAGTGTCTCTGTTTGCCCAGAGAGTTCAGCGAGTAACGCTGCTTGCACGATTAGTCCGCATTTCATATCAGCAGTTCCCCGCCCGAATAACCATTCATTTGAGCGTAAATCTGCCTCAGCTTCTGCACCTAACACTTCTGATTTCATCAGTTCGGTATACCGTTCTGGTGCAAACGCATCATCACGAAGGTGACCACAGACATCCGTGTCGACTACATCAAAGTGTCCCATCAGGATGATCGTTCGTTTTGTTGGATTCTTCGCTTTGACCCATGCGATACAGTTGAGGCGGTCGAAGCGGTCGCCAGCGATCTGTTGTAAAAAAAGGTCCTCGGGATGCTGCTGGAAATAAGCGAGTTCACTAAGCGTATGGTGGAGAAACTGAGCAGCTTCAATTTCTCCCTTTGAATCGGTGACACTTCTCACAGCACAGAAATCTAATAATGTTTGATAGATACTTTCCTTGCTATTCTCCAAAACCATTGGCTTACTCCGCGCTTTCTAATTGCTTTTTCACATAGGTAGGAATCATAAATGAACCAATATGAAGATCAGGGTTATAGTACTTCGTTTCAATACCAAGTGATAACCAGTGGTCGCGGTTGAAATCCTTGATTGGATCAAACGTTTTTGAAGCAAAACCAAAGAGCCAATGACCAGATGGATAGGTAGGCATATTGTATTGATAGACAGTAGAAATCGGGAATAGCTTCTGAATCTTACGAGCAGCGCGCCGCATTTCCTTCGCATTTTTTTCATAGAAAGGACTTTCACACTGGTTGATGAGGATACCATCGCTAGACAATGCATTGTAACAATCTTGATAGAATTCATTCGTGAATAGCCCTTCGCCAGGACCAATTGGATCAGTTGAATCGACAATAATTAGATCATAACTCGTTTTGGTATTCTTGATAAAAGCCGCACCATCTTCAAATCGAAGGGTGACGCGTTTGTCATCAAGTTTTCCGGCAGTGAGTGGGATGTATTCACGGCAAGCATCGACAACCATTTTGTCTATCTCAACCATATCAATCTGTTCGAGTGTACTGTAGCGTGTCAGCTCTCTCACTGTCCCGCCATCTCCGCCGCCGATCACCAAGGCCTTCTTGATGTTTGGATTTGTTGCCATTGGGATATGAACAATCATGTCATGGTAGATGAACTCATCCTTCGATGTCAGCATCACAATCCCATCAATAATTAAGCAACGACCCATTTCTTCGCTGTCGAAAATGTCCACTTTCTGAAATTCACTTTCCCCTGTGAATAAGTGCTGCTTGACTTTAATCGATAGACGGATATCGTCTGTTTGTTGCTGTGTATAGTATAGTTGCATGCGCGTTTCCCCCTTTTTTCAAATTTGTCAGGGCTATAATACCATATTTAGTAGAATTGTTGCATGGATGAGGGGTTGACTGTTCCTACTTTGACTCAGAAAGGATGGAGATTTTAGCCGAATGCTCGGCAAAGCAAGAGGATGTTTGAGAATCTAAGCAGCCAATAGTAAAGAGCTAGTAAGACCATGTCAAACGGTCTTGCTAGCTCGGATGTTCTGATTCATTTCGAGGGGACAACACACTTATCCCCTAGGCACCTGCTGCGTAATACAGTGAATATTACCGCCTCCGAGCAGAATTTCCCGTGCGGGCACACCCACAATCTTGCGATCCGGATATAATGCTGCTAGCTTCGCGCGCGCTTTCTCATCATTTGGATCGCCGAACAATGGGAAGACAATCCCGCCGTTTGCTGTGTAGTAATTAAGATAGCTAGCTGCCAGTCGATCACCTTCCTCACGGGGGAACGTTCCTTCCACAGCGTCAACGCCCTCACTTTCTTCCTTTGTAATCAAAATCGGTTTAGGCACATGGATCTTGTGCACTTCTAACTTCCGCCCCTTCGCATCAGTTGCATTGACTAAGATGTCATAGCATTCTTTTGAAATAGGGTATTGCGGGTCGCTTTCATCATCAGTCCAAGCAAGGGCCACAACGCCTGGACGAACATAGTTGAAAATATTATCAATATGCCCATTGGTTTCATCTAAATAAATGCCCTTTTGGAGCCAAATCACTTTTTCAAGATTCAGGTATTCCTTCAACACTTGGTCGATTTGTTCCTTCGCCAGTTGTGGATTTCGTCCTTCTGATAAGAGGCATTCTTCAGTTGTAATTAGTGTGCCTTCGCCATCAACATGAATCGAGCCACCCTCTAGCACAAAATCTGCTAGCCGGTAACGGTCATTCATTTCAATTTCGCAGATTTTCTGGGCAACAAGGTCATCTTTGTCCCAAGGGAAATAGAGACCATCAACCATTCCGCCCCAAGCATTAAATGCCCAATCAACACCACGGACACAGCCTTTATCATTGACAACAAACGTTGGTCCACAATCTCTGACCCAAGCATCATCATTATCAATTTCAACAACACGGACATTGTCTGGCATCATTTCTCGTGCGTTTGCATATTGGCGCGGACTGGTGGCGACGGTAACTTGTTCAAACTGTGCAATGGCCGTCGCAACAGCCACAAATGCTATCTGTGCTGGCTTTGCGCCTAGTCTCCAATTATCAGGTCTTTCTGGCCAAAGCATGTAACAACCTGTGTGCGTTTCAAATTCTCCCGGCATTCTAAAGCCATCTTTTTTTGGTGAACTATCAATTGTTTTCATATCTAAAATGCTCCTTATGATTTAGTTTTTCCAGCGGCAGAGATACAGATTTCTCCGACAACAACCGCAACGACTGTGCCAATCAGAATCGGGATTTTTACGCTCAACTCTTCAATTGAAGTGTTGAGCGGAACAGCAGAGAAAATAAGGGTGATGATCAATAATCCCATCGGTATGTACGTCATCAGTCTGATCATCCACTTTCCGCCGGGTACCTTGAATGGTCGTGGGCGATCTGGATCAATTGTCCGAAGTTTCAGGAAGGCAGGGAACAGTAGAATGTACGACCCAAGAAGCGCAACCACATTGAGTGCAAAGAATGACCAGAAAATATCATCACTCGGTAAAAATGGTACAGCAACAATGAGTACAGATGCAACGATCCCGTTCAAAATACTAGCACCAATTGGCATGTCATTCTTCGCACTTGCTTTCCCGAAGACTGCGGGTAGGTCATGACTACGCGCAGCATGCATCGCAACATAGTTGACGCCTAGTGCCCATGAGATCAAGTTCGCGGCCAGTGTGTACATGAACATGATGCCGATGATGACAACAAATGCATTTAATCCGCCAGTGAGTAAGACAAAGCTATCAATTAACCCGCCCGACGTTGACAACTCCTCTGTCGGGATTGCTGCTCCCATGCCAAATGCGGCTAGCAGATAGAAGAATGCAATGAAAACGCCACCCCAAATGATGGCTTGTGGGATTTGCTTCTTTGGATTCTCCATATCACTAGCGAACGTTGTGACAACTTCAAACCCTAGAAAATTAAAGAGGATGACAGAAATAAAGCCTAGACTTGTTGCATCAAACGTTGGCAGCAATGCTGAACCAGAAAAATCATTGGCAAGACCTTCTGTAATCGCAAAGTAAATACCGAGAACACCAAGACTTAACATGATGAATACTTTACAAAAGGCTGCAATATTGAGAATCCACTTACTATCACTAATTGGGTAACAGCTAATGGTAACAACAATCCAAACAAATGCCAATTGAATAAGCACGGATAACCATGTTCCGATTTCAACTTCAAAGATTTGCGAGGATACCTCGACGATTAGTACAGCAAGTGAGGCCATCCAGATTGGATAGTTAATCCAATATAGCCAAGCAACCCGGGCACCCATACGGCGTCCGAATGCCCGTTTAACCCAGTCATAGATGCCGCCTTCATCTTCATAAGTTGTACCAAGTTCTGCAGAGATTAATCCATAAGGTAAGAAGAATAAGATGAGCAGAGAGATCCACCAAAAGAACTGGGAGGCTCCAATGGCTGCGGCTGGTGCCGCTGATTCAACAACTAGAATGACACATACGGCCATGAGCACCGCATCAAACAACCTAAATTTTTTCTTTTCCAAGTGGTTCCACCTCTTTTGAATAGGAGGGAATAGTCCTACTAAAAACGCTAAGTGAACCGCCCCCAATGGTAGACACAAACTACCATTGGGGCTTCAGTTCAAAGACCATTTTAATAGGGTCTACTTTCCCCCTTTTTTGATGTGCATGCTCCGCATCAGAATTGCTATTTAGCAGGGGGCGTCCCGCCCCCCGCAAGAGAAAAATCATGACGGTGTACGCAATTGGGCTTTATAGTCCAGGTGCCTGTTCAAGCATCTTTTGGAATTCGCGGTCGTATTGTTCACTTGCGGCTTTAGTTGCAGATTTCATGAATGGGTTCATGAAGTAAACCAGTAATGCGCGCATTGCTGTTAAGCGGTTTTCAGCTTCATCAATAACAACAGAATAGGGTGCATCAAGCACTTCATCAGTCACTTCTTCGTTACGTGTTGCAGGTAAACAATGTAAGAATTTCACATGTGGTGCGGCTTTCGCAATCATCGCTTTGTTTACTTGGTATTTTGGGAAGAATGTACGCATTCTTTCTTCTTCTGAAAGCTCGGCTTCATAAAGGCCATACCAAACATCTGTGTAAATGAAATCAGCATCTTTTAATGCGATTTCGACATCTTCCGTCACAAGACAGCTACCGCCTGAGACTTTGCAATTCGCCTCAGCAATTTTCAAATGGTCTGCGTTTAACTGGAATCCCTTTGGTCCAAATTGAACAAAATCCATGCCAAGTTTAGTCGCCATAAACATTGTAGATGCACAGACCTGAGTAGCATCACCGACAAAAACAATTTTACAATCTTCAATCTGTTTACCTGCCGGTAAATGTTCAAACATCGTGATCGCATCACCAAGCTCCTGCGTTGGATGGTTGTAGTCGCTCATCCCGTTAATGACTGGAATTGTCGATGATTCAGCTAACTGGGTAATCGTATGGTGGCGCTCAACCCGCGCCATCAAAATATCAACGAGGCGAGAAAGTACCCTAGCCGTATCACCAACGGACTCATGTCCGCCAAGTTGAATCTGACCGGGTGCAAGATACTGGGCATGACCGCCAAGCTGAGTCATTGCAGTTTCAAAGGAAACCCGTGTTCTCGTTGAAGATTGTTCAAAAATCATCCCCAATGTTTTGTGTTTGAGTAGTTGTGGGTAATGTCCATTCTGAATCGATTGTTTCATTTTGCGTGCAAGTTCAATCAAGAACAAGATTTCCTCTTTGGTAAAATCCTTTGTGTCAATAAAATCTCTTTTCTTTGCCATCATGATCACCTCAGTATTTTTTTAAGCTGCGAAAATACACTAGTGCATTTTCATCGCTACGCGCCAATCATATTACAAGTGCTGTCACAATGAAATAACTTTGAAGGCTTTCATAACGGAGTGTTCCACTCTGTAACTAGTTACATTTTGCGTAACATATAGTCATTTATGGGGGGATCATGTTGTCATCATGATTCTGCTAGGATACTTTGTTGCGATTGTTCGTCAAACGAGGTAGCTGGAGTGTGCATTTGTTGTGCAGATGAAAGCGAGTATCTCCTGTCTGTTCAAAAAAAATTCTACTCAAAAGTACAGATAACCGCGAGGGGAGATGTGTACCGGGAAGCATCGACAAATGCAGGCTAAATCGGTGCGTTTTTTTTATTTAAGTCTTCCATGTATTGGTAGATGATTAATTCCATGATAGCAATCGTTGAAATTCTGGAGGTAATATCTAAATTATCCATTTTAATTTCATCAGTGAAAATATATAAATTGATGTCACTCATGTTCTGAATGATGTTATTATCAGCGCCGGTAATGGAAATGAGCAGTGGTGAATGTTTGTGATTTCGCAATTTCTGGACAATCTGGATGAGTTCAATGTCATGGCCTTCATAGGTGAGAACGAACACCAAATCATCTGTGGTGATGTGTGTTAGCACGGCTTGTCGATACTGATAGTCCTCTGGGAATTCCACGATAAATCCACTCATCGTATAGAGGTACTTAATGTATTTTGCAGCGTACTTACTTAATCCTTTTGCAAAAATATAGATACGCGGACTATCCATCAATTTTTCGGTGATTGTGACCAGTTTCGCTGCCTCTAGGACTCGAACAGACTCAATCACATTTTTTAAGTACTCTTCGCGGTAGTCTTTTTGCGTGGCGACAAAGGGCGATGGACCGACACGCGCATTACCCAGTGATGTGAATTTAAGCACTGTGGTAAATTCACTGTAACCAGTGAAACCTAGTTTCCTCACAAATCGCAGAAAAGTAGTGGTCGAGACAAAACAAGCTGCAGATACTTCGCGGATACTTTGTGTTTTTATCGTATGAATATTTTTAACAACATAATCAAATAGAATTCTTTCATTTCTAGTGAGTGTTGACACATGACTGCTGGATATTTCAAAAAAATCCATTCGGAATTCTCCTTTTTCTAAAAAAACAGTTTCGGTCGTGCGTTGACGATCTTAGCAATCGCTGACCCCTGCTAAAGTGGCGCAATGAACCAATTATCGTATTGTGTGGTTGTAATGATTATACATAGTAGTGAATAAATTATAGCAAACAATTAATCGGTTATCTGCAGATTTGAAAAGAAAATCTAGAAAGTACCTATATGATGTTCATTGGTCAATTGAAAGGATGATTTTTGGCTAACGAAATCTGTGGTCTGGTGCCAAAGAGTTACTACCGTTACTAGGTTGTTTTTAGCGATACAACCATTATTTACGATTCATTTTCTAGCCGGAATTTGCGGCTGATTTCTTCAATGACTGGAATATCTGCCGGTGCCCAATCCAATGCCAACAACTGATCAATCGCAACCCATTTTGCGGCAACATGTTCAAGTAGCACAGGCGTTCCCTGAATAAGCTTGCAATAAAAAGTTTGCAAATGAACGATACCAAAGTCGTATTCATACGTGGTTGCTAGGATTGCTTCGCCGACCTCAATTGTGCAAGCGAGTTCTTCGGTGATTTCCCGCTTTAGCGCTGTAATCGCAGTTTCATTTTCTTCAATTTTGCCTCCTGGGAATTCCCATAGAAGGGGTAATGATTTCTCTGCATTTCGTTGCGTACAAAATATTTTACCTTCATGCCTCAAGACAGCGCCTACAACATGGATCTGTTTCTTCATTTGAAAACCTCACAAAGTTTTACTCTATCATAACATTTTTGAAGAAGCTTTTTGTGGGGGGATTCTAGTAATTTATTCTAGGGGTCATAGACTTGAACGTCCAAAAATTGTATAATAAAGCTAAATAAAGGGCTGTTGTTTCTTAGAAATAAAGGACCAATTCTTAGTCAAAGCCCAATTCAAAGGAGGAAGGCACATGTATAAGAAGATTCTAGTTGCGCTCGATGAGTCTGAAATGGCATCCAAAGCCTTACAACAGGCAGCACAACTTGCTAAGGCAGTAGGTAGCGAGAAAATTTCAATTATTCATGTTTCGATCAATTCATTGTTTATGAGTGAGTTTACAGGTGTCATTGATTTAGAGACATTGCTGGATAAGGAAAATGAATATGTGCTGTCCCATGCCATCAAGTTTCTGAAGGATGAGAATATCGCTTATGAAACACATTCGTTCCGGGGTTATGAAGCCGGGCAAATTATCTCGGATTATGCTAACGAACATCATTATGATTTAGTTGTTGTTGGACGAACAGGAAAAGGAATGGTTAAAGGAACGTTGCTCGGCAGTGTTAGTAACAAAATTGCTTCTCATGCGCAATGTCCAGTACTGATTGTTAAGTAATTACAATCTACCAAAAAAGCATCAGACACACCCTAAGTGCCTGATACTTTTTTGGTCTCTATTTATGTTTTCGTTTTTTTGATTTCAAGATGAACATGATGGTTGTGATCAGTGCCAAAAGAATAAGAATATCTAGAAAAATATGATAGGTATCTTTGACTAGGTGTGTACTTGAGGGATCAAACAGGTGATGGGTATTACTGAAGTAATGATTATACTTGGCAATACCACTTTCAGTACTGAAAAAGTACATCGCATATTGGAAGTAGCCCCAGATGGTGAGAAATAGTAACAATAGGAACTTACCAATGGCATCAGTTTTGATGAAAACGAGTAAGAGAATTGCGTACATTATCCACCAAAATAAACCAAAGGGCTTGCTAATGAATACTGGACTCGTAAGTGTGAAATCTCCAATGGAAATCCCAACCAGATCAAGGCCAAACCAGATGAGCAAAATGATATTGATTATGACTGTCTTTTTTTTCATGACTATCTCCTGAAACCGTTGTAGATATTGATCATATCACAGTACCGAGAATGGCACTAGCTATATTTTGCTATGACAAATTTGTTTACAAATCTGGCTTTTTGTTTCACTAGATTGAAGGAGAACGAGCATGATTTTCTTATTGATCAGAGGACTATTTGATTTGGCTATCAAGCAGTCGTTTCATCGTTCTTTGATTTATAATTGAACAAAATTCCCAAAAAGGAAACGGTGCTTAGTGCAAGGCGAGGTTGCGGACAACGATGGATTCATATTATAATTTGGATAAATAGGAGGTAACTTGGATGATTGATGCATATTTTCAAAAAATAGTTGAGACATTGGCACAAACTAAAGTAGCAGAGGATAACAAGATGCAAGAGGCAGCAAAACAAATTGCTACAACGATTGCTGCAGGCGGGATTGTCCAATTGTTTGGTTGTGGACATTCTCATATGCTAGCGGAAGAAGTTTTTTACCGAGCGGGTGGACTTGTTCCGGTGAAGCCGATTCTACACGAACCATTGATGCTTCATGAAGGTGCCATGCGATCATCTGAAACAGAGCGAAGAGGTGATTATGCACCGGTTGTTATGGGTGACCAGGATATCCAGAAAAATGACGTCTTATTTGTGTTTTCGACATCTGGCAGAAACCCAGTGCCAATTGATGTGGCAAAGATGGCAAAGGGAAAAGGTGCCTATGTCATTGGTGTTACGTCAGTGACGTATTCGATGAGCCAGCCATCTCGTCATCAATCAGGCAAGCGTTTGGTAGATGTTGTCGATTTGGTGATTGATAATCATGTTCCCATTGGTGATGCAGTGCTAACCTATGAGGGAGTCGCAGTGCCATTTGCGCCCATTTCATCGGTGACCGGTACTACGATTATCAATGCAGTATTTGCTGAAGTCATTAAATTACTCGCATTACAAGGGATAGAACCGCCTGTTTTCCTTAGTGGGAATATCGACGGTGCTGATGCACATAATAAAGCACTGATTGAGAAATATGCAAAAAGGATTCCGTTATTGTCCTGATCCAAACTGCCAATTAGCAATGAAGTGCTTGCGTATATACATACAAATCAACAAGTGATTGAAGTCATCGGTCCAATGCTGCTCTGAGGCATTGTGAGATTCTGATGTTTCTTTGGTGGCTGTTGATTTTTTTATCTATTGATAGACCCTTGACCCTTGTACTAGCATGCGAGTCCCTAGTGACTTCACTAGGGTGTGTCTGAAAAAGATTTATAAAGGGTAATGCCCGCGGATTTTTCGATACGCAAGGGGAAGGGCCATCAACAGTTGCTTCACGATCGTTTCAGACTGTTTTGATATACACGCTACTTGCTAATCTACGATGCAGATTAGCGTATCGTGGAAAAAATTGCACATACCCGGGCCTATTTGCCGCTTGCGTTCTAGAGCTTCGATTTAACAAACAACGTACTGCTGCCGCTTGCGTTCTAAATCTTCGATTTAGCAAACAGAAGGGACAGACGCGTCGCCCTAGCAAAGCTTAGCAACAACGTACTGCTAAGACTTTTTTCGGGCATAATACACAGGGGAATTATTCATAAATATTTCATAAATCTTCTTCAAATACACGCTAGGGGAGATGTGATATGCAAGTTGGCTGTTTGATTGAAACAGCTCGTTTTTCAATATACAATGGATTTAAGAGGAGGCTGGGAACGGATGAAGAAGCGCTTAGGAAAAGGTTTGCTGTTGATGACTATATTGATGCTGGCTGTTGGACTAGTAGGCTGTTCAAATGATCATGTAGTAGAAAGTGAAGACAAGAAAATTAGGATGACTGTACCAGAAGATTGGCAATTTAATGAGGCGTTAGTGCAGGATGCTTCTCCATTAGTCGCATCAAAGGAGTCAGAGAAAGAGGGAGCCGCAGCAGTCATTGTTACCCCAAAGGGGACCTTCAGTAAGGGCAAGAGTTTTGATGAAGTGACGAAGGAATTACAGAAATCATTTGCCAACGAAGCAGAGGCATCTGATGGTAAGCTAAAGACGCTATCAGAAGCTGATATTGATGGAAAAAAGGCGAAAACATATGAATCTAAGGACGATACCGGAAATTATGTGATTTCATTGATTGATGGAAAAGACAATTACTATATGGTTTTTGTTGGTGCTGAAAAAGAAGCCAACTATGATCAGAAAGCTTTTCAAGAAATTGCAGAAAGCGTTGAAATAGAGGAATAAATAGTACTGACGGGAACCCTTTCGGAATTGTGTTTGGATGAAGACATATTTTTGAGGGGGTTTTCATGGTATATTTTTCATATCATTGAACAGGTGAGTCGGCATCAGATACGACGACCTACAACTAAACTACACCGATTTCTACCGTTAGATGCTGAAATATGGAAGAGGCGAAAAGAATGGAAAATGGTAAGAATCGTTGGGTAAGCTTATTTGTGTTAGCTTTCATGCCATTCATGGGGACACTTGATGCCAATATTGTCAATGTGGCACTCCCTACGATTGCGAAAGACTTAGATACCAATATGGCAAGCGTAGAATGGATTGTGACAATTTACTTAATTGCTATTTGCTCAACGATTATTATATTTGGCAGGCTCGGAGATACGAAAGGCAAGGTTCGGATTTTTAAAATCGGGTTACTATTGTTTACTGTTGGTTCATTATTATGTGGGGTCGCGGGTTCACTACCATTTCTGATTTTTGCACGACTATTGCAGTCGGTCGGTGCTGCCTGTGCGATGGCAACAAACCAAGGAATTATCACGCATATTTTCCCGAAGCATGAACGCGGACGCGCATTGGGGATTTCGGCAATGGCAGTGGCACTTGGAACAATGACCGGTGCACCGCTTGGTGGGCTAATTCTTTCTATCTCTAGTTGGCACGTGATTTTCCTCATCAATATTCCAATCGGCATTGTCGCAGTGATACTCGCGGTGAAGTTTTTGCCGAAAGAACATGTTGCCTCTCATGAGAGATTGGATATTCCCGGTGCGGTGCTTTACTTTGTTTCAATCGCCTCCTTACTGGTTACGCTCAATGTATCGCATTACGTTTCCAATCAACTGTATATGCTCACCGGATATGCTGGTTCGATTGGATTACTCGTCCTATTTGTGTTCGTGGAACGGAGAACGAAGAATCCATTGCTCGACCTGTCTATTTTCAAAAATGGTTTGTTCTCACTCAGTATTTTCTGTTCCTTTATTTCATTTGTGGCGATTAGCAGCCTTAATATTATTCAGCCATTCTATTTGCAGGATATACTGGGGCTGTCGGTTGGGGCCACAGGTCTTTTCATGATGATCTTTCCGATTGTTAGCTCGGCAGTGGCGCCACTGAGTGGGTATATGTCGGATAAAATTGGCTCTGAAGTGCTCACTTTTGTTGGTCTTCTGATTGCTGCAATTGGTCTGTTTGGCTACAGCGCCTTGTCAGAAACAACCTCACTTGTGATTATTGGGCTATTTTGCGCGCTAGCTTCACTCGGAAATTCACTTTTCCAAACGCCGAACACGTCGCTTGTGATGTCGACAGTTCCGCCAAATAAACTTGGGGTTGCTGGTAGTTTGAACGCATTGGTTCGGAATTTAGGGATGACAATTGGGATTCTTTTATCAACCAGTGTTCTCTATCACCAAATGAGTGCTGAGCTCGGGTATGAAGTGCTGGGCTATGTCGAGGGCGAAGCGGCAGCCTTTATATTTGGGATGCACTGGGCCTATCTTGTTGCTGGTTCTATTTGTGTACTAGGTGCTCTGCTAACGGGGATTCGGCTTCGTAATAACCGGGCTAGGAGGATGAGGCAGGAGTCGGCAGGCGCGGGGGAGTGAGGTCTATTCTGACAATGAAGAGGAAATGTGATATTTCAAAAGCGAGGCTGGCGTTGCTAGACCATACTCGCTTTTTTACATGTCACCATTTCATATCGTAGCATCCTTTATTTAGTCCTCAATGTTTCGAGCATCCGTGCATGCTTTTCTTCGTCATTCCGTAACGTTTTCACTACCGGATACTGTACCATGATTTCCTCATAGAACGGAATGGCAGCAAGTTCACCTTTAACAAGGATATTAAGTGTTCTATTTAACCCGAAAACTGAGTAAAACAGGCTAACAAACTGTGATTTGAATTTCTTCGGTGTACATGTAGCTTGCGTGATATTTTTCAAAATGGCGGCATGTTTTCCTTCTTCTGCTGCCAGTGTTAGAAAGAGCTGTTTCTCTTTCTTGTTCGTTGTCTTAGCCGCTAGCTTTCGATAAACAAGTACCGCATCTAACTCACCTTGTTGTGATTTAATGATTTTCTTTAATAGGTTTTCTTCTATTTGGGTCTTCGCTACTGCTGTCATATCTCTTCTCCTAAGCATTAGTTGTCTTGTTATTTCTTTATGATTATAACAGAATTTGGTGGTGGCTAGTTGAAGTAAATGAAAACGTGCGTAAAGTAATCGATGACGTGAGGCCGTGTTAGAAACCGTTACTGCGGCATGAACCAGGTGAAAAGACTGAGAGCGTAAAGCGGATAAGGGAACCAGCTCGGGTTTCATTACAACAAAACAATGCGTGGTATAAATTTCCTAACGCTTTGGCTATCTGTCTTGGTGAATCGCTGTTATTCAATGGGGATGGAGATGTAGGCTAAAACAGAATCCAAATGTTCTTGATGGTTTTGGAAACTGGGTAGGAACAATACGGTATGTTCATGAGAAGTGTTTTGGTGAAACTGATGAACTTTAATTTTGCCTAATGGGGGAGACTACCCAAGGGTGCGTCTGAAAAAGATTTATGAAGAATTTTCCGCTGCACTTTGCCCCAAAAAAAGTCTTAGCAGTACGTTGTTGCTAAGCTTCGCTAGGGCGGCGTGTGCTGACCCTTCTGTTTGCTAAATCGAAGATTAAGAACGCAAGCGGCAGATACTCACGGGTATTTGCGGTTTTTTCCTCGATACGCTAATCTGCATCGCAGATTAGCAAGTAGCGTGTATGTCAAAACAGTCTGAAACGATCGTGAAGCAACTGTTGATGACTCTCCGCGCTAATTGAAATACCCTTTCTTAAATTTTTTTCAGGCACACCCTAATCATTTTCGGGCTGCCGAGTATTATCTCAGGCAGCCCCCAATCGCTAATTATTTTTTAAGATTTCCAATTTTAATGTTGTAACAATTATACTTTTTCATGTAAAGGTGGGGGAATGATCCACCCTTTTTCTTTATTTACACGAAGAATTTTTAATCCGAGAGCAGTTCTTAGCAGATGAAACTCAGCAAACATTGCTCCGATATCTTCTCGAATGCATTGCCCCATAAGCGCACTACATGAAATAATGCCACCTGTCATGTTGCTCGCTAACACTGCAGCGATTTCCATATCCCCGAAACGTGCACCTACTGGAATATCATCAACATTTGCTTTAGCTCTATCTGGTGGGGTTGGCGGTAGTGCCACTGCATTTTCTTTTAAAAGCGCTTCAATTTGTTTGGCTTCCGTCTGCCCCAGTTTAATCGCCTCTTGAAGAAGCTCTTTTAAATCTTTGTCCCCTGCGTGATTAATCAAAGTTTGGTTTGCTGCATTTAGACCCTTTGTTGTCATTAAATAGGACCATGTGCCAAAAACCTCACCATAGTGCATTGGTTCTTTCATTGGATTTCCACTTAATATTCCCATGGTATTTCCTCCTTTTGGTTGCCTTAAAAGGCACAAAAGATAGTTTTCCCTAAGTTGAACGCCATTATTCGACCTTTTAAGCAATGTTAATGGTTGTGATTTCGGACAAAATAAAAGGGGAACTGGGTTTGTAACGGCTAGGTTTTCCGGGGCGCGCGGCCTTAGTACCAATTCTCTGTGAGTCCTTACTTGTCCACTTCGTGGTTCAAGTTGCAGAGTGGTTTTCTTCTTGAATCATGTTTTCACTAAGGGGATTTTGCTTCGCTTTTGGTTTATGAAATCAGCTATTTTTTTTGTCTGTATAATTGAGCAAGCTTTGTACAGGCAGGCAACTGAGTAACTAATTCTACAAATTCACTCAGTCACTTAAACCTAAAAGTTCGTTCTCGAAATTCATGACAGTTCTTTTCCTACATTTTTTCAAACTGCAGCTTGTCCTCAATTTGTTGGCAAAAAGCGCACACTTTTCAAGTATCAGAGCGCCTATTCAGACAACGGTGGGGCATATTTATCTTCCTTATGAATTAACTATTTGGCAGCAGGACACCGGCTGAATATCACAAACAGCCACCGGTATCATGACCTAATTCCACAAAAAAAGTTTGATCAAATTAATCGCATTTCCCCACCTGTAACCGGTAATAATCCAGCGTATCCCTCAGAGAATCTACAAGCGAAATGGTCTGTCGCCAGCCAAGGGCTGTCAGTGCGATTGGTGGCACACAAGCAGCATCATCGACCGTGGACATCGCTGCTGAGTGCACCTCGAAGTCTAGCGTAGAAAGGCGCTGATAAACTGCCAGCATTTCACCTAGGGAAGCCAACCCCCCAGTCGAAATGTCATAAATGCCTCCAGCTTTCCCATTAGCAAAAAGAACCTCATAACCGCAGACGACATCCCTAACATCGATAAAATCACGTTTTGCCGCCAAATTATTCACTTCAAGCATAGCTTCAGCTTGCTGGCGCTCCATCAGCACAATCTGACGGGCAAAGATAGCACTCACGCCATTTGAGCGTCCGGGTCCAATCAAGTTTGAAGGTTTGGCAATCACGATATCCATATCGAATAGCCTCACCCAAGCATCGATTAGCCTTTCCTGAAGATTTTTACTCAGTGCGTAAGGATGAGAAGGGCGACTGCTCTGATGCTGTTGTAGTGCCGAACCAACAACAATGATTCTACAGAAGGGTTTCACACGCCGAATCGCATCAACCAAATAGAGCGTAGAGAGCACATTTGCCTCGATCGTTGTTACCGGATCAGCCCATGATTTCCCAACATGGTTCACGGCAGCTAGATGCAAAAGATAATCTGGTTTCACCTGATCAATTAACTGATTGACCTCATCCCTGCAATTCAACTGGCAAACGGCTACCTGAATGTTTGCCAGCACAAGTTGTTTCCCTCTCGTTACAGCAGTAACATGAAAGCCAAGTGCAGCGAAGTGCCTACAAGCGTGTTCCCCGGTAAAGCCACTCGCTCCTGTAATCAGCAACTTCGGTTGCTGTTTCATTGAAATCCCCCATTTTTTTGTAAACGAAGATCACTAAATGATGATTGTTTCAAGCAGGGGACAATTTTCGGTACTAGACTGCGTTCGTAGCGAATCATTTAGGTCAACTGCTTTTTTTTCGGGTAAAAACTTATCCTAGTAACTGTGATTGCGATAGCAACTGCAGAATGTCAGTGTGACTCATTAGCTCTTCATCAGATCGATAACTCGCTCTACGAATCAAAGGACAGTTTGCGTAGCGAGGGTTATGTTTTGCTGCGGCATGACTCGGTAACACGACAAAGTAGTCCTGATTATAATGAACGGTAAGCAGTATTTCTTTATCTGATAAAAGCACCTCAAAGCGCTTTTCCCCGGGTCTCAGGCCAGTCTCAGTCATCTTTACGTTTCGGCCATAGTACCTGATAAGAACCTCTGCTAGATCAGTAATCTTACAAGCTGGCATGTTAAGTACAAAGATTTCACCACCGTCACCATCTGTGGCAGCCTTGAGTAGCAGCTTGATTGCATCTGCTTGGGTTAAAAAAAAGCGTGTCATGCGTTTATCTGTGATGGTCACCTCTTTGTTCTGCTTAATTTGATCAATAAATAAGTGCAAAACACTGCCGTTAGTTCCCAAAACGTTCCCACTTCGCACGCAGATGAATTTTGTGCCTACGCTATTTTCATTTGCATCAATCACGATTTTTTCACCAATTGCTTTCGTGAATCCATAGAAATTAGCTGGATCAACAGCTTTGTCAGTAGAAACATGAATGACTTTTTTCACACGGGCAGTGATAGCGGCATCGATTAAGTTCTGTGTGCCATTCACATTTGTTTTCAATGCTTCGAGTGGATGTTCCTCGCAAACGGGGACGTGCTTTAGGGCAGCAAGGTGAAATACGAAATCGACGCCGTGAAGCACACGTAGTAGCGCTTCCTTGTCACGGATATCGCCAATATGAAAAGTAAGGCGCTTGTCTGTTATTTCCCTTCGCATCGTGACTTGCCGATCTTCATTCCGGGAAAAAACGATAATTTTCCTCGGATCAAAGGGGAGTAATTGCAAAACAAGCTCTGTTCCCCAAGAACCAGTCCCGCCTGTGATCAAAATTGTTGCGTTGTTAAACACCGAAATAGCCTCCTTTTCATGCAGAATCAACGGTAATATCCGTGAGTATCTCTTTCCATAGCGCATCGTTGCCTAGCCATTTCTCCTGATTGGGCAACTCGATCACGCAAACATTTCTGATTGGCCAATTCTTTTCAACCAAATGAACTGTATTGACATGGTTGATCAACAGAATTGAAAAGTCCTTTTTGACCATTGTTGATAACACCATTTCCAGCTCAATCACTTCCTCAAAACTGCCCTCAGTTCGGATAAATAATAGCTTGTCTGCGTGTGTTAATTTGTCTAAAAAACGGGTAATCCTCCTGTCAAATTTTGCCCGCACAATTGGGTAAGTTGCTAAGTTATTAAAACTGTTTTGACTGGCCTTGAAATCATGACTTGAGATAATATGATAAGTCGTATCTGTAAAACAAAGGTATTGTTCCGAGCTATCTACCCCTGTTGAGTAGCCCGCTGGAACAAGATTTTCCTGGTCCATATAGCCTGCAAATTGTTGCCTCAATAAACGTGTGACATCTGGTAGTGACGGTGATGACATCCAGTCTAGTGGACCTGCAAAAGGTCTGAGGTTATTTTTTCGTAATTCGAGGCCTGCAAGACAGAGGTCACCCAGACTATAAATAGCACTGTAATGGCCTTTTAACTCCTTTAATTTCAATTTTCACCCCTCCTGTAATGACTGTTTTCGAGCAACTTTAATACCATCGCCTTCCCCCGCAAAGTAGGTAAGTAGACCCTTATCAAAGCTGCTTCTAGAAAATGTTTCTATTTATTAAATGCGCCAAAATAAAAAGGGACAGGGCGGATAGACAAAGATGAAGAAAAATGGACACTGGTTAGCTGTGGAATTTTCAAATAAAGATATTCAAACGACTTAAATTGACATAAGGGTTGTTCGGCTTAATGGTTTCGCAGTTCGCAGTTGTCAAAATTGTAAAGGAGAAGGTTGTAAGGTGTTCTTCAGTATCAAGGTTTTTAAATGGGTTCATCAAACTGAGCCAGATCAGTTCCTTTAAACAGTTCCTTTGAAAAAGGGTTTCAAAGTATTACAGATAGGGCAATCGGAATCATTATAATCCCTACTAAGGACGAGATAATGGATATCGTTATCGTAGCAGCAATCAGGTGCTGGGGAGATTCGTAATGTAGTTTACAAAGTGACAGAATGACCAAACATCATCCTTTATGTAAATTTTGTTGGTCGTCTTAGGATGTAGATTTTCATCGGCAGACTCGTAGGTTAGTCCGTCAAATATGAGGTAGGTTTGCGGATACTTTAGCTGAATCAACCAACAAATAGGGGAGAAAGCGATTGATCAAATCCCCCCTAGAGAAACGCTGATACCGATCAGTCAGGTGCACGCGTTGCTAGAAAAGCGCTTGCAATTTTTGATAGGATTTGGGTCCATAAATTCCGTCAGCAACCAGATTGTTGGCGCTTTGCCATGCTTTCAGGACAGCCTCGGTTTTCGGTCCGAAAATCCCATCTGCAGGCACTTTTAATAGGGTTTGCAGTTGCGTGACTGCTTCACCTCTACTACCCACACGCAGTGTTGGTTGTGGCACTAGGTGTGCAAGTAAATAATTCGTAGGATTTGTGTCCGTCCCGTATCCGAAACTTGGGTTCGCTTTTAAGCGGACTTCATAATGCAAATGTGAGCCAGCCGCATCGCCAGTTCGTCCTTGCGTTCCAATTTGCGCACCATGCGCTATCTGCTTATTCACCTGCACGCTCATACTATTCAAATGTGCATAAATATGCAAAGCACCGCTTGGGTCTTCAACAGCAACAACGTTGCCATAGCCTCCGAGCCCGCTTCCGCTTGCGCCCATTTTGGCATGGCGGACAATCCCACCTGAAAATGCATAGATTGGTGCACGATCTGATTTGACCAGATCAATCCCGCGATGAAATTCTCTCGAACCGTTCAGTGGGTTCGTTCGTGACCCATAATTCGAGGTGACTACATACCCGGTAAATGGATTTACCATCAGTTTAAGCCTCCCTTCACAAAATGATGAGTGACCAAGTAATCACTTGGTCATGTAGTATATTCACATCAAGTGGCTTCCTCTTCGTGTATTAGACCATCTACGAGCAGAAATGATCATTTTGGTATCCCCGACTGGTGGGTTAAAGGAAACGTCAAGCTCCGCTATGATACTGGCTCAATCAGAGACCCACTTTTTTAAAAACTGCTCTACTGGTGATATCCGTGGTAAGCGGGAACGGTAGCCTATAGCCAGTTGGCAAATTTGCTGCTATCTGCTGGAAAATGGTTTGGTCTACGAGAAGCGGATGCTGTTTTGGCTTAGAATCAAATAGAAAGTGATAGGCATCTGCCGTCATTGGTTTGAAAATGGATAGGCTCTCTCTACTCGGTATTGTAAAGTCGTCATTTGTATTTTGGGTAATTCGTTGCCAAACTGTGGCGTCCACAAAGTGATTGGTCTGTTCAAGTCTCGAAGAGAAGAGGCTCCGATAGTAGTGACCTTCCATTTGTGTCAGCTTGTTTGTGATCAAAGGGTCTGGTAGTCGGTAATGATTTGGTATTGACTGAGCAATTCGTTGCCAAGTAACTGGTTCAATCATCACGAAACCTGCTCGCTGCGGTTTGGTAAATAGTGACTGAGGTGGTTGAATCCCTAACTGCTGCATGGCTCCAGCTAAGATACCATGTGGTAATTGATAGTGATCCGGTAATTGCCCGGCAATTTGCTCCCATACAGCAGGGTCTATCCAGACTGTCGTCCTCGTGCCATCACGTTGAAATAAGCTTTGATAGTGATTTCCCTGAGACCTGTCTAGTAGTCCAGAGGAGAAACCTGCGGGGATATGATAGCCAACTGGCACTGCCTGACTGATTTTCTCCCATTCGGTCCCTGAAACGAGCAAACTGTTAGGTGTGGTAGGCTTACTAAACAGGAAGCTATATTCATCTGCCCGAATTGGCAGCAGTGCCAGTGACTCGCTATATAAATTCTGCGTGTTCACTGGACCAATTTGATTATAGGGGCCCATGAAGGAAAGTGGTCGGTGACTGCGTAACCAATGCTTCCATGAATCAAATAGTTCAAGAAGGTAGCGTTTTGTTGTCGTCAGTAGGCTAGCCATGGTGATCTGCCTTTCTGCGCTTTTCGGTAGCGACATGATAGAGCGTGAGTAAATCCCTGACCCCTCGGTCAATTGACCAATGTGCCATCCCCCAAGTTTTCGCAGTATGACCAAGCCTTGATAAGAGTTGTTCATCTGCTAACAGCATATGGATTTTTGTTGCAAGGCTCTTGGCATTGCCAGCAGGTGCAACGAGCCCAGTGACACCGTCCTGCACCATCTCAGGCAATCCGCCCGTATCACTAACGACAACTGCCTTCCCGGCAATTTGAGCTTCGATGATGGTAAGCGGCTGATTCTCTAGGAGACTCGGCAACACAACGATATCTGCCATTGCAATCAGTGCAGGCACATCACTACTCTTTCCGAAGAAGAGGATATCATCATCGAGACCAAGTTGTATACTTTGGGCGATTAAAGAGGGCTGGAAGTTACCAGAACCAACTATCCAACAAACCCAGTCACTGCGATTTTTCTTGATTAAACTAAGAGCAGTGATTAAGTGCTGGACACCTTTTAGATCAACAAGCCGGCCGGAATAGAGAATCACCTTTTTATCTTTTGGCCGAATGATGTTGATTTTCTTCTTGGATTGTTCGATGAATTTCTTCGTATCGAAGCCATAGTGAAGGACATTAATCTGATTTGCTGGCACTTGGAATTCATCGATAAGGCAATTCTTGAGCCAATGATTAGCTACAATTGTGACATCACCGGCAGTAGCACCTAAGCGTTCGAGTTCATCGAAATAGATTTTCGCCATGAAAGCGGTGTCAGATTGATGAATGGTGTCCAGTTGATGCCGGATTGAGTGAGCAACGGAACCATGAAGTGTTGCGACAAGTGGAACGTGTGTCGGTCTTACCCGGTCAATAGCCGTCGTCGCGATCACATCTTGCGTATGAATCACATCATATTTTTCGAGGCCAAAATAAGCGGCACTGAGCTCATAGATATAACGCTGGAACTCTGTATATTTCACCAATTGATTGGCATAAATTTCAGGGTATGTTTCTTTATCTAGGTTAGCAGTGAGTAACGGTAGTAACTTACTTCGCTCGATTTTCCGGTTCTCATTGACAATATAGACAGAAGTGTTGTCCTCATCATAGCCAAGCAAGTCGACCTGATGTCCTAAGGTTTCGAGCTTTTCCCTCAGTTGGACCATATAGTTCCACACGCCACCAAGATGGGGAATAGACCAGTATGTGGCAAGTAATATTTTCATTTACGACTCTCCTTATGGGAATCAAAATAAAGATTATTTTTTTCAATAGAATGGGGTGTTTATGCAAAATAAAGTATTTGCAAGGTGTATCACTAGCCATTTTCAGGCGCTTTATTAGTTAAAAATTCAGTGAATTGCAGCTCGAGCGGGTGCTTCGTCACAAGATGGTGGAAAGATACCACGCATCTTGGTTCGTTGTTTTTGGGCGAACTGTACACTGGGGATACGTTGCATAACTGTACTTATACTGGGGTAGTGCCGCGCAACAGGACCGAATTGTTTCAAGGGCAATTAGCTTAGCTTATTTCACTCTGTTGTATCTTACTAGCTGGTTAAATGATGCGTGACCAAAATAGGTGATTAGTCTATCTTAGATGAAGCAACCTGACAGATTCATGAGGCAGGGCGCTAGGATGACTTGAAATTTGCTGACCGAGATGAAAAGGGATGGCGTCGTTAAACTGGCAGTAACGCCTGATGCAATCATTGGCACTACACTTACGTTCTTTAGGCGTTGCAAGCCGCTCAGTAAAGCACTACTCCGGCTCAGTAACTCAACTACTGGATCAATTGGATGTCGCTTTTAGTTCGACTGTTCAGCTGTGCTGATTGCTGTAATAGGCATAGGTTTTGGCTAGCCCTGCGCTCAGTGTGACTTGTGGTTGCCATTGCAATGTTTTGGTAGCTAATTGATTATTCAGACAACTGTGTCCGATGTCACCTGAACGCGCTGGTTGATAGATGGCATCGATCTTCTTTGCGGTTAGCCCCTGAATCATGTCGAAAATAGTTTGTATCGACTGATGTTGCCCAGTACTAATATTGAAAATCCCATCTGCCCTAGTTTGTAGCGCCGCAATGTTGGCATTTACAACATCGCTGACATAGATGAAATCACGGGTTTGCAATCCATCTCCAAAGATCAGCGGTGCTTCATTTTGAAGCAGTTTATTGATGAAAATGCTAATCACACCGCCTTCACCTTTTGCCATTTGTCGTGGTCCATAGACATTGGCGTAGCGAAGGATTGTGTAGTGTAGGTTGCGTGGGTTTGCTAAGCTGCGGATATATAGTTCAGGTGTGAACTTCGATATCCCGTAACTTGAGAGTGGCTGGATGGGGTGTTGTTCATCAATGACCGGCTGAAGTGGTGTGCCGTACACGGCAGCGGATGAAGAATAGATGAGCTGGCTACCGTACTCACGGCATAACTCGGTGATATGAATTGAGCCTAGAATATTCGTTTTTGCATCAATCGCTGGGGATTTAATGGATTGCCCAACATCTACTTGAGCCGCAAGGTGAAACACTGCATCAGGCTGTACTGCACTGAAAATGTCTCGTAACCGTTCAGTATCCAGAATATCGACTGGATAGAATGTGGCCTTTGGATGAATAAATGCCTGATGCCCTGTTGCTAAATTGTCGATCACATGGGTTTCAATACCGCTAAGCACCAATTGATCCACTAAGTTCGATCCGATAAACCCAGCGCCACCAGTAACAATGACTTTCATATTGATTCTCTCCTTACGCGCTCATGGCTTTATTACTAGGATATAAGGCCTCATCAATGATTGCTTGGACTTTTGTAGGAGGATCGTAAAATATTGTGATAGGCTGTTTGTGAAAAATCGCAGGAAACCCAGTTAAGGTATGGGAGAAGGACCAGTGAAGCGGTTTATAGGTGATTAAGCGAGCGGGGGGATTTGCTGGTATTTGGTTGGTGATGAGCTGCATGTTGTTTGCCGGTTGCACAAAAAAGAGACCCGGGACATTTGGTTTCGCTTTGCCTGTTTGGTCTCTAAATTAATATAAATGATTAGTAATTTCCTCTCAGTTGCAGCATACGCTTCAAGCTTTCGCTTGGTCTTTACGCATTAATCACCATCAACAATTTCACTGAGATAGCTCCATCTTTCAATTAAATACTCAATTTTTTCACTGAGGCTAGTTTCCTGTGCCATTAATTCACTAGCCCGTGAATAGTCGCTACCCACCTTACTCATTTGTTCTCGCGTAGCGATCAGTTCCTTTTCGGTATTGGCAATTGTTTCGTCGATGGACTGCCATTCCTTCATTTCCGCATAGCTAAGTTTCTTCTTCTCTACCTGTACGTTCTTAGGTTTAACTGGTTTGATCATGGGCGCTAGTTTACTAGCTTGGGCTTGTTCTTTTTGCCACGCAAAGTAACTGCTAGCATCGCTGAAATGAGTGTCAATCTGTCCGCCTTTGCCAAATACCCATAATTTATCAATCGTTTTATCTAAAAAGTAGCGATCATGCGAAATCGTCAACACAACGCCGTTGAAATGGTTTAGATAATCCTCAAGGACAATTAACGTGTTAATATCAAGGTCATTTGTTGGCTCATCGAGCAGTAACACATTCGGGC
>JAVBKF010000122.1:0-5150 GCA_031554215.1 Caryophanales bacterium
AATGATACCAACACCAATGACAACTAGCACCCATGGCGGTGTCTGCGGAAAGACCCAGATGTTCATTATTTTTGAAAAACTACAGAGCATGTAAATAATCACCGTCATAAAATAGAACACATAGAGCCAGTTAATCGCAGTTCCAAGCATTTTGCCAAAGTGTTTCTGGAGCATTTCCGTGCCAGAAAGCTCCGGAAATTTCTTGATACTGTACCACATTGCAAACAACAGCACCTGCTTGAGTAGTCCAGCAATGATGATAATCCACCATCCATCATTGCCAGTAATCATCATCAGACTGCGGTAACCTGATGAAAATGTCGCACCGAGCTGTGTCAGTAGCAGGATGAAAAACAATTGAGTTGGACTGATACTATTATTCTTTATCATGTTGCCACGACCTCGACCCATATTCTTTTATTTTCTTACTACTTTTGACCATTAACTCCCGCCGATTCATTTTCCAAAAGGGTACGCGAACAACTGAATCTGCCAATTCTTTCGGACGTAATGGCGCAAGCGTTGCAAAGTACGGTGCACCAAAGGACCGCAGTGTGCAGAGGTGAAAGATGATCACAAATAAACCAACAGTAAGTCCCAATAGACCGAGCATATAGGCGAGAATCATTAGCGGAAAGCTTAGTAATCGGCTTGTGTTACTCATCTCAGTCGATGGTGATACGAACGATGTCAATGCCGTCAGGGCAACAATAATGATGATAATATTCGACAAGAGCCCAGCAGCAACGACTGCCTGGCCAATGAGAATCGCACCAACAAGCCCGACTGTACTAGCAATGGCTTTCGGCAAACGCACCGAGACTTCCCTGATTAGTTCGATTGTTAGTTGCATGAGGAGTGCCTCGGCAATGGGTGGAAGCGGAACCGCGTTAATAGAGGCCTGCATTGAAAAAATGAGTTCCGTCGGAATCAAATCAATATGAAACGTAACCAAAGCGATATAAAATCCTGGCAATGTTAATGTGACAAAGAAACCTGCATAACGAATCAATCTGATTAAGCTACTGAAATACCAGCGACTATTATAGTCCTCTGCTGTTTGATAGAAACTTTCAAATGTAGAAGGGACAACTAGAACGACCGGACTACCATCGAGTACAAGGACAATTTTACCGTCCATTAAATTGGCAGCGACACGATCTGGCCGCTCTGTATGTAACATTTGAGGAAATGGTGAAAATGATGAGTCTTCCAAAGATTCAATTACCGTACCAGGGTTCTGCAAATAGTCCACTGAAATATGAGCAATTCTGCGCTCGACCTCTTTAAGCATATCTTTATTGACAAGGTCATTCATATACATGATGGCAATCTTAGACTTTGAATACTCCCCTTTCACTTTATATTTCACTGTCAATTGACTGCTTTCAATTCGCTTCCTAATCTGATAAATATTTAAAATAATGCTTTCAACAAAGCCATCATGTGCACCCTTCATTGCCTGCTCAGTAATCGACTCCGAAATTGGTCTCGATGTCGTTGAAGCAACATCCAGTAAGAAAATACTAGTAGACTGATCAGTGATCAGCGCGCAATTCCCTTTGAGCATCCCTTCGACCGCAATTTGCAAACTCTCAGTTTCCAGTACATTCTTCGCCAAAATAATGTTTTTCCAAGGTCCTTTGGGTCGTTCAGATAGCGGTTCGAGCACATACGATTTCAACTTGATTTCATCAATTAATGTGTCGATAAACATGATCGTGATATTTTCCCCTTCTTTTTCAACCTCTCGAATGATCAAATCACCACTATAATTAAATGACTCCCTGATTGATTCAATAAACACTTCATGCATCTTTACATTAGAAACCATTCGTATCACCTTCGATCTTTTTCATACACAATAATATCCCCAAACAATCTTTTTTTATTTCCCAAGTTGATTCTAAATCCTCCTGCGTATAAAAAATGTATAAACATAAAGGTCCAATCCTCCATTGATCAAAGTGTTTTAGTCTGACCAAAATAACGAGATGCTAAGGCATATCCGCTACAATTCAAAAGATGTCAGGAAAATAAATTTGCATTCTTTTTACAAAGTGTCTAAAATGGGGTGAAAGTATTCACAAAATTGAATAATGCCTTGCTCTTTATGGTGAGGTAGAGGTCGCGATCTTTAAAAGTAGATTACATGAGGTACTAGAGATACCGCTCAACAGTGTAATTTGAAAGGAAAAATCGCCGAAGTATATACAAGTCTCTTGTGTATATGCTGGGACTGTCTCCGAAAGGAACAGGACTGTCACAATTGTGCCTAGCGTTCTTGCATGTTTATACAGCAGCAAGAAAATAGGTACGTTCAAATTGTGTTGTGCTATCTTAATGAAAGAAAATGACAGCTATACGATTGTCAATTCTTTTGAAAAGAAATGAAACATATGGGGAGATGTAGGCATGAAAAAGCTCGCAGTGGAAGTAGAAGAAACAAATGCACCAGAATTAAAAAGGAATCTAAAGTCACGACATTTAGTGATGATTTCCCTTGGCGGTGCCATCGGAACTGGCCTTTTCCTCGCAAGTGGAAACGCATTACATACAGCAGGACCCGGCGGCGCACTTGCTGCCTATGCGATTGTTGGTATCATGGTTTATTTTGTTATGACAAGTTTGGCAGAAATGGCAGCATTCATGCCTGTTTCTGGCTCTTTTAGCACATACGCAACAAAGTTTGTTGACCCTGCATTTGGTTTTGCAATGGGGTGGAACTATTGGTACAACTGGGCGATCACCGTTGCCGCTGAACTCGTCGCAGCAGCACTGATTATGCAGTACTGGTTTAAAGATGCGCCGCCAATTATCTGGAGCGTATTATTCTTAGGGATTATCTTTTTGCTCAATATCATGTCTGTACGCGGTTTTGGTGAATCTGAGTATTGGTTTGCCATGATTAAAGTCGTCACCGTTATCCTATTTCTTGCCACCTCTTTTGGAATTATTTTTGGGATTCTTGGCGGAGGTGATCCGTTAGGATTTGAAAACTTCACCATTGCTGATGGTCCTTTTCATAACGGTTTCATGGCGATATTTGGTGTCTGTATGATTGCAGGATTCTCATTCCAAGGAACAGAGCTACTCGGGGTCGCAGCTGGAGAAAGCGAAAATCCAGAAGAGAATATTCCAAAGGCAATTCGCAGTGTATTTTGGCGAATCCTATTGTTCTATATTCTGTCAATCTTTGTGATTGCGTTAATTATCCCTTTCACAACACCGAGCCTCGCCAGTGATACTGTGGCAACAAGCCCATTCACATTGGTGTTTGAAAATATTGGGATTACCTTTGCGGCTTCTGCAATGAACGCTGTTATCCTCACATCTGTTCTTTCAGCTGGAAATTCCGGTATGTATGCTTCAACGAGAATGCTATGGACCTTAGCCGTTGAAGGAAAAGCACCAAAGTTCTTAGCAAAAGTCAACTCGCGCGGTATTCCAATCAATGCACTGCTAACGACAACAGTTGTTGGTTCGATTGCTTTCTTAACAGCACTCACTGGTGGAAGCCTCGGTGAAGGCGCTGTTTACGGCTGGTTACTAGCAGCTTCAGGTATGTCAGGATTTATCGTTTGGGTTGGTATCTCCATTACCCATTACCGTTTCCGTAAGGCGTATCTTGCACAAGGCCTTAATCTCGGCGATCTACCTTACCGGGCAAAATGGTTTCCATTCGGACCTATTTTTGCTTTCATTGTCTGCCTGATTATTATCATCGGTCAGGGCTACGATATATTTGCCAGCGGGGGAGACATCGAATGGCTGGGACTGATTGCAGTCTATATAGGCGTACCACTCTTCCTAGTGTTGTGGCTCGGCTATAAGTACGTGAAGAAAACCAAATTAATCCCGCTAGACCAAGTAGACTTTTCTTCACGAAAGAAAACCAGCCGTTAAGTAATTTCATAAAAAAACCACCAAAGCGAGTGCTACCTAGCGCTTGCTTTGGTGGTTTTTTGGTGGTAAAAGCTATTCTTCCTGTGAGATATGCTTAATCAACTGTGGTAGCCAGTCATCCAGTGTCCGAAACTGAAACCCAAGCGCACGTGCTTTTTCATTATTTAACGTCCAATCAGCTTCAATGCCAAACGGTGACGCGTGCTCATCCGCAGTCATCTTTTCAATCATTGCTACTTCGCCAGTACTATTTTCAATTAAACTAATTAAATTCCGAAGAGAAATCGTCCCATTTGAACAGGCATTGATTGGGCCTACAGTATCCAGATTCTGCCCAAGCTCAAAAAGAAACTCCGCTGCCTCAGCTGAATTGATAAATGATATCGACGCATCAGGTGCTAGGAAGCCAATCGCTTGTTTCCGTGACACATGTTCAACATGGAAATGGAGGCGCCGCGTATAATCATCCTCGCCAAGAACAATCGGAAACCGAACCGCACTAACAGGAAATAGCGCATTCTGAAAAAACACCGCCTCTGCCTGGCGCTTCGCTTCACCGTAACCCACTTCGGCACCCTGCGGATCAAACACATAGTGATATGGATCAAAATCAGATTCAACCAACCTATCTTTCCAATCATAAACAGACATTGACGATGTAAACACCCATTTGCTGGCCTTCCCTGCAAACAGATCAATGGCAATTTGAGCATCTTTTGCTGTATAACAAACGTTATCATAGACAACATCCCAGACATCGCCGCTAGAAAATGCTCTTTCCATATCCTGATGGCAACTGCGATCAACCCTTTGGCGCCTGACCTTATCGCCAAAGTCATCGGCTGAATTACCCCGTGTGACCATAGTCACCTGATCACCATTTTCAATTAGGCGTTCAATCAGTCGTTTACCAAAATACCTAGTCCCGCCGAAAACTAGAACCCGTCTCATCGAAATCCCTCCTTGTGTCCCTTGATTATAACCTAACAAGCTATTAATCGTCTGCTTTTTACACAGAAGGATCGTGTTTCAGTTTGATTCTGATGATCTCCCTTTTGACTTCATCGAATTTCAGGCATTTATGCTCTGTAAATCTTCTAATAAACATTTTAAAATCTGCGAAAATCCCCTCGACTATTCTGCAAAAAATGTATCACGTCATTTCAACTGATTTCAGTACTTCCCTCATTTATCTTGAAATTACCGTGCTGCTTTTCCCTCGTTTTTTGTGACAAATGGCAAAA
>JAVBKF010000150.1:0-19945 GCA_031554215.1 Caryophanales bacterium
ACAAGTTAGAATTTTTGAATTTAATTTTCTTTGGTTTGATGGTTTTAAAGCAAATAAATGGCGAGCCACGGATTTACACTGAGAGGTGACCATGCTACCATTTCAGGGGAGACAAGCCTCATTAAGGCTTGTCTCTTGGCGGTGAGGTGCATGGTCGCAGAGGCTCAGTGTCAATCCTCAAACTGCAAATGGAGTCCTTGATTCGGGCGCGTTACCAAATAGAATCCCCTGAATAAACAGTTCAAATAATTCATTTGGAGTACTGTATCCCAACCTTTTTCTTGGAAGATTATTGCACCAATTTTCAATGAATTCTATTAGTTCCAATGAGCAGTTATTCAGACTTTCTCCTTTTGGAATGAAGCGTCTTATTAAGCCGTTGTGATTTTCATTGATTGCTCGTTCCCAAGATGAATACGGGTGTGCATAGTAGATCTTGGCGGTGCTGTCTTTCTCAAGACTAGATAATTCTGCAAATTCACTTCCGTTGTCCGCTGTGATTGTTTTAAAAACCTGATCGAATTTCTCGCCCCATTGTTTCCGAATATCTATCATCACTGATTGTACACTTTCGGCATTTTTTCCAGGTATTTTTACAATGATTTCTTTATTTGTGATCCTCTCTGTTAGCGTCAGTAGTACCGCCTCTTGCCCTTCTTTTTTTCCGATTACTGTGTCTATTTCCCAGTGTCCAATTTCTTCTCTATCAGCTACTACAGTAGGTCTTTCTTCAATACTTTTTCCATATATCTTCTTGTTTTCTCTAGCCTGCTTAACCCTGTTTTTCCTTTTTACTTTTAGAAGCAAATCAATATTTCTAGTTTTTAACATCTGAAGTTGAATGTAATTGTAGATTGTTTTGGTGCAGAGTGTCATTTTAAATCCTGCTGTTTTAAGCTTGAAAGCAACCACATCAGGTGATAATTTGTTATTTAGAATTTCATTATCAATGTATGCAGCAACTTTAATATCTTGGCCTAACTTGATTCTGTCGCCACTTTTAGCTCTATTTTCATTGTAGATCCTTTGTCCAACATCAGGAAAGTACATCGTTGTGTATTCCATATTTGTTTTCAGTTGTTGGACTTTTCCTCGCTTTATCTCACGACATATTGTTGCTCGATCTCTTGTGAGTTCTCGGAATATTTCTGAGGGAGTTTTTCCAATCTTCAACAGTATTTGAATTTGACTTCTTTCTTCTATGCTGAGATGTTTGAATCTTCTTTTCTTTGTGTTAGTATTAGGGATATCCATTGTGTTTCCTCCGTTATAAGTTGTTTGCAAACTTATTATAACCAGGAATTCACTTTGGATTTTTTCTTGTTGCATTTCATTTTACAACTAAGCAACTTATTTCAAGTACTAAATTGTGAACCTTTTACGAACAACAAGATTGTCTTTCGGATAAAGGCGCTTTTCTATAAGAGGATTGCACATAAGCAAATAATTAAATAAATAAATACCACCAATTTGTCCATGACGACCATGTGACAAATTGGTGGTGTATGATTACAATGATTCAGCAACTTCTCTGGCATCTTTGGCAAGCGTTTCTGCATAATGACAAGCAACAAAATGATCCTTAGCCACTTCACGTAAAACTGGTTCCTCACTCGCGCATCGCTCTGTCGCAAACGGACATCGGCTACGAAAACGACAACCGGATGGAATCACTAGTGCACTTGGCAATTCACCAGTCACTTCAGCCTCAGCAAAACTGCGTGCCTTTTTCGGATCAGGAATCGGAATCGCTGCCAAAAGCACCTTCGTATAAGGATGAAGTGGACGCAAATACAACTCATCGCTTGGTGAAATCTCCATGATCTTCCCTAAATACATCACAGCAACCCGATCAGAAATATGGCGAACCATCGATAAATCATGGGCAACAAACAAATAAGTCAATCCAAACTCGTCCTGTAAATCCTCGAGCAAGTTAATCACCTGTGCCTGAATAGAAACATCGAGCGCCGATATCGCCTCGTCACACAGAATAAATTCCGGTTGAACAGACAAAGCGCGCGCAATCCCAATCCGCTGCCGTTGTCCGCCACTAAACTCATAAGGAAACTTATTCATATCCGCACGCTTCAGTCCAACCTTTTCAAGAATCGTTGCAACCTTCTCCAGCTTTTCCGGTTCGGGCAACTTCATATGAATATCAATCGGTTCAGAAATAATCTCTGCAACCGTCATATTTGGATTCAAAGCCGAATAAGGGTCCTGAAAAATACTTTGCATCCTTTTGCGATACGGCTGGAGCTCTTTGGAGTTCAACCCCGTCAGCTCTTGCCCAGCAAACAACACCTTGCCATCCGTCGCATCATACAACTGCGTAATCGTCCGTCCAAGTGTTGACTTACCGCACCCAGACTCGCCAACAAGCCCAAACGTCTCACCCTTCTTGATGGTGAAAGTCACACCATCGACCGCTTTTGTAAACGCCTTCACTTGTCCAAAGAAATTCTTCTCCGAAACAAAATACTTCTTCAAATCACGCACATCAATTAAATCAGTTGAACGAGCGGTATCATCTCTGCTCATGCATCAGCACCTACTTTCTCTGCTACCCAGCATTTTGAACGCTGAGTTTCAGAAAATGACACAAACGGTGGTGCCTCTCCGCAACGATCAAATGCATAATCACAACGATCAGCAAACGGGCACCCGTGCGGGATCTGCCCAGCGCTCGGCGCATTACCACGAATCGCCTGTAACCGGTGATGCTCTCCCTCATCGAGCCTAGGAATTGAAGCAAGCAGCGCCTTCGTATAAGGATGCTTCGGATGATAGAAAATCTCCTCCGTCGTCCCTTCCTCCATCACTTCACCCGCATACATGACAACAATTCGGCTACATAACCCGGCAACAAGTCCAAGATCATGCGTAATCAGCACAACCGTCAGCTCCCTTTCGATCTGGAGCTTCTTAATCAAGGCAACGATTTGCGCCTGAATCGTTACATCCAGTGCCGTCGTTGGCTCATCAGCAATCAGAAGCTCTGACTGACAAGCAATCGCCATCGCAATCAACACCCGTTGTCGCATCCCACCACTAAATTCATGCGGATACTGCTTCATCCGTTGCTCAGGTGCAGAAATCCCTACTGCTTGCAAAATCGCAAGTGCCTCACGAACCGCTTCCTTCCGGCTTAAATTCCGTACTCGAATCAACACATCCAGTACATGATTGCCAATCGTCTTTAGCGGATTAAGCGCAGTCATTGGGTCCTGAAATATCATCGCCATTTTGTGACCACGAATTTGATTGAATGCCTTCTCATTCAGCCCCTGTAACGAAGCACCATTCAACAAAATTTCACCATGGTCGATCTTGGCACCCCGCGGAAGAATCCCCATCACCGACTTCATCAAGATACTTTTTCCGCTGCCTGATTCACCAACGATACCAAGAATCTCGCCCTTATTCACATGCAGACGTACACCACGAATTGCCGGTACCGGCACCTTTCCTTGGTAAAAATTCGTCCGCAAATCATTTATCTCTAATAATTTAGTCATACCCATTACGAATTTCCTTTCGTTTTCGGTTCAAAAGCAACCCGGAAAACCTCGCCCAATTTGCTGAAAGAATACACGGTCATCACAATCAGTAGCCCAGGAATAAACGCTACATAAAGTGCCTCGCCTTGAGCATTGTTTAACATACTTCCCCAAGAAGAATTGGGTTCCTGAATCCCAAGCCCGAGAAAACTAAGCGTAGACTCCATCATAATTGCACTCGCAATCGTGCTCGTCACTGCAATAATCAAGGTAGGCAAAATCGACGGAATCACATGTTTCACAATCACCTGTAGATGCGATTGTCCTGAAGCCTGTGCATACAAAACATACTCCCGCTCTTTCACCGACAAAGTCTCAGCTCGAATTAACCGAGCAGTGCCCATCCAAGTTAAAAATCCAATCACCATGACAATCGTTTTCAGCCCTGGTCCAATGAGCACACTGGCAACAGTCACCAAAATAATCCATGGAATCGAACTCAGCACATCAACTGCGCGCATCAGCAGATTATCAATCCAGCCGCCAAAATAGCCACTGACCGTACCAACAAGTAGTCCCATCATTACTGAAATGAGCATCGCTGTCAGCCCAACAAGTAAGGATACACGACCACCATAGAAAGCTCTTGTCAAATAGTCACGCCCAAGATCATCCGTTCCGCCCCAGTGACTAGCACTTGGTCCTGAAGAAATCTCCGTTAAATCCTGTGCAGCTGGATCATACGGTGATAGAAATGCAAATACAGAAAACAAAATAATGAATAAAAGCACAATTACTGAGGCAAAAGCGAGCTTATTTCGCAGTAACTCATGCTTCATATTTTGCAAGCGACGATTGTCACGCAAGTTCACACACATCTACCCCTTCCTAGTTTCATTTGATCATAACGCCGCGCAGTCCTAATTTGCAGCATCAGCTTGAACGAAAATTGTTCATATCTAGCACAAAGCCATCTACTAGATTCCTGCCAACGCTGGAATAAATTTAAATAATATTGCGCCACCAAATCTGTGAGCAGGGGCAATCTCTTTTCATTACGCACCATATTATTTAATCCCCTTTATCCGAGGATCAATCACCATATAGAGAATATCAGCTAGTAAATTTCCGATAATCACAAGTGTCGAAGACAACAATAGCACCGCCATAATCACAGGATAATCGAACCCCTTAATCGCCGTCACAAAGTATTGTCCGACACCCGGCCAAGCAAATACAGTCTCAGTCACGACCGCACCTGTAACAAGCATCGGCAAACTCATTCCGAATAGCGTCACAACAGGCAACAACACGTTACGAAGCACATGCTTCTTCATAATGTTAAACTTCGATTCACCAAAGGCAGATTGTACCATCACATAATCCTCATTTAACTGACCAATCGTAGACGACCGAATATAGCGAATCTGCTCTGGCATAATCGACAACGTCAATACCGCCACAGGCAAAATCATATGGTGCAGTAAATCGGCAAAATTCTCCTCCACACCAGGCGTGTACATACCTGAAATCGGAAAAATTTGCAATTGAAATGATAGAAAGTAAATAGCGAGCAGCGCCAACCAAAATGGTGGGATCGAAATCCCAAACAAACTGAACCCATCAATTAATTTATCGACCAGCTTACCGTGTTTTGCACCAGCATACAAGCCTAGAATAATCGACAATAGTAACGCCAAAATAAATGCAGGAAGCACAATCATTATCGTATTCGTCACACGAACCGCTAGCTCCTCCGACACACTCGCATGGTTGACAATCGAATAACCAAAATCCCCATGCAACACATTACCCAGCCAATAGAAGTATTGCTTATAAATTGGTTCATCCAGTCCATATTGCTCCTTCATATTTTCAACAGTTTCCGCTGACATATTCGGTGTTGTAATCGAATCGACAGCATCATACGGCGCAATTTGGATGAGAAAAAAACAGATAATAGAAACCAAAAATAAAAGCGGAATCGCTTTTAAAATTCGTTTAATGATAAATTGTAGCACTCATTTCCTCCCTTTCCACAGCTAGCGATGAAAAATCCCACCTCCAAGAATCTAAAGGCAGGATTGATCAGCGTTTCTTATTTAAACACTATTTGTAATATAATTTCGACATATCTTCAAACGTATATACTGGCACAAGTCCAGCGTCCTCAATACCTGCTAAATCCTTATTGAAGCCCATCACACGTTTGTTCTCCACTAGAGGAATGATTGCACAGTCCTCAATGACCATCTTCTGGACATCTTCGTAGATTTGCTCTCGCGCTTTCTCATCAGATTCCGTGCGGCCTTTGGTAAATAACGCATCCACTTCTGGATTGCTATAATTAAAATAGTTTGCACTTCCATCCGTTACAAACAACGGATTAAAAATATCAGGATCAATTCCCATGACATAACCGTTGAGGAACATATCAAATTCCGCTTCACCCGAACTCAGCTGATTAATCAGTGCCGGTCCTTCCATTGCCATCAGTTCAACCGTGATCCCTACTTCTTTCAAATCCTGCTGAATGACAGCAGCTTGTTGCACTTGATCAGGTCTTGATGACGTATAAGCCAGTTTCAACGTTGGTTTCTCTCCAGCAAGTAATTCCTTCGCTTTCTTCACATCATGTTCACGCTTATTCACATCATTTGTTTGATACGTTGCTGTGCTTGGTAAGAACGAGTAAGCAGTTGTGTAATACTCTTCTGACGTATAAGCCGCTTTGTTCACATCGTCACGATTAATTCCGTAAGCAACCGCTTCACGCACTGCCTGATCTTGAACAGCCGGTGATGCCATGTTAAATCCTAGGTAGCCAATCCGACCCTCTGTATAACTTTCAATTTGAATATTTTCATCATCCTTCAACTTCTCAGCATCTTTCGGTAAAACGTTTAACGCATCCACTTCACCAGACTGCAATGCCAGCATGGCTGTATTCGGGTCTTGCATAATTTTATAAACAACTGTTGGAATCTTTGGTTCTCCCAAGAAATAATCTTCATTCTTCGTCATCGTTAAACTGTCACCAGCCTTGTACGAATCGAACTTATAAGGACCAGTACCAACAGGACTTGCATTCTTCTCGCTGTTAGCAAAATTCGTTTCACCCTCATAAATATGCTTTGGCATAATGAAGATATTGCTAAACGACTCCATTGCTGACATACTCGGTTCAGGTAATTTAAACTCAACCGTATAGTCATCAACTTTCGTTACTTGAACTGGCTGATCATCAAATATCAATTGACCATACGCCCAACCGCCGTTCTCTACTTTCATCATTTGCTCATATGTAAAGACAACATCGTCAGCTGTAAACGGCTCACCATCATGCCATTTCACATCTTGACGTAATTTCGCTGTGTACGTCATAAAGTCACTTGATGGTGTCATACTCTCTGCTAGAAAATATTCAACATCATCGGGACCATTATACATATATAACGGTGAATACATCGCTTTCACTGCCATTAAACCGTAACGATCGCTCGTTGTAATGGTATTGATTGAATTTCCTGGATCACCATCAATTGCGTAGACAAATGTTTCTTTTGTCGATCCTGAACTTGATTTTTTGTCTGTTTCTTTATCATCACTAGCACCACAGCCAGACAGAAACACGGACGCTACAAGCATCATTGCTATCAGGTTGAGTAAGGTTTTTTTCTTCAAAATGATCTCTCCTTATGATTGTTATTCACTACATTTTAACTACAATGATACGCTTCTACTAGGGGCAATGTCAATTAACACTTTTACGAGTGGAACCTTACAACAGATGTGAACAAACCTAGTATTTCAGCTTGTAATAAGGTGCAACGCTCCCCTACCCAATGAACTAAATAGCTCCTTGAGTACCGCCTGCAAAGCAATCACTACGCTCATGCTGATTCACATAAATAGTAACGACAATTAGCGACAAGTGCAGCACGCAACCACTTTGAATCATGATGAAGCAGTTTTGGGTAGGGGTACAGGGGAATCTCAATCAGCCAATGAAATCAGGCCCCTATTACTAGGGTCTCCTAATTTCATAACACTTAAAACGAATTCCGGTAAAAGTCTCACCCTTTTTGCTCAAAATGCCTTATGTCTTTCTAATCAGTAAGTAAACAAAGTATGGTGCACCAATGAGAGCAACCATAATCCCTGCAGGCACCTCGATTGGTTGAAACAAATGCGTACCGATCGTATCAGCAAACAGGAGCAACAATCCACCGATTAGCGTGGCAACTGGAATCACTAGCTGATGTCTACCGCCGACAAGTGCTTTTGCTAAATGCGGACCAATCAAACCGATGAAAGCAATCCCACCAGCAACCGAAACAGCAGCACCAGCAAGCGCCACTGCCATGATCAGGAGTACAATCTGTTCACGCCGTACAGACATCCCCACCCCGATAATCGAAGGTCGCTCCAAACTTAATAAATTCAGCGTGTTCGCCTTGTACATAGCAAATGGAACAAGAACAAGTAGCCACGGCAACAATGCCCACACATAAGGCCAATCATTTCCCCAAATATCACCAGATAGCCACTTCGTAATAAAATCCACTTTAAATGGGTCAGCCGATGAAATCAGGACAACCATAGCACTTGATAACGCTAAAGAGAAGCCAATTCCCGTGAGCACTAGCCTTGTCGAATCAACACCAACATTCCGTTGATACGAGAACAAGTAAATAAGACCCGCAGTGAGCAATGCACCAACAAACGCAACCAAAGGCAACATGAAGGCAAATGATCCACTATCAATTGGCGCAAACAAAAAGAATACCGTGACAGCAAGTCCAGCACCTGAGTTAATCCCAATTATCCCGGGTTCCGCCATATCATTTCGTGTCAGCGCTTGTAAAATCGTGCCAGATAATGCAAGTGCCATGCCTGCGAGTAACGTAATAAATATCCGTGGCAAGCGAATTGAAAACAAGATGAAGTCTTCCTTTGGCGTTCCCTCTCCCATTAATGTTGGAATTAACCGGTCATAACCAAGCGGTGCAGCGCCAATGCCAAGGCTGACAACAATCGTGCCACCAATGAGCACAATCAATAGCAGCAAAATTAGATAAAATCTTCTTCGTGCCGCTGGCTCCATGAGTGTTCTTTTTTCTAGCGGGTTCTTTTTCATGTGTACGTCTTCCCCCCTCGATTAACAATTAACAAGAAAATGGGAAGTCCGAGTACTGAAACAACTGCTACAAGAGGCGTTTCATATGGTGCATTAAGCGTTCTCGCCACGGTATCAGCAAATAGTAGAAAAGTTGCACCAATGAATGCAGAAATCGGGATGATATAGCGGTAATCGGTCCCAACAATCGCCCGGACAATATGGGGAATCATCAGGCCAACAAAAGCAATATTCCCCGCGAGTGCCACTGCTGCGCCCGCTAAAAGAACAACAACAACAAACAGAATCCCCTTCACGAGTGTCGTCTGTTGCCCAAGTCCAACTGCTACTTCCTCGTTGAGGCTGAGAAGCGTCAACTGTTTAGACAAAAGACACGCGACCAGAATAGCGATGATAATCACCGGGGCAATCACACGTAATTGACTCCAACTTGCACCAACGAGGCCACCTGCTGTCCATTGTGAAATATCCTGTGATACTTGATAATAAATACCAACAAATTGACCAATCGCAAAGAGAAACGCAGAAACTGCTGCCCCTGCCAAAACAATACGAAATGGCGCAAAACCGCCCTTCTTTAAGGAGGCAATCCCAAATACCATCCCTGCACCAATCGCAGCACCGATGAAACAAGCGATCATGATCATAAAAGTATCCGCTTTCGGGAATAACGCCAATACGACTGCTAGCGCGGCGCTAGAACCAGCTGTTAAACCTAGTAACCCCGGGTCTGCCAGTGGGTTTCTGGTCAGTCCCTGCATGATCGCACCAGAAACTGCCAGTGCAGCACCAACAAAGATAGCCGCAACTTCTCGCGGCAAGCGAATCTCTCGGATGACCAAAATATCCTCATTTGTTTTAGTAGAAAATATTGACGCCCACACATCATAAACCGAAACATCCTTAGCACCAAACATGATTGATACTGCAAACATGACCACAAATAGGACAATCACAAGGGCAAACTTATAAGTAAAAGAAAACTTCTGCACTCAACCAACTTCTTTTCAGAAAAAATTTTTATAAACAAGCAGAAGGACACCACGTAAGTGGTGCCTTATGAACTGCAATAAGCCAAATAGAACCCGAGCCGCTTCAGAGAGCAGTCATCACATTTATTCGCCCAAGAAAAATGCTTTAAATGTCCCCAGTTCATATTCCAGCGTTCTAGGATCATTGAAAAATACTTTTTTTGCATCGACCTTCAGGACATGATCATCCTGCACTGCTGGCGTATTCTTGTATGTCTCCGTCTCCATGAATGAACTATCATAATCAGAATTCATACTGAGAATCACATAGTCTCCCATGTATTCGGGCATGACCTCAGACGAAACTGCGAAGTATCCGTCCTTCTCAGTTGCCTCTTGCACCGTAGCCGGCATCTGAAGACCCATTTCTTGATAAAGCACATCAGTTCCACGCGCCCAACCGTCTCCATATAAATAAAGCTGCTTATCGGCATTTTCAAACACCGATACAGTTGCATCCTCGCCAATTTCCGCGCGAACCTCTTCACCTGTCGCTTTGGCTTCAGCTTGGAACTCTTCAGCCCACTTTGTTGCCTCATCTTCCTTACCAAGTAACTGTCCAATCTCAATATGCTGTTCAATATAATCTAGTTTACCATATGTATAGGTAACCGTTGGCGCAATTTCCTGTAATTTATCAATATTTTTCATGTTAGAAAGTCCAATAATCAAATCAGGCTCGAGCGCAACAATCTCTTCAAGGTCATCCTCCGTCACAACTGGCACATCTTTCAGTTCAGCCTCAAAATGAGGATTTGCCTTCGCATACTGATCAACACCAACAATATCAACACCAAGCGACAACACGTTACCAGCATACATTCCTAGCACAACAACCCGTTCAGGATTAGCTGGAACTTCAACCGGACCCGTTTCCGACTGATATGGTATCATGTCTTTCTCACCGCTCGATTCCTCCTTATCTGCCGTTCCTGCATCCTTACTACAACCAGCTACAAAAACAGCCAACACGAGTACCAATGGTAATAAAAGCTTTGCAATCTTCACGTTCAAATCCCTCCACATCAATTGTCTATGATAAAACCACTTCAGTTAATCTTCTACAAATACCTTGCGAATCGTATTTAAAAGTAAAAAACAAGCCTTGGCAAAATAGATTAAGCAGGATTTAGATATAAACGATCATTACATATCAGAACAAGTAATCTCTCAAATAATAATGGCATTTAAAAAAAATAGTGTAAAATAGATTTACACATAAGCGAATGCCACTACTCAATGGAACCTTAACGGAAAGGTCAAATTGCCCCCCATCACAACACTGGCCCATGTTCACGAAGGGGCACTACTTGTCTCGAAACAAGCTATATGAAATACAGACAGGCCTCATTGTACATGGATCACACCCTATTTGCGCTTCAATATCAAAGACCTCTCGCAATACCTTAGATGTTACCACATGATTGCTGTCACCAGTGGCAACCACCTTACCTTCGCGGAGTGCAATCATATAATCTGTAAACCGTGCAGCCTGATTAATATCATGGAGCACCATTACAATTGTACGACCCTGTTCACGATTCAATTTCTGAAGCAATTCAAGTACTTCCAACTGATGCGCAATATCTAGATAAGTCGTTGGTTCATCAAGAAAAATAATCTCCGTGTCTTGCGCTAACGCCATCGCAATCCATACACGTTGCCTTTGTCCGCCAGAAAGCGAATCAACCAAACAATGTCTATAACTCTGTGTGCCCGTCACTTCTAGTGCCCAGTCAATTTTTTCTAAATCTAATTTACTCAAGTTGCCGAACCCTTTTTGATAAGGAAACCGGCCATATGAGACAAGCTCTACCACGGTTAGTCCATTGACCTGCTCAGGCGTCTGTGGCAAAATAGCCATTTTGCGAGCAATTGCTTTCGTTTTCTCTTTAGAAATATCAGTGCCATCCAGTAAGACAACCCCATGTTGATGAGGAATAATTCTTGTCATCGCTTTCAATAAAGTAGACTTTCCACAACCATTAGCACCAATAATTGTTGTGATTTTCTTATCGGGAATTGTAATATTGACATGATCGACAACGACCTTATCCCCATAACAAATTTGTAAGTTCTCCGTTTGTAAGCGCGACATGGTTTCTCCCTATCCTAGTAAAATGTTCAGCCCTCTAGCAATATGCCCAAAAACTGTTTAAACTGAGCAAAATAAATAAATTACAACAACTTGGCTCATTCAAAAATAACGTTTATTCTTTTTAGTGATAATGATTCTCAATTGCAATGATAACTGTTGCAACAAACAATGTCAATAAACAATTTTGTGACAAAACTGTTACAAACCGTGATTATTCGTGGATTCTCTCTTTTCGCCAAACAGTCCAAAACAACATCAATCAACAGACACTGTACAATAACAGTCGTATTCAGAAATATAGAAAACGTCATAGCCTAGCAAAAAAGAAATGATCACTACTAATAATTCAGTCGTAATCTGACAAATTTGAAAGTCAGGAGTTACGAATTCAAATCATTAGGATTCATTTCTTTTCACACCAAAGCATTTTTTCCGCTAATAAAAGCGAAAACTAGCTGCTATCATTTCACGAACAGTACTACTTAGTCAATCCCATTTCCGTTTCAACGACAGCAACAATACGGCTCACATACTCATGACACAGCATTGTATCCTTCGCCTCCACCATTACCCGCACAAGCGGCTCAGTGCCAGATGGTCTTACAAGTACACGCCCATCCCCGTTCATTTCAGCTTCAACTTCGGCTATCACAGCAGCAACCAACTTATTTTCGGTTACATGATGCTTATCAGATACAGGTACATTAACTAATTTTTGTGGAAAAATTGGCATCTCTCCAGCAAGCTCTGACAATTTCTTTTTTGACTTCTGCATAATATTAATCAATTGTAATCCGCTCAGCATACCGTCTCCCGTTGTCACATGATCAAGAAAAATAATATGTCCTGACTGCTCTCCGCCAAGATTATAGCCACTATGTCTCATTTCTTCAACAACATAACGATCACCTACAGCAGTTGCCTGGCTTAGCACACCAATTTTTTCAAGCTGCTTATAGAAACCTAAATTACTCATCACCGTTGAAACGACAGTCCCCTGTTTGAGTGTGCCTTGCTTGTGCATATATTTCGCACATATGTACATAATTTGATCGCCATCCACAATCGCACCATTCTCATCTACCGCAATCATTCGGTCCGCATCGCCGTCAAAGGCAAGACCAATATCAGCGCCCTTTTCCTTAACAAAAGCGGCCAATGTCTCAGGGTGGGTAGAACCAACGCCGCGATTAATATTAGTGCCATCAGGCGTATCACCGATCGCTGAAACCGTTGCTTCTAAATCAGCAAACAGATAAGTAGCCAGTGACGATGCAGCTCCATGCGCACAATCCAGTGCAACATGAACACCAGAGAAATCAGCATCGACAGTCTGCTTCAGATAGGCCAAATACTTTCGTCCCCCCTCAAAATAATCAGTGACTGTACCTAGATTTTCATTAATCGGACGTGGCAATCCATCCTCATCCATATCCAAATATCGTTCAATCTCATCCTCCTGCTCATCAGTCAACTTAAATCCATCAGTGCCAAAAAACTTAATGCCATTATCTCCAAATGGATTATGGGAAGCGGAAATCATAATACCACAATCAGCAGCCATCACCCTTGTCAAATAAGCAACACCTGGTGTTGAAATCACGCCGAGTTTCATCACATCTGCGCCAGTCGACATTAGACCTGAAACGAGTGCTGCCTCAAGCATACCGCCTGAAATCCTCGTATCTCTACCAATGAGTACAGTGGCCTTTTCCGAAGCCTTGGTTAACACATACCCACCAAAACGTCCTAATTTATAAGCTAATTCAGGTGTCAAATCCTTATTTGCTACACCGCGTACACCGTCAGTACCAAAATAATTACCCATAATCAATCCCCACTTTTTCCAATAGCGCCCTAAAACGAAACGTTATTTATTATTTTGTTATCCAAAAAACGAAGGCTAACCAATCTCTTCTATTAATACACTAATACTCTTCTTTGGTAACTCTACTGCAATGTTTTCTGGACCGGTGGCATCAAGTGTCACAGTCTGACTACCACTTGTTACATTCGATGCATCAAAACTGACACTGAAATTACTTGGTCGTAGTGTAGCCAAATCTGCTTCTGTGCCGGTCACAACAACTTCGGCTGTCTCCCCCTCTGGGTAAGTAACCTTGTACTTTGACTCATCCAAATTTAGTGGTTTAATCGGAATACCCGAAATCGTCTTATTGACAACATTTTGGAACCGAACAGTGACAGTCACTCGTTCAGGCGTATAGCCACGAAGTTTATCAGGCAAATCGAGCTCAACTTCGTATTGCGTTGTCTTATCAAAATCAGAAAGGTTAATCGGAATTTTAATTTCAGTAACCTTGTCCAAAACGTTTTGATCGCCATAGACAGTTGCCTTGGTCTCACTCATTTCTATCCCTTCATAAACGAGACCGGGCTTTACTTCACCCGAAACAACAGGTGTGATCTCAACGACTTTTGAAGGTGGCTTTACTTCTGCAGAAACCTTGACTACACTTGGTGAAATCGAGACATCAAGTGGTTTACCTTCGGCATCGAGTGCAACTACTTTGTAATCCTGGCTAAAGTCTTCTGAAACATTCTTTCCCTCAGCTAGCGCAACAACAGAAGTAATCTGCTCCATAACATCTTTCCCGCCAGTGATTTGGACTTTCGTTTGATCTAATTTAAAATCTGTAAGTTCATAGCCTGCTCGTAGCTTCACATTAGTGAAGTCAGCCTTCACCTCGAAGTCCTTGACAACCTTTTCCTGCACATTCACCGTAATTGTTTTCGGAACGGGCTCTGCATTCAATTTATCCGAAATATTCAGCAATTCAATTGGAATTTCCTGTTCCCCAATGACAGGGTCTCTTACCTCAGCAACCGCCTGAAAATCGCGCAACTGCTCAGCCGACACTACCAAGCTCTTTGGTCCACTGACTTTTACACTAACCGTTTCCGGTGCACCAGTGATCACAAAGTTTTCCGTATCGTAGCGGAGTTCAAGCGGTACATCATCAATCGTCGTACGATCTTGGCTAGAAACAACCCCTCTGGCTGCTCTGCTTAGTTCAGAATCACTTACCTGAATAAATAAAACAATCGTAATCAATAGAGCGATTAACCGCAATACAATCGGTCGATTTATAAAATGATTCATTTCTTCTTACCCCCCAGCTTCCAAAAACCAGGCTTGTTATTTTCTAAACGAATCAAAGAATTCGTCAGCATTAGTTCCAGTTCATCAGTCGTCAAATCATGATGCAGGACACCTGCTTTAGCAACTGAAATTTTGCCAGTCTCCTCCGAAACAACGACAGTAACGGAATCAGAGGTTTCACTCATCCCAATAGCTGCCCGATGTCTTGTTCCCAAATCCTTTGAAATAAACTGATCTTCCGAAAGCGGTAAGTAGCAACCGGCTGCAGCGAGATAGTCTCTTGTGATAATCACTCCACCATCATGTAACGGTGTGTTTGGGACAAAAATATTTGTAAGCAACTGTGAAGTAATCTCTGCTTTGATTGGAATACCTGTCTCAATATACTCCCCGAGACCAGTATCTTGCTCAATAGTAATCAAAGCCCCAATCTTTCGTTTAGCCATATAACTGACAGAAGAAACAATATTCTTTATCCTCTTCTCAGTTGCCGCAATCTCCCCTTGATTCATCTTAGTAAAAAATTTAGCCCGACCAAGCTCTTCGAGACCTCGGCGAAGCTCTGGCTGAAAAATAATAATAATCGCTAAGAATCCCCAAGTAATCAGCTCATTCGTCAAGAAATCGAGCAATATCATATCAAAGTAATTACTAAGCAACTTGACAGCAATAATGACAAGGAACCCCTTGAGCAATTGAACCGCCTTCGTGCCCCTTATTGCCATGAGTAATCTGTAGATTACATACCAAACAACGAGGATATCTACCAAGCTAGCTACATAATGAAGTATTTCTGAACTTCCAAACATGGGTATCCCCTTTCTTATGTATAGTTGTCTCTTCAAATTTATATATTCTTAATTCTTCGTAATTATAGCCTAAAATAATAGCAAATAAAAGAACAGTTTTACCTAATGGGTACAAATATCTCGTTACGCATTGTTTATATATGATCATAATTGGAAAACACTTAGTGTAAAGACATTTGTATGTTCTACCATATATAGTAATGCATCTTAGGTTTTCAATCTTTCAATAGCTTTTCACCCTTTTTTTTTGTATACTGGTGCTTAACCTATGTTCTTTGGAGGGTATAATGGAATTAAAAAGAGACGTAAGCCCCAAGCAACGCTGGAAGAAAATTTTATACATAGCGCTCATTATTTCTGGCATCATTCTAGTAGCAGCCACAGCCTTTTTTCTAGTGCTTGTATACAAAGATGCAAGAGAAACAGAGAAGAAAATTGTCATTGACGTCCCAGATGCACCAGAAGTAGACCTATCAAAACTTAAACCAATCTCAATCTTACTTCTAGGACTTGACGAACGTCCTGAGGCAGAAAGAGTTGGGCAATTTGAGAATGATATCGGACGGACTGATACAATGGTACTAATCACCATTGATCCCAAGTCTTCTACAACCAAAATGATGAGTATCCCACGTGACCTACGCGTAAGTTTAGCCCAATCTGAAGGCTTTCAGAAAATAAATTCTGCTTACACATTTGGCGAAGCCGAAAAACAAGGTCAGGGACCTGCTAACGCGATGAAAACAGTATCAGAATTGCTCGATATCCCAATTAACTACTTCGTAGAGATGAATTTTCAGGGGTTTTCAGACCTCGTCGATGCAGTTGGCGGGATAACCATTTATAACGAATTTGAATTTACAACTGACGGATATACGTTTCCAGTAGGAGATGTTTATTTAGATGGAGAACACGCACTAGCCTATGTACGGATGAGACACGAAGACCCTGAAGGGGAGATTGGTCGACAAAAACGACAAAGGAAAGTCATCGAAGCGATACTTGCTAAGGCAAATGGTGTAACAGTAGTCACACGATACAAAGAAGTATTTGATGCTGTTGGTGCGAACATGAAAACCAATCTCACATTTGAAGAAATGTACAAACTCAAAACAGCCTATCAGCCGTCATTAGCATCACTTGAGGATGTCACAATGAATGTAACATCAGCTAAAATTGACGAACCTGGCGATTCATATGGGGGTCTTGACTATTATAGAATGAGCTTTGAGGAACGGATGAGACTGACACAAATCTTCAGAAATCACTTACAGCTAGACCCAAAGGACCCTAGTCAATATGAAATGAATACCGAAGAATTATCTAATCCGACTATTGTTTCAGAATGACACCACCAATCAGAGACGTCATTACTCACGTATGGCTTCTCTGGTTTTTAAACCCCCAAGCACAGTTTTTGTTGACCCAATTGAAAACATAATTTATAATCTAAAAGTAAGTTAAAAAGAAACCCTTTAAGATCCGGCCATAGAGGCAACGTTCAAACAGACATCTCGTGCTTTCATAGCTCAGTAGGTAGAGCACTTCCATGGTAAGGAAGAGGTCAGCGGTTCGAATCCGCTTGAAAGCTTCACTACTCTCATAACTAAGTCATTATTGATCATTACACAACAACATAATCTGAAAAGACTGCAATGTAACCACCAAGTTAAATAGGCATCAGAAAAAAATTAAAAAGAAGCTTTGACAAAAAGCAGTTTGATTGATATATTAATATTTGTGCTTGGTAATATGAAGCGGTAAAAAGACATTCCGCACTAATACTTTGTCATTTCTCGGAAGGGTAGCGAAGAGGCTAAACGCGACGGACTGTAACTCCGTTCCTTTGGGTTCGGCGGTTCGAATCCGCCCCCTTCCACCATTTTATATTTGTAATCAAGACTTTGAGTTGTATTACTCAGAGTCTTTTATTGTTTCCTTGCCAAAAAGGACTGATAAGGAAAAAAAGGTTCGATCAATGTAGCCATAGATCGTGCCTTATTTTGTAGTCTTAACGAAGAGGAAATGGGAAAAATTTAATTAAAACGAATCAAATTATTTTGTAAAAAAACGCGAATCCTCTTGATTGTGAAGCTTTTAAATCCATAGCAAAGGCGTTTGAGGGTTTTAATGTGAGCATTCTTACTTTCAATTTTACCGTTTGAATAGCTAAGAGCCTAATCCCATGTTCGTACTTCACGAATGCTTTCCTAACGTGCATTAATTCAGGAGGAAGGTCAGAAGGCATAGCGTTAATAGCTTAAAAAAGGAATAAGCCTCTGAGTTTTTTACAGCAAGAGGTAAGTCTTGATAGTAGAAATAGGCATTCTTAAGCTCAGAAAACAATCGACAACATCGGTTTCAGTCAGGTATTCCCATTTAAAATTACCCAATTGCGGTAGTTGTATAATCAAGAAAAGCAGTCCGTTTCAAAAGCAATGTATACAAAGATTTAAGCTGCCGATAATGTCTAATCTGAACAGGACCGTTATGATTAAGTGATTTCATGATTCCAATTCTAAGTTGATTAAAAGAGCGGTTAAGTTGTTGGACAATGTGAAATCGATCCACGACGACTTTAGCATTAGGAAAACACCGTTTGATCAGTTCAAAATAGGGATCATTCATATCGGTTTCAATGAACTGAACGTTCTTAAGAGCCTCCAATGAAAAACGATTGAGGTGACTAGCGATAAAGTGGCAAGCCATCAAAGAGCTTACCAGAGTTCCCATCAGCTCAGATAAAGGCCATCTGTCCTTCGGTACTTTTACACATCGACCATTAGGCAAGTAGGTAACCACTCTTTCTTACGGCTCAACTAAGGAATGAGAGAATCAAAACCTGCTTGACAGTAGTCCAAGAAACAACACCACACTTCGCGATACTAGTAGCAGATTGTTTACGAGCTAACGCTTCTAAACTGGTTAGCTTCACTTGTCTAGAAATAAAGCAATGAGAAACAACGACAGTTGTTTTACACGTGAAATGAGTCTGACAATGCCTACAGTGAAACCTTTAATTTTTCAGACGAAAGTACGTTTTCTGAAATCATGTTTTGTTCATAAGAATAATGAAACTCTTTGTGCCATTTCTAACAATCATTTTTCTAATGACATTAGTTGGTTCGCATTTCAATGTGGGCAATGGCTAATTTCTTTGGTAAGTGTCCCGTGAGCAATCGTCTCTTTATTTCCATACATACTTAGCTCTTCGATATTTGTAATGGTAACTTAATTATCTTTAATTGCCAGCAACATTTCGATATCATTTGAATAAGACATCCATGACTCTTTTGTTTTTTTTTTCGTCGACTAATTGATAACGAAGTCGAGTATGTCCTTTAGTGTTTCTGAAAAAAAATAGAACCGATAGATTTTTCTATCATCCTATTTGTAGAGCCAAAAAAGTGACTAACCATCGGTAAGTAATGAAATGACAAGCTGAAATTAACAGCGATTATACAATTGAGTAAACAAAACATAGTAGAAATGGTGCATCCTTTCAAAGGTAGTGTCCCAAATGGGCCATAATGAAGCAATAAGGCGTCCGATCTTAGCTCTTACATATGGATACCCGTTACCTTCTAAGCGCCTCTAAAACACAGTTTCATACAAATGTCAGGATAAAAAAAAGCCCAGCGATTCTAACTAAAGAATTGCTAAGACTATTTCGAGCACTTATATGGAGCATAGGGGGATCGAACCCCTGACCTTTTGGCTGCCAGCCAAACACTCTCCCAGCTGAGCTAATACCCCGCATATGAGAAAAAAGACAAATAGACATCTAAAAACTCCCCCTGTAGGATTCGAACCTACGACCCCATGATTAACAGTCATGTGCTCTAACCAGCTGAGCTAAGGAGGAAAGAAAATAAAAAAAAAGTCTGGCAATGACCTACTCTCACAGAGACTCACGTCTCAACTACCATCGGCGCTGAAGAGCTTAACTTCCGTGTTCGGGATGGGAACGGGTGTGGCCTCTTCGCCATCATTACCAGACTATTCTATTGTTGAAAGACATGCAGCTCTATCAGACGTACTGACAAAGACAACTTGTTCTCTCAAAACTGGATAAATCACAAGGCTTGCGTTTGTACTCACTAAGTATACACTTAGCTTTGATCAGTTTCAAGTCCGCTTGACGCCTTCTCTTCACTGTATCTTTTGGTTAAGTCCTCGATCGATTAGTATTCGTTAGCTCCATACTTCACAGCACTTCCACTCCGAACCTATCTACCTT
>JAVBKF010000034.1:0-5559 GCA_031554215.1 Caryophanales bacterium
AACACCTAATGGCTTGTTATTGATTATTCTAACTCCTGCCTAGCAGAAGAACAGATGATATTTAGCAGTTTAGTGCAGATACTTTGTGCATTCACAAACCAAAAACCCTCGAAATATTTACAAAATAAGGATTGACATGCAGAACTCAGTGTGATATTTTGCCTATACACACGAAGCGTCATTCGTTTGCCCGAAAGTAGTTACACTATTTACAAAGTGGTAGGATTTCTGAAATTGTAAATTACAAAATAAGGATTGACATATTGCTTATTTTGTGCTCATTGACAAAATATGATTTTTATGAAAACCTATTTGATAATGCGTAATTTTATAGGTATTCCCTTGCACTCGATCAACTCTTATACAAGAAAATAGAGGTGAAATTTACCATCACTAATGAATTAAATTCAGATAGTTTTAAAGAATTTGTAGAAGCAATGTGCAAATCCAATTATATTTCCTCTAACCGAGTTGAATTTCTGAAAATCGCTGATTTATATGTCGTAGTAATTATTACAAATCGTTCAAAAAGCGGTCTCGATTTTGAAACTTTCAATGCCCTAGACCTTATGTATGGAAATTTTTCTAGACTGGGCATAAAATTTTCTCAACAAGTTTCACTTTTTCCAAACTCAGATACAATTGATAGTGTCTCTATTTGTTTTGAAAAAGATGATTACGACCTTTTGAATGAACACCTGAAAAATTTTTATAGCTCTTATTCAACAAAAGAGTAGCACAGACCGCTTGTAACGGGGGTGCTACTCTTTTTAGTGTGGAACTTACTCAATAAACTATCGAATCAGGCAGAGGTTCTATATTATTAAAACTACTTCATCAAGTCCCTGACTCTCATAAGAATTTCCCCGAGTTTATTTTTCCCTGTACCATCCATACCGCAACCCCAATAGTAGTCACTCTTTGTATCCTCGATAATAACCGCATTTTTAGTAGATAACAAGATTTCCGCAATATCTTTATGTTCCTTAAATTTGGATAAGACTGCTTTAAACATAATTTCGTCCTTTATGTCCTCCCAGTCTGAGCGTAATTGCTTTTTCCGATCTCTCCCTAAATCCGCAGCCTTCATAGGTGTGGAAGCAGTTCTGATTTGTTCCGTGTACTCATTATCTATAAACTTTTGAGCTTGAAAATAATGTTCACTTGTTTTCCAGTATTTTTCCTCGAGTTCAAAACCATGATTTGAAAAATTAGAAAAACATCCATAAGAATTAGAAACTTTATAAAATTTAATTATTCTCAACCTAATTCACCTAATTGCCTCTATAGTGTCATTCTCCATTTGTTATAAAACCTTGTTTGTTCTTCTGTGCTGACAAACCGCAATTTATCATCGTAATCAAAGATATCGACAATATCTATTGTTTTTGCCTGATGTCCACTAAATAATTTATATGCTAATCTCCCACTTCCCATTGAGAGTTGCATAGGAGAAGGGTATACATTTTCCGCAGACCCATTACATCTAATTTGAAGATTTTTCTTCTCCAGTTCAGCTCTTAATACTTGTAGTGCTGAAAAGAAATTTTCTTCTTGCCCCCTGAAGGTTTCATGATTAATGGTCACCTGTATAAGGACTTGTTCTTCGTTATCAGGGTCTTGCTCAAATATCTTTATTTCACCTTCAATCAAATTATTATTGTAGGTATTAAAAGAAATTTTCCTTGTTTCAAATTCCAATGAACTTCACCTCCAGACCGTGTGCTTACAATAATATACTTGTTACCCTTTACATCTACCTGCATTGTTAAAGTTTGGATTTGGAATATACTTACCCGTTGGTTTACCATTTTGCATTACATGAGCTCCCTTAATTTCATTAGGCTTAACGCCACCTTCTATTGCTATTTCTTTCTGTTCTGGGAATGGACTTTTTGAACCTAACTCAGCATTAACATCTCTCCCACTAGAAGTCTCAATCTCGTATACATACCCATTTTTCCCTGAAAAATCTTCAGCAATGCTCTGTTCGGATGAAGTAGAAATAAAATTACCTGGTGTAGTATTACTGCTAACATGTTGTAATAAATCACTATGGGTACCTTTAGGCTGAAACCCTTGTTCAAAAACCTTAGAGGGATCCATAGATGATCGTTCTCCTCTAAAAACTATTTTTAATCCAAATGGGTCAATCTGTATATTTGGATTAGCTACATATCCATAAAGCGTAGGATTTCCACCGGCAAGCCCAATTGGGTCTTGCTGGGTGTATTGTCCTGCCTCAGGATCGAAATAGCGGAAACGATTGCAATATAAAACCGTGTCTAAATCATGCAGTTGTCCTTGATACCTATGAGGAATGAAATCTACTAAGTATTCTTCTTCGCAAGCATAGCCACCTATAGTTTTTATCTCAGTAAAATCTTTCACCCTGCCGTAAATATCAAGTTCACATGACCAAACCAATTTCCCATCTGAGTTGTAAGCCTCAACTGGCGTGCCTAAATAATCCTTAGTTAATGCTCTACTTTGCCCCCTACATAACTCCTATAACCTAATAGTTCATAGTTCATCGTTCATAGTTCATAGTTAAATTATAGCGTATGTCCCAAACATTACAACAGCGAGTTTATTGAAATGTAGCTTGATGCTTATTACTGTTGTCTATATTATGTTTCTCAGGATGTCCTACTGGTGGATTGATGTAGGCTTCTTTATGTTTCATGATGCCATAAATAAGGTTTATTAGCCGTCTCTGGACACATTTTAACGCCTGCCGTTTCGTCTTGCCCTCGGATATTTTCTTGTGATAATACTCATAGAAAAATGGGTTCAATATGGATTGTTGGGTTCCTTTCAGTGTAACCAAATTTATTGCAAGTCGGTAGATCGTTTCATTTAGGTTACGGTTGCCACGGCGATTGGCGTATTGGACATTCGACTGACCAGATGCATAGGTGACAGGCGCAACACCGGCGTATTTGGCTAGTGCTGAAGCATTCCGAAATCGATCAATATCACCAATCTCAGCGATTAATTTTGTTGCGACAACCACGTCAATCCCCCTCATGCTCAGAAGTGGATAGTCAAAATTGTCTAGTGCTTTTTCTAGTTCACCATCAATTGTGTCAGTTTCTTCTATCGATAGTTTCAACTGTCTGACGGTTGACTGGATAGTGAAATCACGTGTTTGTTGGTTGTCTAGGGTTCTTACACCTTCTTGTTTAACAGTGTTCCATATCTGCGTTGCTTTCTTTTTTTCGCCCGATTTTCCACCTGTAACAGAAATGAAAAAGGTCGTTAGTTCCTCGAGCGTTGAACCCATCAGCATCGATGGTGAAGGGTATTCCTCATAGAAAGCCAGTGAAGATTTACAATCAATATGCGCCCAAAACGTGTTATAGCTTGGGTAATGGTCAAACAGTAAGCTATGCAAGTGATTTTGTAACATCGCCTTAATTTTTGTGACAGAATGACGACGAGAAACAAGCGTTTTCAGTATGAAATATTGATCATCGCTGCTTGCCATTGGAAGCTGATCAAAACGGTTTAACAAAATTCTTGCTGCACATTCCGCATCCACCGAATCTGTCTTATGTAAGGCGTTTTGGCTTCTGCGTTCGCTTGCGACTAGAGAAGAATTGACATGCTTCACAAGCTGATTTTCTTCAAGTAGAAACTTAATAATTGACCGTCCGTAAGTGGAAGTATCCTCAAAACCAAAAGCCAGTGAAGTGCCTTCTAAACGGTATTTCCGTGCGTCCTCTAGGAACTTTGGAAACTCGCTTGGAATAGTTGATAGCGTTATCTCGCCTAGTTTTTCATGAAAACAACTGAGAAAAACGGCAGTATGTGAATGCTTGTGACTGTCCACCCCAACGTAGGTGTATTTCATTCTTGGATGTGCGTACATATAAATTCCTCCAGACCTTAGTAGCTTCTTCTAAAGCTCTATCCGAATAGGAAAAGTTTCCGTATCCCGATACAACTTTAGAAATTTTAGATCTGACCGATGCAAGAAAAGATTCAGTTTTCAAAGACCGAAGCTGTATGAAAACAGCAGAAAAAAACAGCCCTAGTGTCAGCGTTACACCAAAAAAGTTCTTTGATGTCGCATTGATCAATGAGTTTATAGTACTGTAGCTTTTTCCAAAGCTAGCCCAACACGTACAAAAAAAGTCCGTGCTGGGCTAGCCTTAGAAACTGGGGCTGGCAATCACGAAAAAGCGTTAGCCGAAAGGTTTCATGGCTCGCATAGATCACTACAGCCAATCCCCAGTTTATAAGGGTGTTGCACAAAAAAAGCTTTGGTGTTCCAAAGCTAGCCCAACACGTACAAAAATATCCGTGCTGGGCTAGCCTTAGAAACTGGGGTTCACAATCACTCAAGAGCGTTAGCCGAAAGATTTCACGGCTCGCATAGACCACAACAGCCAATCCCCAGTTTGTAAGGGTTCACAAGCTAAAGTTCAAGTCTATGAACATGAATTAAGCCATGTTCATATTGGACTAGGAGCTTATCACCGACATGAAAGCCTTCTTGTTCCAGCCAATGTCCCTTTAATCCAAAACCAGGTGTCTGTTTACAACTATGAATAGCGATTTGCCTCGGTTTTCCGTGGTTGGAGAAGTAGCACTTTTCTTCCTGATACCCTTGAAAGACAACTGTTCCTTTTCCGTAAGTCACTTCTACATATCCACCAATAGGAAAGCCGATATCTGCCAACCACAACCCTTTCAAATAGATATGTGGGTACGCTCGCCCTGCACGTGTTTTTAAAGCTTGGATGGTGAGAATTCTATTTTGCATCAGCTGATTGCCCTGAGGTTCTAATCCAGCATGGGTGAGCCGTTTGATCCCAATAGAATGTTTCTGTACACTGGCGACAATAACATCGCCAATGGAAAAGCCATAGTCTCCAAGCCAATTTTCTTTCAGTTCAAGATGAGCACATCCCTTTTGGTTTTGTGTCACTTGAATCATCTTTTGCTTCTTCTTTCGGACTTCACCAATGATTTGACGGTAGATTTCCATGCCGATGCCGTGCGCTCGAAGCATTAAACTGTCATTCTCATACGAAACTGTCACAAGTGTTTCCGCTGGAAAGCCAGCTTCTTCAAGCAGTCGTCCAGACAGTAAAATTTTCGCTTTGGTTTTCTCCTTGCGAATGCAAGCTGTCACAGTCATGATTTTGATTTCTGTCATTAGTTGATTTCCTTTCCTGTTAAGACTGTCACAAAACGCATACTTTCAGCATCTGTATACGCTTTGGGACAGCCTTAAAAGCGGATGCTTCTAAGGCTAAAGTATCTATTTTGTTGCACAAACCAATTGAATGGTAAGGATGTGATTTCCGCTTGTGCGAACTTGATCAACAAGTTTGTAGTAATCCTCAATGTGGACGTTCTCCACTTGGATGGTGAATGTGCCGTTTTCAAATGTTCCTGTTAAGCCAACATTCGTACCAAAATTAGCGTGTAAAAGCCCATGAACCTTGCTTTCTGTTTGTGATTGCGGTCTTAGTTGATGAACGTTATTAGCGTATGCTTCCATGATCGTTCTCCTTTCAAAATAAGTCGTAGTAAACTGTCGTACTG
>JAVBKF010000023.1:0-3379 GCA_031554215.1 Caryophanales bacterium
TGTATACCCGTAGATTGCCTCTCCTGGTTTGCCTTCAGTTATAAAATACAGGGCTTCATCTTTTAACAAAAAATTAGCTGTTCCGTAGCTCACACGGTTAGCAATATCAATGATATTTCGTTCTGGTTGAACGTATTGGGGCGCCGTATGGGTATCTAATGGCTCCCAGGATACAACTTCTCCATTTTCCTTGATAAGTTGAAAGTATCCGCTACTACCTGAGAAAGTCTCTCCATCACGAATTAGCATTCCTTCCTCTTGTTCGATATAGCCTTTTAGTTGAATAATTGACTCAACACTTGTCCGTTTAAAAGGAACACTTTTGATTTGCTCTAACTGTTCATCGTAAATGACCAATTCATCGTCCTGAACTGTGTAAATTTTACTATTGTGCACGAGTACATCATCCACATTTTCTAGTGTCTTTACAATATTCTTACTACGATCAACTAAAGCTAAATCCAGATTTTTATAGGGTGTATAGTTTTCGGCATCAGACATTTTTTTGAAAAATATTACATAGTCAAGGTTAGACAACTGGTACGTCTTAAGAGGACCATTAGATATTTTGCTACCCACCATTTTTTCCACATCCTGAATGGAGAGGACGGTTAGATCGCTGCTCTTTCCCTTTAAAAGAATACCTGTTCTTTCTAATTCATAATGATCGTAGTATGAAAAAAAAACATTTCCTCCTAAGTTATTCTCAAACCCACCGAAATTAGTTATTTTCTTCATCTGAAAATTGTCTATTTGTAAGTCAGATGTCAGATTATAGGCCAAAAAAATACCTTCGTTACCTTTTTTTGATTTTGTTTCACACCCAATCGAAAGCTCATTCTTAAACCCAGTTGAGATATTCATCCAATTCACCTTTGGACTATTTGTTATGAAATACACTTCGCCAAAGGGGATATCAGCTTTTTTCTTAGGGGTTAGTTCACTTTTGGAAAGTGGTTGTTTCACCTCTTCTTTTTTTGCTTCGTTTGAACATCCAGCAACTAAACAGACTAATAGTGCCATGACTAGTATTAAGTGTCTATTGATCATATTCTAGACACCTCCATTCATGATCTCATTATAAGCTTCTTTATCTTTCTTCGCTAACACCTCTATCATCTGGTACATTTTCTCATAATCGCCATTCGCCCAAGCTTCCCACGGAAATCCTCCTGGGTCATTTTTTATCCATCTTGCTACAATCGCTCTCGTCCTGTCTGATGGAATCAAAATGAAATTGACTGATGTATCTACATCTCCGTCTTCTTCGACACCATTGTTATGATTTTGAAGAATTGTTAGTCCAAATGCATTTGCGAACTTTAGGTTACTAATTTTTTCTTCATGGTTATCATTAAATTCTTTTTCCCCATTTGTTAGCACCCCTATTACATTTAATCCAATTTTACCCACATCTATCGCAGTGCCTACTGTTCCCTCAACGAAGAGAGAAGCAGTGTCCCCAATAATAGAATATATTTCGGCTGGTTTGACTCCTCCACTAGCGCCGATATAACTAGCTATTGTTGCTACTGAATTTTTAGCGTCGGACGCATAGATAATTGTATATATGCCACCGTTTCGAAGTCCGCTCTCTTTTGCGGCCTCTTGATCAATTAAATAGGGGTCATACACCACATTATTGTAAGTCACTCTACATTCAAAAGCATCATCGTCTGAATTAGTGTTAAATATGATGCCCGTGATTTCCGTTGTATAATTATGGTTTTCGTCTTGCCGTTCTTGTGCCAATAACATATTGAGAATACTCGCATACACTGCTAATCTGATATGTTCTTCCTCATCACTGAAAATATCGTTTTGAAGTGAATTTAGCGCTTCATTGAGCTCATTTAAAATGACTTGTTTTCCTTCTGAAATGAGCTTGTTTAAATAAGCAATCAACTCGCTGTTTGGTATTTCTCCTTCTGCGTCACTTTCTTCAAAATTCATTAAGTTGCTTAGTAAAACACTTAATTCATTTCCTGTCATGTCACCATCTGTTGCTTCTAGCGACATAATGTTGTTTGTTCTACCCAAGAGAATCGACTCAAACCTTTCCTTGTAGGCAATGTCACAAAGAATAAGCGGCGACATGGGATTCATTTGACTATCACTGTTCGACATGTCTCTCAACTTAGGCATTAGATGCTCTTCAAAAGCTTTTAGCTGTTTTTTTCCTTTTGAATATCCAGCACCATCCTGCAAATAATCTTTGTCTATATCTTCAATGTATGCATTTTCTATCGCTTTGTAATATTCCTGCGCTTGATTTACAAAACTTTGAACAGTATCCCTAAAGGCGGTTGTTCTCGCTAGATACTCTGCTAAAGGAAAATCGAAATTCCCGCTCGCAATGGATACTGGTGCTGTTACTTGCCCTTCGCCTTCATTACCCATATTGGTTTCCCCCTCTTAATATTTATTTTGACCTATCCACTTCTTCAAATTCTTTCACTATTAATTCAAGATTTGCGATTATTCGTTGCCAGTCATCTGCTTCTGCTTGTAGAACTTCTCCCCTAGAATCAAGTAGCTCTCTCAATGCAACTGCTCCATGTCCAGAAAACTCAGAAACTGCCGTTCTCAACGACCCAATTGATTCTTTTGTTGTCATTAGAACTGTAATCACATCTTGTAAAGACTGTATTAACGCTTCAACCTGCTGATCCTCTTGTGAAATGACTGGAGTATCCCCCATGACCATACCTCCTCTGCATTATATCTCTACATTAAACCCTCTACCACACATGGACTCCGTATTGACCATATCATTTACATAACATTTCATGACATCAAGTGCCATTAGATAATGACTTGTTGACAATCTTTGTTCACCCACAAGCGTTTCAATAGATTGCTTAACTGTCTCGTAACTTATTCCGCTTAACTTATCTGAATTCGCGACTGTTGATGACAGCCTAGATAGGACATTTTCAATTTCTGCGATGTTCGCATTAAAATTCTGTAAGGCGCCAGTGATCTGCGCGCCATCGACTCGAATTTTGTCTGTCATTTTTCACTTCCTCCTTCTATTTATTTTGCTTAACAAGCGTCATCTGTGACTCTGTTATTTACGGTTTAGACGGATTAGCTACATTTTGCTTATCAAACGCCGCCTGCGTCTTTGTTAATTTTCCTTCAAGTTCTATAATTCTTGCGGACGTGCGCGCAAGCATATCAGCTTCAATACAAATCACACCCGATTTTTCTTTTACATTTTCAAGAAGTGCATAGAAACCTTCTCTCGATGTGCCATTCCATTCGGGAATTTCTGCATCAAAATTAAGTAGGGTTTCATTGTTTCCTGCCCTTACCCCTGACATTAATGGCCCATCTCGAAAAATCTCTAACAACGTTATCCTACTTTTCAGTTTAG
>JAVBKF010000252.1:0-3947 GCA_031554215.1 Caryophanales bacterium
GGTTTAGATGGTTTACGTTGGTGGACTTATCGTTATTCTAACAGCTGTTGCTATTTTAAAGAAATTTGAGGTACGTTTAGTACTCTTTACATCGGGTCTTTTGATGGCCACGCTTGCTGGAAATCCATTGGCTGCGGTTACATCATTTACAGAGAGTATGGTGAACCCTTCACTGGTGCCGACAATCTGTACCGTTATGGGATTTGTTTTTGTTATGAATGTCACCAAGTGTGATCTACACTTAGTCAATTTGCTTTCAGGTGTTTTAAAATTATTTAAAAGGATTTTAATTCCTATTACCGTCATGTTAACATTTGTCATTAACATTGCTTTACCAAGTGCATCAGGTTGTGCTGCAGCAGTAGGCGCAGTCATGATTCCAACGCTCATCAATTCTGGGGTTCATCCTGCAATGGCGGGTGCTGCTGTGCTCGCTGGTACAATCGGGAGTGTAATGAGCTTCGGGAATAGTCATAATCCTTACGTTGCCGATTTAGCTGATGTCAGCGTGACAGAGGTTATCTCAGTTGTTGCACCAGCAACGATTGTTGCTGGGTTGATTGCTGCTGTATCGCTTGCTGCAATTGCTTTTATGCGTAATGAGGCTTCTGGCTATGTAGCACCGGAAACAATTAAGGGTGCTGACAAGTCAGAATATCATATTGGGAAAGTAAATGTGTTAAAGGCAATCATGCCGCTAGTGCCGCTATTGATTCTTGTTGTTGGAGGAATCGCCGGAATAGAGGAAATCACAGTTCCGATGGCGATGTTAATTGGTACAGCTTTGGGTGGACTAGTTTCACTTTCAAACCCGGAGCAGATTACAAAATCCTTCTTTGATGGCATGGGATCGGCTTATGGGAACATCTTAGGAATTATTATCACTGCTACTGTTTTTACATCAGGCATGGCAGAGATTGGACTGACGCAGGCGTTAATAGATGCGATGGCCAGTTCAGATAGTATTGTCCGTATTGCTGGAACATTTGGACCATTTCTGATTGCTGTACTTTCTGGTTCAGGAGATGCGGCTGCGTTTGCGTTTAACGGCGCTATTACACCTTCTGCTGCTGATTTTGGGCTAGAGATCACTAACCTCGGATCAATGGCCAGTTTAGCAGGGTCACTAGGACGGAGTATGTCACCAGTTGCTGGCGCTGCCATCATCTGTGCGTCACTTGCAAACGTGAGTCCGATTGAACTTTCAAAGCGGAATGCACCAGGAATGCTAATCGCTGCAGTCGCAGGGATGATTATCTTATTGTAAACAGGTAAAAGGGCGAAAGCCCTTTTTCTATGGTAGGATCAAAAATAGCTGCTGGTCACCATGATAGTCGATTTGATTTTGACGAGTCTGCTTTAGCGAAGGCGGCTGCCCTGCTTACCTTGCAAACGATGCGGATTGCAGAGGTAGCACAGCGATCGTGTAGGTTTAGACAGGCTAGTGACAAGTCCTCTGAACAGCTCATTAACCGGTTCCTATAAACCACAATAATTACTTCGTCATTCATTGGTAATTCACTATTTCTTTAGTGATTTTATGGACCAAACACTATCCTTCATTTAAATAATTCCAATGGTGAGGGACATGGGTGATTTCTCCCCAATCTTCTATTGAATAATTTGATTTGTCCCCATTCAGATCAAACCAATCCTGTAGCACTTTCTCAAGCATGTGCTGACTGCGTTCTTTGATATAGTCTTCCGATAATCCATGTGAACTCAGAATTTCGATAATTTCATCTTCCTCGCTAAATGTCAGTGTAGTAGTTTTCGTATTGACATAAACAGTAACCCTTGATAATGACAGCGCCTTTTTTTTAGCGTTATATTGATATTCGACTAATAAACTGGTAGATGAGTCAAGATTGGTGCTCAAGTACATCTCAACTTGAAATTCTTTAGGCGTAAATCTTATGTTTAGTATTTCTTCCTTATTTAATTTTTCTGGAAGATAATATTGATCTATAGAGCCATAAGAATTTAGGGTTTGATTATAATCACTTCTGCTCATTGAGTCTAAATAGTCGTTTCCTACAAAAGATGTTTCTGTGTACCCGCCGAAAATAGATTTAAATTCAGCAAAATAAATCTCGTCAAAAACGTTTTTCACTTGATTCGTCTTGTAAAAATAAAGTGTAGTGGATGCGATGAACATAAATGCAACTAATAAAATGATTGATTTACGTAACTTACTCATTTGCAAAGTCTCTCATTTCATTACTACCAGTTTTCAAGCACATGATGAAATTGTAACTGTCTGGCTGTTTTACGCGTAACTCTTCTAAGGTTTTGATGTTAAGCTCATCAAGAATCATTTTCTCAGCTTCCCGAGCGGTAATATCTCTTGCTAGTAGAAACTGTTCTGCTCTAGTATACGCTGTCCCTAAGCTAGCGAAGTATTGATTACTAGCTTGTTTGTAACTGATTGATTCCTCCTGCATCAAATAAGAGATGTTGACTGCATCTAAGTCAGACTTAAAGTCTTCTGGACCAAATGAGACCTCTCCATTATCGCCAATGATTGTTGCATCACCTAACCATCCAGCCATATCATCCGTTTTGCCAAACGTATAGACTCCAGTAATCAAAGAATCTCCATGAAATATTGAGGCAGTTGTAATCTGTTGATGAGCAAAATCGCTTGTTCCTGCCATTGAAGCATATTGGCTTTCCCATAATAATTTGAATTGCTCATCAGTTAATTTCCCGTAAACTTTCTCCATTTCTGATTTCTGTTCAGCATAGTTCCCTTTATTTCTAACAAGTGCATCCCATTCTAAATTTTCTATCCCACCGGCTACATCATGTTGTATATTGACTTTATAAAGTAAAAATTCATATTCCTCTTCCGTGAATCCAAGTTCTTTTATAAAATAGTTATTTTCCCTCAAGCTATTAGCGTTTATGTTTCTATTCTCTAAAGTCCGATTAATCAGTTCAATTTGACTTGTTACTTCTGGCATATTGATCCTCAGTCCCATTACCATGCCTCCAGTTTCAATTGATGAGGTGCTGATTGTAACGAATATTCCTGTTCTCTTAGCTGTCTTTGTTTCTCAAGTAATTGCTCTTGATGATGAATTAATTTGGAATGAGTCTGTTTCGTCGTCTCAACTATTTCCTCATGTGACCAACTTTCATATTTATTTGAGTTGTCACCAGACCAATAACGAGTCAGTTCTTCAATGATCCCTATAGCAGCATTTGAAACACTTTCTACGTAGTAAAGATTCTCATCAACCTTTTCAAGTGCCATTCTTACTTCGTACAATGCATAGTCATTATCTTCAATTTGATTGCTAACCTGTTGCCTTTGCTCATAAATATCTTCACTCATTTCATCACCTGCTCGTCAAATGCTGTAAATGATCTGGCAATTGCTCGAACATTTTCGATATCAACTGAGAGAGATTCGGCAAACTGTTTTGGTACTGTTTGTGAATTGTCAAAGGCCTCAGCCATTTTAATTGTAAGGTACATCGTTGAAAGCCCTCAACTTAAAAGCGAGTTTCAAAAGAGTGTCGGAGCTTCTTAGACCATCAATATAAATGTAGTGGGGCTTAGACAAAAAAACGCCAATTGAGGTATTGGGTGAAGGTGCGCTATTTTGGTAACACAATCGTAACATAATTTGGGCGCGTTCATAAAATAAAGAAAAGTTTGTTCTGGGGGTTTTTCGATGGGTATCCTGAAAAATTTGCTTGAAAAAAAGAAAAGCAGAAAGGGCTCTCAGGGACAACCACCCAAAGGTCAAAGAGGTATGCGGAATCAACAGTTTCATTTTCAACCAGATCCATACAATCAGCAGGCACCCTTTTGGGGTCAGGCACCGTTTGTAAACCAACATGGGCCATACGCAGAGAATCAGCAAGCGAACATGAATCAGTATGGGCCATACGGAGGAAATCAGCAAGCGAACATGAATCAGTATCAGCCATACGCAG
>JAVBKF010000019.1:0-2596 GCA_031554215.1 Caryophanales bacterium
GAAAAATATGTACTAAAAAATAGTATTGATATGAATGCGCTTTTCGATATGCTCAAAAAGGAATACTTGAGAGGCGATTCGTTGTTGTTCAGTAGAACACCTGAATTAATAGGTCGTGTTCATTCAAATAGAATGCTGTCCCAAAAATATTTTCAAGAGCAGCAGAGGAAAGTTTACTATGTTGCGATACCTAGAAAAGATTATTATTTAATAGAACAGGTAAATTATTTTGCTTGTTTTTTACAAGGGAAGTAGATTTGATTTTTTCTACATAACTACACTAAACATATACTTCCCTGAACCAACCTTAATGATTACATATCCATCATTAACACCCTCAACCGAAATATCTTTTACAACATTTAATTTATTTCCACTTTCAGTAATACTTTCAGCATTTTTAGCGGGTACATAAATCATAACAGTTGTATTAGTCGGAATTTCTACATTTAATTGAAACTGTTTACCAGTAATTTTCCATGCAGATGCTATATTTCCATAATAAGTTTGAAGACTTGCTGAAGCATTAGTAAGACCACCACCTGGATGTGGCATTATTTTTATTTTTTTATATCCTGGTGCATCAGTATATGTGTCTATGCCAGCTATGGTCCGATACATCCAATCGCCTACAGCACCATAAGCATAATGGTTAAAAGAATTCATTCCGGGAGTTTGAAAACTTCCATCAGGCTTTTGTCCATCCCAGCGTTCCCAAATTGTAGTAGCCCCTTGTGTTACAGGGTAGAGCCATGAAGGGTATGTTTTCTGCATGAGCAGAGTATATGCAACATCTGTGTAACCAAAGCGTGTTAATACATGACACAAATATGGGGTACCTAAAAATCCGGTTGTAAGGTGATTATCGTAGCTTTTTATATTTTCTACCAAACGTGCGGCGGCTTTTGCTCTTAGCGTTGCGGGCAGCATATCGAAATTTAAGCTCAGCACATATGCCGTTTGTGAAGAAGATACCAATCTTCCGTTTGGTGTTACATATTCTTTAGTAAAAGCATTTTTAATATTAGTAAGTAGTTCTGTATAATGTTTAGCATCATCCGTTTTTCCTAAAAGAGTAGCGGTGTTTATAAGCAGTTGTGTTGAATTTGCAAAAAAACATTGCGCTATTAAATACTTATCTGTCAATGCAGCACGACCGTCGTTATCATCATCCGGACGGTAAAATAGCCAGTCCCCAAAATGAAAACCCTTATCCCATAAATAATCAGTACTATTGTTTTTCATGTAGTCAACCCAGGCTTTCATACTATTGTATTGCTCTGTTAGAATTTTTAAATCACCGTAAGCGAGATACATGTTCCATGGTATAACAGTTGCCGCATCGGCCCAGCCTGCAGCACCTGCTGCGCCTTCGCCAATCACATTAGGCACAACGTGTGGTACTGCGCCAGAAGTATTTTGATCGGCTGCCACATCTTTCATCCATTTCGTGAAAAATTTATTTACGTCCATATTGAATGATGCTGTTCGTGCAAATACCTGTGCATCACCTGTCCAGCCAAGGCGTTCATCACGTTGCGGACAATCCGTTGGCACGTCAACAAAATTGCCTTTCTGTCCCCATTGTATGTTGTGTTGTAATTGGTTTATCAAAGTATCAGAACACGTAAAGCTACCTGTTGGCTTCATGTCTGAGTATAAAGCAACAGCTGTGAAATTTTCTGGTACAAGAGTGCCGGGATAGCCTTCTACTTTTACATAACGGAATCCCTGAAATGTAAAGTGAGGTTCAAACAATTCCTCATCACCACCTTTCAGGATGTAAGTATTCTGTTGTTTGGCATGTCGTAAATTATCTGTATAGAAGTTGCCGGCTTTATCTAATATTTCTGCATGATGCAATATTATTTTATCACCCGCTTTTCCTTTTACATGTAACTGCACCCATCCAACCAAGTTTTGTCCAAAATCAATAACCTGTTCGCCTTTTGGTGTAGTAAATATCTTCACAGGTTTAAATGTTTCATGTTGTCTTACTGGTTCGTTTACCGTAGCCACTAAATTAGATGTACCATAATCGGCAACTTTAACATTGCTCCAGTTATTGTCATTATAATTTGCAGCTTTCCATCCATTTTTTTCTTTAGTAGCGTCTATAGTTTCACCATGATAAATTTCTGAATATACAATACTACCAGTAGAAGATTTCCATGAGTTATCAGATATTACAATTTCCGAAGTTCCATCAGTATAAGTAATGTTAATTTGCAATAGCAAGCCTAGTTTGTCACCAAAATAATTATGACGATCTGCCCATACAAGATACCCTCTATACCAGCCACTGCCCAATGTAACGCCAATAGCATTCTTACCTTGAACAAGCATTTGTGTAATGTCATATGCCTGATATTGCAGGCGTTTGTTATAGCTTGTCCATCCAGGCGTTAAAAATGCATCACCTATCTTTTTCCCGTTTGCAGCAGCTTCATATAAGCCGTGCGATGTAACAAACATTGTAGCAGATGCTATTTTTTTTGCAATGGTAAACTCTTTTCTAAATAGCGGACTTTCGCGCTGCGCGTCATTTTCCACATATCCCGGTTCAATCCATTTTGCTTTCCAGTCATTAGCTTGA
>JAVBKF010000143.1:0-2738 GCA_031554215.1 Caryophanales bacterium
CTATAATAGGGGCATCTTCTTGATTATTGTTGTTGTTATCCTCTCCATAGACAAATCGGATATCCGTGTTTGCAACAATGGGTCCTGCAATTGTAGCTGGGTCCCCAGTGTGTAGTGCCACAGCATCTGTTTCCCCAGACAGCTTATAACCTAGGTATAAATAGCCGTCAACATCCGGCAAATCAGCTACAGGTCTGCTGTACCCTGCCGGACTATTTTTGTCTATAACTTTTGTGGTATTTGCTTTACCAATTGCAGTACCAGTTCGATCGACATATTTTTCTGTTACGATTATTTCTTTACTGTCAACAATTCCATTTTGATTCGCGTCTTTTCCATACACAAATTGAACCGTGTGTGCGGCTTGAATATTAGTTAATGTTGGATTCCCTGTTTTTAAAGCTGAATCCGCATCTAGTTTGTAGCCCAGATAGATGTAATCTTCAATTGGTAGAGGTGTGCCTGTGTAAGTTTCACCTAAATTCTTCACTTTGGAAGTATCCGCCCCGATTGAAGCATTTGCTTCATCAACGTACTTTTCTGTAATAGTAGCGGTTGTTGCTTTGACAGTCAATTTTACTGTCACATCAATGTAATCGCCTTCATTATCTGTCACCCGAACGATAACATCAAATGTACCTTCTGTTGTTGTATTGGGTGCTCCATTTGGAAACGTAACCGTTGGCACTGGATCAGAACCCATGTTATCTGGATCAGATACATCTTTTACTAACGAAGCTGCAGCGACTGTTGCGCCTACATTCACTGTTTTCGGTTCTGCAGTCGCAACCGGTGGTATTGTGATTTTAAAATTATCAACGTATAAATATAGATCACTATTAGTAATAGACCGTAGCCCGACCCTTGTTACTGTTTGCCCAGCAGGTACAACATATGAACCACTATATTGCTCCCATTTCTTCCCTGATAAGCTGCACCTCTTCACTGATGCTACAGATGAGGGCGTACCAAATAAAACATCAGCAAAACCATCGTCACGATATTTCGGATAACCAAAGAAATCTCCTGACCACTTTAGTGTAGACCCCGGAACTGTGGCAATATCTTGATAGATATAAGAGGAATTCTTAGGAAGGTCTAGCGCGTAACTAGCGTCCGACCCATTAGGTCCCAATGTGCTAACAGTAGCATTAACAGCAGGGGAAGAACCCACTGCTGGATAGCTGATTTGCGTTGAGCTTCCTTTCCTTAGAAGCGGGATCTTTGAGCCAGTGGTACTCCAACCAGGTACATTTCCTACATTATACAGTTTTGTTAAACCTGCTTGCCCAGTTGCTCCCGAGGGCTCAAAACCAGGATTTTGTATGACTTTCGGCTTCGGCTCTACCTGACTAGCATCCACCTCCTCAGTCTTTTCAAAGTGAATTGGCGTTACAATCGTATAAAATACAAAGAACAGCAGCACAGCTCGATTGAGAAACAAAGCCGCTGCTTTTGACCATCTCTTATTCATTTTCAATTTCTTAATTTCCTCCTTATTCGATGAACCCAACTACGGTTAAAAGTGCTAATTCCATCATTAATAATCTGTTTTTACAATAAAAAATTACAATCTATATTTTCGACCCGTTTAAATATATAGTGATAGGTTTTATCTTTTATTCTACCACTCTACCACGAAAATAGCAAAATAGTGAACACATAAAACCAATTTTTATAAATTGCCTCTTCGCTAAACAATATTTGATTAAAGAATGGTGGAAACGCCCATACAGGAAGAAAAACCAGAATAGTGAGTAAGAGAAATGGCGCTACAAAAAGAGTACAAAGTATTCGAATCAGGACTGAAATAAAGGATCCGTGGTACGTATTAGAATACGAATTAAATCAAGAAGAAAAGATATTAGACATCTATGTGTACTTCAAAAGAGGGACAAAATTTGAATGCCCGAATTGTGGGAATGCCGAAAATCGAATACATGATGTAAAAAATGACAATGTAACATAGAGACATCTAAACTCTTGGGAATATCACACGTATATACATGCAAGACATCAACAAATCAAATGCGAAAACTGAAAAAGATCAGAAGCATCAGGGTCGAATGGTCACGACAACATGCGAGTTTCACATGGAAATTTGATTCAGATGTGATGGAACTCATGAAAGAAATGCCTGTTATCTGCAGTAGCGAGAAGCGTAGGAGAACATGACACAAGGTTGTGGCGGATATTCCATTACTACGTAGAACGGACAGTGGAAAACATGGATTTTACAGGAGCGCCGCGAATAGCGATTGATGAAACATCAAGTCGCCGAGGACATAAGTATGTGTCCCGATTCGTTGACGCGGAGGCAAAGAAGGTCATGTTTGTCACACCAGGAAAAGATTCTACGGTTCTAAATGCTTTTTCTATTCTCCTTGAGCAAAAAGACATCTCTAATGAAAGCATAACGGAAGTCTGTAGTGATATGTCGCCAGCGTTTATCAAAGGAATAACAGGTACATTTCCAAATACGGCAATACCATTTGATAAATTTCATGTGATGAAGTTGCTAAATGAGGCAGTTGATCATGGAAGGCGGCCCTGAGCAAAAGCAGGAACCACTTCTGAAAAAAACAAGGTTTCCATGGGTAAAAAACCAAAATAAGTTGAACCAAGAACAAACGGAAACCATGCTCAAACTGAAGGACATTACCCGTAAAGAATACCAAGTATGGATTAATGAGCTTGCTGAAAAGTACAGTGTTGGAACAATAAGACGGATTCACAGC
>JAVBKF010000043.1:0-2635 GCA_031554215.1 Caryophanales bacterium
TGTAGAATAGTACATATACCTGTATTACAGCATCATGGCTACAGTGTCCGTGCACCTCAGGCGCGGTTTCGGCTCAGGATCGATTTCCCAAAATCACGCACTTTTTTTTGAACTACAATTTCTCAACAACCACAAATACAATGGAGGCTGCGCTTGAAGCTATCGAAAGGAAAGAGCTAGGCAAAAAAATTGTATACGCGCAGTATGCAAAAAAAATATGGTGTTAGGGCTTTAGGATTATCTAAACGCCACCGCGGCGTTACGCGTTCACAACGCGACAAATATATCAACCTATCAGCACTCCACCTAAAACAGGAATCTGAGCTTGTAAAATATATACAAGACCTTACAGAGCAACGCCTATCGCCTACAAGAGCAATGGTACAAACATACGCGTCAATTCTAGCTAAAAAAGAAGTTTCTGAGGCCTGGGTTACGCGTTTTTTGGCGCGTAACCAAGAGGCACTGATTTCGCGCTGGGCACCTGCCATAGATAGTAAACAACACAAAGCTGATTCCTATAACTCCTACAGCTTATATTTTAAAGCTCTTAATGGGAAAATTAATAAGTACGACATAGAGCCTAAGAATACCTATAATATAGATGAAAAAGGGTTCGCTATTAGTGTGATAAGAAAGTCAAAAAGAATCTTTAATAAATAGAGCTATAAGCGTAAGACTGTTACAGCAGCTCTTCAAGATAGATCTTAGGATTAGATAACAATATTGGCAACTATCTGCGCTGACGGGAGCTCACTACCGCCAGCTCTTATCTATCCAGCTGCTACAGGCGACGTATAAACTAGCTAGGTTAAGGATATCAAACCTGGCGTCCATACAGCTTATTTTGCAACTTCCTTATCAGGCTAGACAAACAATAAGCTAGGGCTTGCATAGCTACAACAAGTTTTTAATTGCTATACAAAGCAGAAGGCGCGCCGTAAATAGCGACTACTTATTATTAACAGGCACGGCAGCCATGTAACTCCTTAGTTTACTAAGTACTGTATTAACAACAAGATTCTACTCTGTATTCTACCTCCTCATTTAACCTATACGCTCCAGCCACTAGATGTATGCTGCTTCAGTCCACTAGCCTCAAACTATAGTTAAGAGCTTACAAAACAACTTCATACGTTAGCTGGATGGGTACTAATTAATAAGGCTTAGTTCTTCAACCTATTCTGGGCTGCCTAGGTAGCTACTTTTTAAGAGAAATTGGTACTAAGCGCTTTTAAAGCTACTGGCATATCTCCACCAAATCCGGATAAGGTACTCGATAGATTTAGGCCAGCACTAAGAAAAAGCCCTACATCAATAGCATCATCAAGCTCAGTGTACTCAGGAAGCAATTTTATAAAATTAGAGACGCTGGCTAGGAGATCTGCTATAGATGTTGACTCCAAGGATACGCGCAAAATCATCAGAAGTCTCCACCATATTACAGCACAAAATGAACTACTACACCACAAGATATCTAATATAGAGGAAGCTCTAGAGACTCAAAAAAAGCGTACAAAGAAGCGCCAAGTCCTACCTCTACAGAAAGGCAATGGAGGTGCTATGTTCTGGTCCCCTCGTGCCCGGAAGGAGGCAGAGAAACAACAAGTAGAAAATCAACGCCTTGCTCATAAAAAGGAGCTTAGAAAAGCTAATAAAAAGCAGCTTCAATATAACAATAAGCTGCTCAAAGAAAAGCTCGCAGAAGAGAAGCGTATTGCGCGTAAGGCAGCTCAGGTAGTGCGCAAGAGAGAGAAGGCTCAGAAGGCTGAAAAGGCAGCTGCGCGCGCACTTGAAAAGCAGCACCAGAAACAGAAGAGCAACTCACAAAAAGCTCTACAATTATCCCAAAAAGGTAAGAGAGCCGCTTCAGAGTATGCTGCTAGGCGGCAGAAGCGTGTGCGTCGTGCTGAGGGTGGTGGAGCTGGAGAGTCGTCTGATGTGGCTCCGGCAGCTCCTGCGCCTATTATCAACTCTCGCGGGCGCAAGATTACTCGGCCAGCTAGGTATATATAGGAACAATTTATCGCGTATATCTATAGAGTACTCCACCAAAATATCTCGTGATAATATTGTTTGTGTAGAGCTCGCGAGCCTCATGTATAGAATAGGTGGTGCGCGCGGAAATCATGCCTAGCCCGACGCCGTGCCTAGCGTGCACAGACACTGTACCGATCCCCAGAACCCTCACCGTTCAATGTAGCCAGATCGTTAGACCTACCAGACCCGTCTCAGGTTCCAGGTGACGCGGATATAGAAAACACAAGTGTAACATACTCACAGCACGAGCCATCTGGGCATGATACTGCTTTGCCGGGTGTCATGCCATGCGAAATAGATGAAATGCACGAGGTACAGGCGCACCCAAATAAACTAGAGTTACTTGATCTAAACGAATGGAACGAGGACGAGGTATATGACGAGGATCCACCCTGCTGCCTCCATTACTCGATCGAGTGGAAGGTGATATTCAACAACAAGCTCATGTCCAAAGATACCGAACAGAACTTAGTGTTAGCGCCTAAGTATTACTGGTCATTGTTTCTACGGCCTAAGCTTGAAAAGCTCTTGAAGAAGAAGCTTCCTCTTAGACGCATTACGTGCGATGACACAAATGTAATTGTATCCGTAACAG
>JAVBKF010000158.1:0-3368 GCA_031554215.1 Caryophanales bacterium
CGACCGGACCCTGATCCTGCGCCCCCGCCGCCAGCCGATCCTCGCCAGCCTGCCGCTGGTCTGGTTCACCCTGTCCGGGTCCGCCACCCGCCAGCACCTGGGCCTGTCCGCGGTGACGCTGGAGTGCGACCGGATGGACCGCCGGTACAAGGTCGTTCCCGAGGATGAGCACCGCCTGATCCGGTGGGACGACCTGAAGCGTGACCCGAACTTCACCGGGTACCTCGCCGGTGCCCGCCGCCTGGAGTCGGTGCGCGGGACGAAGCCGGGAATCTGGGCCGTCGCGCTCGAAGACATCCGGGTCGAAGCGGCCTATCCCGGCGTGTCGCGAAACCCGACTTGACGCCGGTGACTATAGGGGGAGAACCTATAGTCACCATGACGGCATCGGACTTCCCCCTCCAGGTTCGAGGGGACATCCTCACGAGGGATATGCACCGATGCGCGCGGCCGAGATGCGGCCGCTACCTGCCCGAGGGCGCCCACCTGCACCACCGGAAACTCCGCTCACAGGGCGGCATGGGCACGATCGAAAACGGCATCACCCTGTGCGGTCCGTGCCACCACGACGTCCACATGAACGTCGCCGCCGCACGCGCCGCCGGATTCATCGTCCCGTCGTGGGCCGACCCGGAAGTCACGCCGATCCTCACCTGGCGTGGCCCGCTCCTGCTCACCGTCGACGGGGGGATCACCGAGCACACGGTGGCGACCCGCCCCGCCGAGTGGTGAGCGGCGCTGTGCGCCCCGTACACGCGTCGACAGGGGTCACCCCTACGCCGATGCCAAGGCGGGGCCGTATGCACGCCCACCGGGCTGGAGGGCGGCGACACGCCCAAAGTTATATGCCCGGCTCAACCGGAATGGTCCGGGAGCCGGGCATATAGTCGGTGTTGTCGAGACAGCCGTAGGACCATCCTACGGTGCGCTAACCGTGGATAGGAACCATTTCGTGAACACTTTCTTTGGCGTGTCTGAACTTCTGCCCAGGACGACCTGATGGACCTGGCAACGGTCGAGACGCTGGAGTCCCTGCCCCGACACAACGACTTCATCCAGGTGCCCGTCGACGCCATCCGGCTGATCGGGCCGAACGCCGCGATCCTGCTGAGTCGACTCGCATACCGGTTCGAGGGCGGATGGCGACTCCTCCACCAGCACGGGGATCACCACTGGTGGGAAGCGACTGCCGAGGACCTGGGTGCCGAGACGGGCATGTCGGCCGACCAGGTTCGACGGGCGCTGAAGACGCTGATCGAGAAGGATGCCGTGGTCCGCGAGAAGCACCATCTGGGCGGCGCATCCGACCACTCCTACTCCTACCGTCTGCGCACCGCCGAGGAGGCGCGTTCCCTACTCCCGACTGATGTGGCGATATCGCCACATCGCGAAAACACTGATGTGGCGGAATCGCCACATCGAAGTGGCGAAATCGCCACATCTTCCTCTCCTAAGACATCACGTAACTTCCGTAACGCCGACGACGTCGGCGAGGACGATCTGCCTGTGGATAAGTCCGGGCCGTTCCGGCTCACCCCGGCGAGGGCGAAACTCGTCATGGACGCCATGGTCATCGCCGGGCAGGCGCACGCCGCGCCGACGTTCCTGGGCTACCTCCAGCGATTGTCCTGGGGTGAAGCGCAAGACCTGATCCGCCGCTGGTGCGGCATCCAGGCCGCCGCCCAGAACGGCGACGGCTACCGCCGCGCCGACATCGACGACCTCCTCGCCGCCGCCGGAATCCCCCCGACCGATGACGCCACCTGGAACGCCATGCTGGCCGAGGCCGACGTCGACACCGGCGGCCACGGCGCCCGGTGCCGGTACGAGGAATCCGGCTACTGCCTGGAACACGGGATGCGCGAAACCGGCGCGTCGGCTAACGCACGTTAGCGATGGGGTGGCGGGATGCGTGTCGTGGATGCGCTGAACCCGATGAACTCGCCGGTCATGCCCGCCGAGTGGGCGCGGGACCAGCGGTTGTCGTTCGGAGCCCGTGGCGTCCTGGCCGAACTGATCGACACCCCGCCGGAGGGCGAGATGAGTGTGGATCGGCTGGTGCGCACGGATGCGTGGGAGAACGCCGAGGTCATCGAGGGGTACCTGGTCGAACTCGAATCGGTCGGCTATCTCGTCCGAGATGGACAGTGCGGGTTCCTGTACGACCCGGTCCCGTTCACCGAAAAGTAGGGTCTAGACCTACAGTCGAACACGGGTTACCCTCACCGTGTGAGCATCACGCGGGATCGGAATGACCCGGGCTACGCCAAGCCCGCGTTCTACGACGCCGCCGTCCGCGCCGCACGGGACGCGACGGCGGCGGCCCGAGCCGCCGGGGCCGACTACGACACTGTCCGCCTGTCGGCGCGGCATGCCGCGTTCCAGGTCGCCGGTCTGAAGCCGGTCGATGACTCGTGGCGGGAACGCCTGGAGAAGGTCGAACCGTGAGGGCGTGGCTGGGGGAGCGGCTGAAGCCGGTGGCGGCGGGGTTCACCTCCGCGATCACGCACCTCCAGTCGCTGTGGCACGACATCCGGGACTGGTTGCGCCGCTGATGCTCGTGGAGGTCCCGGATGAGGTCGGCCGCCTGCTGGATGCGCACGCGGATCGGATGGGACTGCCCCTGCCGGAGGTGCTGGCACTGGAGTTGCAGGCCATCGCCCGCTACCACCGGAACCGGGATGAGCCGCGGTCCAACCCGGTCGGGCACCTGGTCGACGCGGGCTGGTGCGATGCCGACATCGCCGGGCTCCTGCACTACGCGCCGGGGTATGTCGCCGAGGTGCGGCGGCGGCTGGGCAAGCCCGCCAACCGACGCCCCCGGTAGGGATAACCCCGATTAGGTTTACGAGGTAACGTGAGTTAGGATTGAGGTGTAAGCCCGAGAAAGGAACCCACCCCATGTCACACGGCATCACCTCATCCGATTCCATCTTCACCACACGCATCCCCGCCTGGCACAACCTCGGACACGTGCTGGAGGACTACCCCAGCCGCGAGCAGGCTCAGAAACTGGTCCACGACTGGGAGCCCATCGCCGAGCCGATATACCGCGCGACGCCGGTCATCGGCGACGACGGGTCCCTGTCCACCGCGTTCGAGGTCATCCCGAACAAGGTCGAGTACCGCCGGTCCGACAACGGCGCCCACCTGTCGGTGAACAATGAGTCGTTCGCCCCCGTCACGAACAACGAACTGTGGGACGTCGCCGAAGCACTCCAGGGCGGCCCCAAGTCCGACGTGATGTACGAGACGGGCGGATCGCTGAAGGGCGGATCGCTGGTGTGGCTGATGCTCCGCCTGGCCGAGCCCCTGATGATCAAGGGCGACCCGAACAGCGCGAACATCCCGTACTACATGCTCCAGAA
>JAVBKF010000173.1:0-2520 GCA_031554215.1 Caryophanales bacterium
CCAACCGTCCATGATCCAAAGAAATAACCGTCAGGATAACCATTCCAGCCTAAGATATTAGCACCTTGCGTAGTTGTACCAGTCCAACCGCCACAATCCGCCGTCTTCATTAACTGACCGACAGATAAATAATCTCTATTAGCAGATACAGTATCTGTAGCTCCAACTGCTTTTAAGTGTGCATTGCCAAGCCATGCCCAGTCTGAACCTGTTGGAACTTTCCAACCCGTAGGACATATACCAAATCCACTATTAGCAGCAACAGGGTTGTTGCCATCTTTGCCTACAATATTTGTACAACCAGCACATGCTGTTGCAGTACCACCCATAGCTTCATCCCATGTATAGTGACGACCATATTTACCTGCAATAGTAACAGAGTCACCAACACTCGCAGCATCAGCGGCATTGTACCACCTACCTACTGTTTTATTAGCACTATAGGCAAGATTCTGAACCATCCATTCTTTCTTAACTCCATTGTATGTAATAGCTCGTGTGGCATATATTTTACCGTCTCTTTGATCTACTAATGTTCCTTTCTCTGAGCGTACTCCATTAAGTTGTGCATCATCCAATGGCTGAGTACAAGGTAATGGTGCTGATGGAGGAAGAGCTTTAACGCAGCGGACACTGATCAATGAACTACTCTTGCCCTCTGTATTACTACTCAAGAGAATTGAATCATTATAATTCAATATAGGGCTAATGGCATTATTCGCGTTTGAGCCTTCTGATCCACTCCACCAATATCCTCTGCTTCCCTGAAGCGTCCAGGTAGAACCACTATTAGAGCTCCAACCGGCAGCCAGACCATTCCAACCTAAATTATTTGTACCTGTAGTACCCACATTCCATCCGCCACAGTCTGCAGACTTCATATATGTGCCAACCTTTCCTGATGCATTTATTAAAATATTATCATCGCCATTAGTGGCAGCTTTCATATGAGCATTTTGCAACCACTGCCAGTCTGTAGCAACAGGTAATTTCCAACCTGCAGGACACACACCATATCCATTATTAGCTGCAGTAGGATTATTGTTATACAGTCCGCTAATTCCTGAACAGCCAACACACAGTGCTTCAGAACCACCCAACGCCTCATACCATGTATAATACCTACCATACTTATCATTAATAGTCTGATCACTAGCAGCAGCAGAGTTTGCAGCATTCCACCATCTGCCAACTGTATTATTACCAGTATATGCTAAATTCTGAACCATCCACTCTCTTGTTATTTCCTTACCTGTAATATCTTTATATGTGATAGCTCTGGTAGCATACACCTTACCATCTCTGCTATCAACCAACGATCCTCTAAGTGACCTTACTGTATTAACCGTAATATCATCAGCAGGTTGCTGGCAAGGTAAAGGAGCCGATGGCGCGCGGTCTTTAACACAACGTACATTAGATAAGCAACCATTTTTGTTGTAATTACTAGCCCATCCAAATGCTGCATTTGAATTTTGCTGATAACCATAATAAGCATTTGCACTACTACTCTCAGTAGAAGACCAATGGTCACCCTCTGCACCAATACTAACCCAGCTACTAAAATAATATCCTGATCCAACACCATTCCAGCCAAGTATATTAATGCCAGTAACACCTGCATTCCAGCCTCCACAATCGGGGGACTTCATAAGTTTACCTGCGGTACCTTGTGATGTTCCGACGGCTGAATTATCTACCTCTCCATTAGCCTTTAGATGTGCATTAACAAGCCATGAAAAGTCATAACTGGAAGGAATCTTCCACCCCGTTGGACATATACCAAAGCCATTATTTGCTGCAGTTACATTATTACCATTAGCGCCTGTAGTATCACTACAACCAGTACAGGTGGTTGCAGTACCACCCATTGCCTCATACCATGTATAATATCGTCCGGACGTAGAAGCTGTGGTAGCAGAGTCACCCGCCGCCACAATAGTAGCTGCATTCCTCCATCTACCAATTGTAGAACCATTTGTGTACGCCAAATTCTGGATCATCCACTCCTTAGTCTCACCCGCATACGTTATAACCCTTGTAGCATATAGCTTTCCATCTCTTGTATCTGTAAGTGAACTAAGCACCGATCTTACTCCATTCAAATTAACATCCCCTGGCTGCCCGCACGGTAATGCAGGTGCTGGCGCTGGCATATTCATCTGCAACGTAACCCAGCCACGATTCTTACTAAAAAACTGAAGACTATCTATCGAAGTATTGAATATTATCAACCCTTTGTACGCATCTTTCATCACTTCATTGGAATCGATCGTAACTATTCCATCACGTGCAAATGTGCTTAACTGTGGTAAACGTAATCCACCAGTACCACTTTCAATTTCCAGCGCTGCTCCTTTCAAAGGTGCACCGGGAAATGGTTTGGTAGATGTTGAAATTTTTGCTTGTGAAAATGCGGGGGAAGAAAATCCCGCAAAGAATAATGCAGACAGTGCACATAGCACAATACAGCGCATGAGTCCGCGCTGCAGATGTATGAATTGTTTCATAGATGTATCC
>JAVBKF010000045.1:0-21360 GCA_031554215.1 Caryophanales bacterium
ATCTGCAATGGATGAAATAACCTGATTCGCCTCTTGCAAGTTGTCCACGACCTCGGCTGTAAGGTCATCCAACGGACGCAAAATTTCATCTCGAATATAATCTTCATGAATAACACCCTCGTCACCAAATAACTCATTGGCCTCAGTAGATTGCTCAGTCATCTTATTCAGCAGCTGGTCGTTTATTTCATATTCTTGTTTTTGAATCGGGCTTATCACTTCTTCTAAGAAACCACGTGTTGCATCGGCAGCACTGCCTTTGAAGCTTTCAGTAGTTTCATTGATAAACTTATTGACCTCATTCATTTCTTCTTCAACTTGTAATTGTACATTTATCAATCTGGATGACGATTTCACAACCTTGTCATTTAACTCTTTGACATCAATTCTCACGAGTAGTCATTCCTTTCCTTTAGAAAGAGCTTGATCAGCTTTCTCTAGTTCGGCAATGCTTGTTTCAATATTATCCCTAGCTTGGTCATTTACTTCATTGATTAGAAAAGTTAAATCCAGTATAGTTCGGCTTACTGTCGCTAGTTCAGTCGTAGATTTGAGCTGGTTTTCCTCAAAATCAATGATACCAACTTCATCTCTCACTCTCGAAAAAACTTGTGCAAAACTGGAGACATTGCCCTCTAGCCGAGATTGATCTAGTTTAATCATATTTTTCATCCTCTTCCTTTTGATATTCATACTTCCTGATCAAAGAGGAATCGTCATCTACAGAATCCTCTAGTCTTCTAATCATTTGTCTTATCTCTTCATATGTGTCTTCTAATTGTTGTACTCGTTGCTTAAGTAAGTCTGTCAGTGCATCGAGTTCAGGTTCAGCATATGTAACCGTGACACCACGCCATTCTTGATATTGTATTTGTGGGATATAATTAATCAGATTACCGGCATGATTTATAATAGGCTCAAGCCTTCTCTTGGCACTTTCTAGTTCATCTATTTTCTCTTGATTGCCTCTTACATCAGCTTTTAGTGAACTTATTTCCATATCATAGTTCATATGTGCACCACCTTTTTAACATATTATAACACAGCTAAATAATCCATTTTAAAAAATATTTGGAGGTTATGGTTTAACTATTTTACAGATACAACCCAAATGAAAAAGAGATAACATTAGGTTCTTGTCAACGTAAACAAGAACCTGATAACAGTAAATGTAATTTTCTGTGGTTAAGGATACATGCGAGCTTATTAAGACAAAATATTTAAGAGTTGACAAGTTATAATCCCAAGACCCTTTTAATCCTTTAAAAATATCAATTTTTGAAGCAGTCTATAGATAACCTCGTTTTTTATCAACATGATTGTAGATGGCTAAGAACAAATGTAGTAAGGAATTATTTCAAAGTAAACTGTAAACGTGCAGGTGTGCCGATTCTTTCACCTCATGCTTTAAGACATTCGCACGCAGTACACTTGCTTGAATCTGGCACAAATTTAAAATGCGTATCCGAAAGACTCGGACACGCATCTGTTAAAACGATTGCGGATACTTATTTGCATGTGACTAAAAAGATTGAAGCTGATGCAACGCAAAAGTATAAGCAATATATGAAATGAAACTATATGGACAAATTATGAACAAACCGTCATTCCAACTACAAAACCACTTGTAAACCGTATGAATAAAGGGTTATCCAATGCTTCCTCCATCTCAAATTCAACTATTTGATTTGACAGATTGCAATTTTAAAGACCACAACTTATAATAAAAGTTAATCGCTTGGGTTTTTATTTTTTATCCAACACGAGCCATAAAGATATATATATATAACAATACAACACATAGTCACGGAGGATATGACAAAATGGTAAAACCCTCAAACAATAGAAAAATTGCCATCTACTCAAGAAAGTCGAAATTCACAGGCAAAGGCGAGAGCATAGAAAATCAAGTTGAAATGTGCCGTCAATATATAAAGTTCCATCGACCTGACTCAACAGAAGCTGACATAATTGTGTTTGAAGACGAAGGATTCTCTGGCGGACACACAAAACGGCCTGAATTCCAAAAAATGATGACTGAGATCAAAGCGAATCACATTCAAGAAGTCGTTTGTTATCGACTTGATCGAATTAGCCGTAATGTGGGAGACTTTGCCGATCTCATTCAAGAACTAGAAAACTACAATGTAGCCTTTGCTTCCTACCGTGATAGTTTTGATACCTCATCAGCAGGCGGTAGAGCCATGATGATGATGATATCTGTATTTTCCCAATTCGAACGAGAAACAATTGCTGAACGTATCCGTGATAATATGCATGAGTTAGCTAAATCAGGAAGATGGCTTGGTGGAGTGACACCTACTGGGTATATGAGTACTCAGATAGATAATAGTATTACTCATGATGGAAAAGTAAGAACTGCTTTCAAATTAGGTATCATCAAAGAAGAAGCCAAGTTAGTCAAAGATATTTTCACAAAATTTGCAGAGCTTAATTCTCTTACAAAAGTTGAAACTTATCTAAGACAAAATCATATTCAAACAAAAAACGGAACAAACTTTTCACGCTTTGCAATTAAAGGAATTTTATCGAACCCAGTTTATATGATTGCTGATGAAAACGCTTGGCAATACTTCGAAAAAAATGAGGTAAACATATATGCTGAAAAATCTCAATTTAATGGTAAGTATGGCGTTATGGCCTATAACAAAACATCACAAGTATACGGAAAAAGCAACGAGCTAAACGAAATGACTGAATGGATTATTTCAGTTGGAAAACACACTGGAATGGTTTCTGGTGCTGAGTGGGTTAAAGTACAGCAATTACTTCACCAAAACAAATCTAAGTCATTCCACAAACCTAAAAGCAATGTGGCATTACTGTCTGGACTCATATACTGTGGAAATTGTGGCAGTTACATGCGTCCGAAGATGAACAGTCGATTCAATAAAAAGAACGAACGAATGTATGACTACCTTTGTGAAACAAAAGAAAAAACAAAAAGCCAAGACTGCAAAATGAAAAGACCAAATGGTAATATACTCGACCAGATGGTTTGTGAGCATATTAAACAATTATCAGAGGATAGTTCTGAATTTGTACAACTGCTTGAAAAAGCAAAGAAAACAATTAATGGAAATAATGATGGAAACGAAAACAAACTAGAATCTCTTCAAAAGGAGTTTGAAGAGAACGAAAAACAAATATCTAATCTTATCTCACAATTAGCCAAATCAGAAAAAACGGTTACCTTCGAATATATAAATCAAAAAATTGAAGAACTTCATGATAAGAAGATTTCATTACAAAAAAACATAGATGAATGGAGAAAGGTCACAGAGAATCATGTACTATCCGATTCTGACTTTGACATTCTTAAGGACATGCTCCTGTCTTTCTCACACTCATTTGACACAATGACTGTTGAACAAAAACGAACAGCTTTAAGGACATTCATTAAAAAGGTTGTTTGGGATGGCGAAAATGTACATATCTATCTCTTCGGCAGCGACAAGGAAACAACAGGGATCCATAATGGTATTCCAGTTGCTGATTCACAGTTAAAAGCCAGTGAAAACCATGAGCCGAAGCGAGAGGATAGCAAATGAGATTCTAATGGTGCTACGAAGCGCCAAGAAAACCAAGAAAGACATCTCACTACACGACCCAATCGGTCATGATAAGGAAGGGAATTCAATCAATTTAATTGATATCCTCGTTGCTGAAACAGAGGATGTTGTCGAAATGATTCAGTTAAATTCAGAACTCGAAAAGGTAAGGCAATACATTGATATTCTCGATGACCGTGAAAAGGAAGTGATTGTGAACCGCTTTGGATTAGGCATTAAAAAGGAGAAAACACAGCGTGAAATCGCTAAGGAGTTGGGCATCTCACGTAGCTACGTTTCCCGCATTGAGAAACGCGCTTTAATGAAGATGTTTCATGAATTTTATCGTCATGAAAAAGAGCTACGCAAAAAGCAGAAGGGAAAATAACAATTGAAAGCACTCAGGTTATTGCAGAATCTCCCCTTAACTTCTCAGAAAATTAGTGCTGATTGCCGAACTTCTTCTAATTTAATTAGAAACACCATCAATATGAACCATTGATGGTGTTTTGTTTAGCTAGCGCATGTTCTAGCCTCTGTTCTGTTATCGTACCTGTTAAATAGTGGTCTGTTTTAATTGCATGTCTTCGCCAATTTTGTACGCCAAAATATCCATGGCAGTCAATCTGAATTTTTACATATCGCCATCTAGATAGCAATAGGACCGCGTTTACTTCCCCTTGCCAAAATCAATAGATTCACTATAGTGATTCCAACACTCTCCGAAAATGCCGTTACACTCATTTTCGCTTTACCAATTTCACAACAAGATGAATAACAATTGTCGCATCCACCACCTCAGACCGTCAAATCATTTTCTTACTTAATGTTAATCACTTCTTGAAGAAGCCGCTGGAGAATAGCAGAAAAAAGGGCGATCACCAGCGAAGCAAAAAAGATGACGAATCCCACCATTCCAAGAGGGGGATCTATTTTGTTTGCTATCAAACGAAATAACGGCCCACCTAATACATACAAGCTACTGATTGTAATCGCACAGTACTTTATATTCTTTAGCGCCCTTACAGATAATTCCGAAAACGCTGTCCGTTCATCAATGTACCGCAAAAGATTTAAAGCCTGATAGAGCGCGAAGTAAAAAGGCAGAGCTGCTCCATACATCACGATGAAAACGAAATATTTTATCGGGGCAACATTTGGGTACAATGCTGCTGCGAAATTCGCCATGGGGAGGACTAGAGGTATACACAAAGCAATCACACTAGTTCGGGCCAGAAAAATAATGACCCTTATGAAAGGGGTTGAACCTCGATTCACATTCATTTAACACCTCACTGATATATTGAGTATCAGAGTTTAGCTTAATGAGTTCTTTTTACAATAAATTCATATTGTCATATATCCATTTTTTCAAATAAATGACCGTGTATAAACCTGATCATATGTTAAAATTGACAGCTTACATTCATACCTTAAAAATGAAGGATGGCAATAAAAGTGTCCAGAATAAAATTTATATTGCTATCAAGAAATTACCGAGTGTATAATCATTATGAAATAAAAAGCAAAGATGATTGTTTCTTGCCTTTTATTAATTTATGGAGGTGAGCACGCGGGTAAATATACGGCTTTTCTTTCCAATCACTTTATTGCCTCTATCATGAACCTCTATCTATGATGTATATTTATTACAAAACCTGATAGAACCATAGATATGAGATAAATCTGATAGACGCTCTGTTGATTGGCAAGGAATGGCAATTACACAGACTATCTGGGTGAACCAGACTACTATTTTCAAGGAAATGATTATTGATTAGGGGGAAGATGATGAAGAAATATTTAGCAGAATGTATTGGGACTGCTGTTTTAGTGTTTATGGGATGCGGAAGCGCCGTCTTTCTAGGATCCGACACCACAGGCGGTGTCTTGGCAATTGCCTTTGCCTTTGGACTGTCCATCGTTGCAATGGCTTATGTGATTGGAGATATTTCCGGATGTCATATTAACCCAGCAGTATCACTAGCAATGCTACTAACAAAAAAATTATCGACAACCGACTTCATTGGTTATGTTGTTGCACAAGTAATTGGCGCAATTATTGGCGCAGGATTGCTTAAATATGTTTCTACTATTGTAGATATTGATAAAACAGGCGCACTAGGGTCAAATAGTTTTGGTGATCTAGGTGCATCTGGCGCAATCGTTGTAGAAATTATGCTAACTTTTATCTTTATTTTTACCATTCTTGGTGTAACCTCTGATGCAAGTAAAGCAAATGTTGCTGGAATTGTCATAGGACTCACACTTGTATTCGTTCACATTGTGGGCATTACCTTGACAGGAACATCAGTAAACCCAGCGCGTAGTATCGGTCCTGCACTTTTTGCCGGTGGGGATGCGCTAAGCCAATTATGGGTGTTTATTATCGCACCGCTCGTTGGCTCACTGCTTGCAACCGTGACGCACAAAGCAGTTAAAAATTAATCGTTTGAAACAGAAACAGATGAAAAACACTTTGGACCCCTTCTTTTCAGAGAAAGGGTCCAAAAAATCAACTTATGTCATTCAACAAAACTACATGTAGTTTCCGTTGAAGCGACTAGTAAATTATGTTAGCTCTTCGCCATTTCGTGTGGAAACAAAGAGTGGTAGGCAGTTTTTTACCATTGTTAGCCTCATGAAAGGAAGTTCTGTAATCAAGCTAACAAGGGCAAAAATTGTTCAGTGTGGAACACCCCCTGAAAATCGTGCTCCGTGAGTAGTTTCGGTTCAGACCCCGACCATCGGTATAACGAATGATGCCAAGGCTCTCAGAGGTTTGGCGCTTTGCTGGTTTCGTCATCCTCTTTACACCATAATATTTATTTCCATGATCGCTTTCAACATATTGATTGGTACTTCTGGAATTTCTTTTGACGCCGATTCTTAAAACAACCAGCATCAGTTAAACTATCCTCACACTATTTTTTCACCGAAATTATCCGATTGTCGATCAAAAATAATTCTGGTGTTTTTTATTTAACTAAAATGTTCTCCATACTACATCGTCGTTATTGAAATAAATATTTTTATAATACTCTTCATCAGCTTGAAATTGATAATAGCTTAGATTGTCCGAATTGATAATCCTATCACCGACTTCATGAAGCGCCTCTTCCGTTCATCCCCCAAAATCGTGATACACCTCAATTGCATCTGCTAGGTCTTCATTCTCATTCTTTCGACAAAGTGCTTTCTCGTTGTCAGAGACAATCTCTTGCGGCTCACCAAGCACCTTCCCGGTCTCATCAGTCGTCATCCCTGCATTTATCTGGTCGAAATTTTCGTCAGTCAATTCCTTCTGACCGCAGCCAACTAGTGAAAGTACCTCTATTAAAAATGAACCATCCGCGCAATCAGTCCCTGCAATAATTGCTGCGACTGTAACGCCTCATATCCGTCAATGATCGGCTTTTTATTATTGGTCACACAATCAATAAAGTGTGCGACAGAGTCCTCAAACCCTCTTTGCTTTAGCATGGTCTCCCATGGTTCAGGCATCCTCTGAATGATCTGGTTCCCTCGTTCAATCACCATCTGATGAAGGTTTTTCACAGTAATGGTTTGCTGGTCAGTCGTCGCGCAAATTTCCTCACGATTGGTCCCAGCACTCCGATGCATAAACGTCGTAACCGTGAAATTTTTCGCCGAAAATGTATCCTTGATAAAGTGAAGTTCTCTATTGTTGTTGATGTTAATGGCACCGTGAATGTGTTTAAGTTCTCCGTTTGCAAACCAACGAGCCGTATCTATCAAATGCAAATAATCATCACCAAGTGTGAATTCAAAATTATTTGGACCAATTTTATTCATGCGATGCTTTTCAATTCTGATATCTGCCACGTTTTCTAATTGTTCCTTCAGCTGTACGTAATATGGCGCAAACCGCCGATTGAAGCCAACCATCAGTTTTCTGCCATAGCGCACGCTCAGATTGACCAATTCTTCCGCTTCACTTGTTGTAGCAGCAAGTGGCTTATCGACGTACACATCCTTACCAAGCTGAAGAAGCTCTGCCACGACTTGGTAATGGGCTTTGGTTGCGCAGTGTACAAAAACAGCATCTGCATGTTTAGCGGCATCTGCAATGCTTGAAAATTCATTTATGCGATATTTTGCACAGAGCGTACCTCTTTTATCTTGATTTGGTGTAAAGGCACCAACTAGCTGCCAAGAGGTTTGGGCAGATAAAATCGGTAGGTACGCTTTCTGAGCAATACGCCCTAGTCCGATCATCGCTATCCGAGGCTCGTTCATATTCATTCCTTCTTTACAATCATATTCATATTGTACATTGTAAACTAAGATTGAATTTTTGTAATGCTTTTTTCGCCGAAGTTGCTCGGTAAGAGGACAAATTAATCGCGAGATGGTCATTCGCCCATGCACATCGAAAATGATTTCATACTTTAACACGAAAGAGTGTAGCTAAAAGGTAGGTGTATAATATGTATCCTTATGGTGGTTTAGGGGCTGGCGGTGGCTATGGCTGTTGCCCACCAAGCTATGGTTATGGCGGTTTAGGCGGTGGCTTTGGTAGCGGCATTGGTATATTTTTCGCAGTCTTTATTATTTTGTTTGTCCTGTTTTTTATCTTTGGCTTCTGGTGTTTCTGGGGAAATGGTTTCGGCCCAAGAAGATAATTATTGTACACAAAAACCTCCGGTCATGCGCTCAGGTATATATGCATGATCAGAGGTTTTTATTGTTTAAGGTTGACTGATCGTTCTCATTTTATCAGGTATTTTTTATCAATGGACGGTGTCCATTTTTAATCACTGTACCTGTCACATGCTACTCATTGTGTAAACCGGAATTAGTTGTACCCACTCTTAGTCATGCTTATAAAGCACGAACCATTTTCATAATTAATTCGGCAGAGTTCTTTGCCGCCTGTTCGAGAAACTGTTCAAATGAAATACCCGATGCTTCGCCAGCAATATCGGACAATGCCCGAATAATCACAAATGGCACCTGAAACTGGTGGGCAACTTGCGCGATGGCAGCTGCTTCCATCTCACTCGCTAACACTTCCTCAAAGTTTTCAACAATTACTTGCCGCTGTTCTGGCGTATTGATAAAAGAATCACCCGTCGCTATTAACCCTTTCGCCACTCGTATCCCTATCAGACCCTGTGCTTCCTTGTATGCCAGTGCAACTAACTTTTCATCTGCATGAAAAGTCGCTGGGTACTGCGGAACTTGTCCATGAACATAACCAAAAGCTGTGACATCAACATCATGATGAACAACCTCTGTTGAGAGGACAATGTCACCCACTTCAAGTCCTTTGGCAAAACCACCAGCGGACCCCGCATTGATAATACAGTCAGCTCCAAATCTGTCTAGTAATACAGCTGTTGACATGGCAGCACTCACTTTGCCAATTCCCGATTGCAACAGCACAACCTCTTTACCAGACATTTTCCCAATTGTAAATTCACATCCGGCAATTCTTTCTACAGTCGCCCCTTCAATATTCGCACGGAGTAAGACAACTTCCTCACTCATTGCACCAATTATTCCTATTTTCACACGATCACCCTCAACTTCTTTTGATGGTTCCTATCATAGCGCACTGAAAACAACAACTGATCGTCACCTAAGTAAAAAACAATAATTCCATTCAAGCATTGCCGCGCTAAACACCTACTAACAGCGAATAAAGACGAACCAAATGGCTCGCCTTCGCTTATTCAATTTGTTTCTAATTTAAATTACTTTATAGACACAATCACAACAGCAATTTCGCCACCTGGCGTTTGAATTGACACTTTGTCGCCTTCTCTTTTGCCCATTAGGCTGCTAGCGATTGGTGAGTCGTTAGAAATCTTGGCTTCAAACGGATCTGCTTCTGCAGAGCCAACAATTGTATAACTTTCTTCATCACCATCAGGCAATTCTTTGAAAGAAACCGTCTTACCTAAACTAACAATCCCATCACTACCAGTATTCTCAATAATGACGCTGCCTCTGAGCATATGCTCAATCGTTGTAATTCTTCCCTCAACAAATGCTTGCTCTTCTTTAGCTGAATCATATTCCGAATTCTCCGATAAGTCACCAAAACTACGAGCGGTTTTAATTCGCTCAACAACTTCTTTCCGTTTAACAGATTTCAATTGTTCTAATTCTTTTTCCAGTTTATCTTTTCCTTGTAATGTCATAGGAAATACTTTTTCAGTTGCCAAAAACTTCACCTCATCGACTTCAACATACATCCAATTTCCAATTAATTTCTAGGATGTTCATACAATTTTAATATCATACCAATAAACGAATAATTTGTACAATATAAGTTTTAATTTAATTCATTTTTTAATTAAATTTAAGCAATTTTCATTATACACTGTTCAGCAGAATATTGCATCGTTATTGTTATCCAGTTATCCGAATTTGTACCAAACATCGTTTTTCCAGAAAAGTACGAACACTGTCATCTTAACATACGATCTGGCGACTCATTTCAGACCAACTATTTTATTTGAAACCGGTCAAGTACCGATCACATTTGTTTACGCATCATATCGTTTTTTTGGACTGGTTGATCAATATGAAATTTGACAATCATTAACGGATGTCTGGCAACATCGACTTCGTTGCCATCCTCATCCCAGATCGTTCCGACTGTTTGCGTAAAGTTCTCAAGTTGCGGTCCAAAGAACTCCACCACCATTCCTGGTTTGAAATAGTTTCGCTGCTGAACAGTAACAAGCCCCGTCTCTTCATCATAATCAAGAATCAGACCAGCAAAATCATAGCTTGTCTTTTTGCCATGCTCACCAAATAGTTGCTGCCTGTGGTCTGGCATTCCATCAAAAAAAGAAGATGCTGTATCGCGGTTTGCGCACTTATCTAGCTCGGCAACCCAGCGCTCATCAAAAACAAAGTGATCTGGATCAGCACAGTAAGCATCAATGACCTTACGGTACACACTGGTGACAGTGGCTACGTAATGAATTGATTTCATTCGCCCCTCGATTTTCAAGCTATCAATACCTAGCTCAATCATTTCAGGAATCGAACGGAGCAGATTTAAATCCTTCGGGCTCATTGCAAATGGATTGTCGCCTTCTTCAAACTGTGCCACATCTCCGTCATACAAGTCGTAATCCCAACGGCAAGACTGACAACAGCCCCCACGGTTTGAATCACGTGCTGTCATATGATTAGAAAGCGTACAACGCCCTGAATAAGCAATGCACATCGCGCCGTGTATAAAGGTCTCAATTTCAATACTCGTGCGTTCTTTAATTTCTTTGATTTCCTGATACCCAGTTTCGCGTGCCAAAACAACGCGATCAAGTCCCTGCTCTTGCCAGAACTGAACAGCCTTAAAGTTGGTGAGCGATGTCTGGGTACTCAAATGAATTTCTAGTTTTGGTGCAACCTTCTTGCAGGTTTCAATGATCAATGGATCGGCAACAATAATGCCTTTCACACCAGCACACTCGATATCTTGAAGATATTCTGCCAAACCTGAAATATTCTCATTATGTGCGAAAATATTGGTGGTCACATAGATTTTCGCGTGATATCTGGCAGCAAATTCAACTGCTTCACGCATTTCCTGAATGGAAAAGTTATCTGCATTGGAGCGTAACCCAAATTCTTGTCCACCTATAAATACAGCATCAGCACCATACATGACAGCAATCTTCACCTTTTCTAAATTACCAGCAGGTGCAAGCAGTTCCGGTTTCTTTGTAATCACTCTTTTGCCGTTCATAACTTCCGATATACCTTGTATCACAACGACACCCCTAACCCACTTTTTTTTGTTAAAACCCTATTCAATAGACAGTTTCTTTAAAATAAAAACCAGTATCAAGTGGTCTATTGGCTGGTTGTAATGCTTCAATTTCTTTATACATCTCAGATTTATACACTTCATAATCATCAGGATGCTCTGCAAATAGATCAATTGCTTTCCGGTACAATTTCGTCACGGCAATCAAGTAGCTACTCTCTTTCATTACCCCATCAATTTTGAAAGCATCAACCCCTGCTTCCATGAGTTCTGACAATTCCTCGATCATACAGACATCATTCGGGCTCATAATATGAGTACCGTTGCGATCCTGAAAAATCGGATACTTTGTATCGCGTTCCTTGTCATGCAAGTAAGCAAACTCACGCTCTGTCACTTTAGGTAACTGTTTCTGCTGAAAGTTAAAATAGTTATCAATCAGTGTTCGCTTAGATTGAAACATACAAGTCATGCCATGAACTAAAACTTCAATGGCAACGTCAGCATTTTCCTTTATCTCTATGACTTCATCCAAACTAAGCTCACGCGCGAGCACCGCACGATTTGCCCCCTTCTCGCCCCAATAGTTGCAAGTGATATAGTTCGTACCTGTTGTCTCGGTACTCCAATGTAACGGGATATTCGGTGCAAAATCTCTTGCAATCATCACCAGTGCAGGATCACCGAAAATAATGGCATCCACTCCGACCTCTGCCAGAAAAGCAACGTACTCATCGACGGCATCCATTCGTTCATTGTGAAAAATAGCATTTACAGCAACATATATCTTTGTATTTGCAAGATGCGCAGTCGCGACTGCCTCTTTCACATCTGAACGAGTAAATGCCCCTGCGAGCCGAAGACCAAATTGTTCTTCGCCAATCACAAATGCAGTCGCTCCTGCATCAATCAATGGCTGAATATCTGTTACTTTCGCTGGTGTCACTAATAATTCTGGTTTATTCATCATGACTCCTTATGATCGTTCTCTCCGCCCATATGGTAGGCATCAGAACGGGTTTATTTTTAACAACCTTACAATAATCACATCTGCAAAGTGATGCAATTGATTCCTACTTGGCCCTTCAGCAATGAATGACTGATTTTAACACAGAGCCAAAGCGAATCAATCTGCTTGTGAAACCCAAACAGTATACCATAGAATCGTCTCATCTTCGGAAAACGCGTTCTAAAAACAACCATATTGAATAGCTACCCTCGCGTGTTTGTTCTTTAGCGCTTATATCCGTCAGAAACACGATAGTAGAAGTTCAATTAGTCAGTTTGTGCTAACTTAATGCTGATAGCCAGTCCATCACCTGTATCAAGAATGATCGTGTCAAAATCAGGACGTGCCATCAACCATTCATTAAAAAGCTGTAGTTTTTTCACCAGCCCAAGTGCCCTTTTAGAAAGAGAAGCAGTGTCGGCGGCGACCATTCCCTTAAATAAAACATTGTCGGAAAAAACAATCCCGCCTTCTGCTAGGTAGGGGGTATAGAGCTCAAAGAATTTCTGATACTGCCCTTTTGCAGCATCTATAAAAATACAATCAAACGGTGCTAACCGTGCAATGGCTTCCTCACATTCAAGCGCATCCCCGAATACCGTTGTGACCAGATGCTCCTGCCCTGCCCTCTTCACATTTTTTTGTGCAATCTCAAACATCGCCGCATCACGTTCGACAGTGACAACTGCCACCTGCTGCGAAAGTCCCTCAACCATACTAAGCGCGGAGTAACCAATGGCAGTCCCAATTTCCAGCACATGTCGTACCTTGGCAACCTTCATGAAATGGAGCATTGTCTCCATACCATCACGCTCCATAATGGGCACCTGATTCTCCTGTGCAAATTGTTCCAGTTCAAGTAACAACGCGCTTCTTTCATCAATAAATTGATCTAAATAGGCCTTCATATCTTCCTCCAATCATAGGTTAGCCACAAATCCAATCGCTTCAACCAGAAAACCCAAATCATTTTCAAAAAAGTTGATACACTCACGAGAATGCGTGAGGTACCAACTTTCATTCAACAATCGTCTTTTAAACAGATTGTTCTATTGCGGTGAGACCTTATTTCATATACTTTTCTTTATTATCAACATGCTCGTCAAATGTCTCTGCGAAAACAGTATAGCCATCTGGTTTCGTCAGGAAATAAAGATCATTTGTTTCTGCTGGTGCAAGAACGGCTTGAATTGATGCCTCGCCAGCACATGCAATTGGACCAGGCATATCATCATACAAATACGTATTATACGGTGATTCAACCTTTAAATCATCTGTTGATAAGTGCGCCTTTGGCTCATCTAATGCATAATTCACAGATGTATCCGTTTGCCACTTCATACCGATTTCAGTTCTGTTCATAAAAACGGCCGCGACTTTATCTCGCTCTGTCTTGTCATTAGACTCTTCCTCGACAACAGAGGCTAGTGTCAGTAATTCATGTGGTGTCCACACATCACCCATTTGCTCCTCGTAGGTAGACAGAACCGTCTGGGTTTTCGCAAGCATTTGGGTTGTCATCTCTTCAACCGTTGGTTGTTCAACAGCGAATGTGTAGGTAGCTGGAAATAAATACCCTTCCAGTGGATAACGAATCGCTGGGTCAAGAATTTCTGCGGTTAGTAGTTCCGGAAACTCATCCATCATTCGCTGAACAAATGCAGGATCATTTAATTCACTCATTACCGCTTGCTGCGTTGTACCCGTTTTCTCAGCCATGATTGTCGCAATTTCCTCAAGGTTCTTTCCTTCAGGGATTGTTATTTTCAGCTTCACGGGTGCCGCACCAACGCTTTGAATCTTTTCAGAAACCTCTTCGAGCGTCATCGACGGAGATAGTTCATACACCCCAGCCTGAAAATCAGAATAGTTATTAAACTTCAGATAATATTTATAAACTCTAGCGCTATCAACAATACCATTATCCTCAAGGATCTGTGAAATAGTCGAAGCCCCTGCTCCAGTGGGTATCTCTACTTCAATTAATTCCGTATTACTTGGATCTGCTGGCTCTAATGCAGATTTCACACTCAAATATCCCCAGAGCGCCGCTCCACCAATTATCAATACACCGACAAGCGAAAAGATCAATACAAACTTTCGCACTTTACCTGCTTCACGTTTTTGTTTGTCGATATTATTAGCAAGTTTATCGGTTTTCTTCCTAAAAAACAAAACATCCGCCCCATTCCAGCAATTTTCTCATTGAATCAATTTGATTCAATTTATACATTAAAAAAAGTTTTCTTACTTAAGAAAACGCCTATCTTCATTATTGACAAAAAATTCGTTGTCGTCAATAGTCATTTTAAAGCTGTGAAAAAGACAATTCCAATGCTCAGGTCGTCCACTCGTTATTCAACTGAATGGGCTCGCAATTTTCTATTGGTGTTTCCATATGAGACAAACTATCCTGCTGTCTATGAACCGCCTTAACCTAACGATTGGCTACAGTGACCCACTATCATTTCTCTTTAAGCAGATGAGCCTACCTTTGATCTCTCTCACCTGTTTCAAGACCAAAACTGATCTATTGCTATTGTCCCCTTACTTGCGACTGCTTATGTTTACGCTTCGTCATTTATCCAAACCTTTAGCGGCAAGACCTCCAACATGTTTTGTCGGTTTCTTCACAACATCTAGCACAGATTTATACGCCTCTGAAGATTTCGGCCCTTGACCAATAGCATGTTAGCAGCTAGGCGTTTAGGTGAAACCACCTGCTTACGATTCCAGCAACAAATAAATTCGCAAATAAGTGCCCAAATTAGTTTTTGGACACTTAGATTGTTTTACATGGTATTTGCCTTACCCTGAAGCGAAAAATGTATTTACTCCTCGTCTGCTAATTCCTCAGCATCCATGAAAGCATTGATGACCTCTTCACATGAAGCCCACTCAGCTTCATCTACTACCTCTTCAAGCTCACCTTGTTCGCCGTCCTTATCCGGTGTGAAAGAAAATACGAAAATATCAGCCACTTCTTCATCATTCTCTTCCTCATCTTCATTGCCAACGGGCGTAACACAGACGTACTCTTTTTTATATTCATCAAGAGCAAATGTCAATAATATTTCAAATAATGTTTCCGTTCCATCTTCACTGATTATTGTAATTAGATCTTCTTCATGTTCCATTCTATTTTCCTCCGTTGTCTTCTATAAAAATAGTTAGTTTACAGCGCATCATTCATCAATAGAACAAAGCATATCTGGGCCTTTTCTAGCATTTCATGGCTGCCTTTGTTTAGCCTTGGTTAGCTACGGCTGTCAAGATAAGTTTGCAAGATAATCACAGCAGCCATCTTATCAATCACATCTTTACGCTTTTTCCTACTTACGTCAGCTGTGAGTAGAATACGCTCTGCTTGGCTAGTTGTTAAGCGTTCATCAACTAAAGTAACAGGTAAGTTAAACTTACGTTCCAATTGACTAGCATACTGCTGGCAGGCCTCACCACGCGGTCCAATCGAGCCATTCATGTTTTTGGGTAGTCCCACAACAAACATCTCAACTTGATAAGTCTCAATTAACTGACCGATTCTTTTCAAACCAAGGTTATTATGGTCAACATCTACCGCAATGGTCTCAATCCCTTGCGCGGTCCAGCCTAGCTCATCGCTGATCGCAAAACCAATCGTTTTCGTGCCGACATCAAGTCCAGCAATACGCATTAAAATTCCTCACTATATTGTTTTAAATATGATTTAACGAGTTCCTCAATAATTTCGTCGCGCTCAAGACTTCGGATCAGCTTACGAGCATCTTGATGACGCGGAATATAAGCTGGGTCTCCTGAAAGTAAGTAACCAACAATTTGATTAATTGGATTGTAGCCCTTTTCCTTCAGCGCCAAATAAACTTTATTTAGAACCTCATTAACCTCGAGCTCAACTGATTCTTGAAAATTAAATTGCATTGTTTTGTCTAATGGATTCATCTCGTGCACCTCACAATACTAGAGTGACATCTGCCTCTACTGCCGGCAATTTAAATCTATCTTTATACATTCTACACCAAATGAAACATTAAAAAAACTTTTTTATCAAAATGATCATTCCGGTGCATCGAAAAGCGAGTAGCGCACGCGCATGTTTCAAGTAAGAATACAGCCATTTGCGCGAACATGTATAGCCAGAAAACAGTCTGTTCTGTGGATTGTAAATCCTCAACTACTCAACCGGCCGTAAAACACATCCACGCACCGCTGACCCAAAACAGTCGCTAGAGCAGGATTTAAATTAAACTCGCAACAATCGCTAACGCCGCATCAAGTTTCGCCGGCTCTTTTCCGCCAGCTTGTGCCATATCAGGTCGACCACCACCGCTTCCACCGCAAGCCGTTGCAACTTCTTTAATGATTTTACCAGCATGATAGCCTTGCTTCACATAATCGGCAGACACCGATGCGACAAGATTGACTTTTCCATCAGCCGCACTACCGAGTACGATGACCGCTGACGGTAGTTTCTGCTTTAACTCATCTGTCATATTTCGCAGTGCGTTCATATCTGAGGCATTCACTTTTGTCACAAGAACGGTAACACCCTTGATGTCAACTGCTTTTTTCTCTAGTAGGCTAGCCTCTATGTTCCCGAGCTTTGCCTTCAAAGATTCATTCTCTCGCTGCACTTCACGATAATCTCTTTGCAACAACTCTACTTTTTCAGGAATTTCATTGATTCTTGTTTTCAGTTTAGCTGCCACAGTCTTAGCAAATCCAACCTGCTCAGAAAGGTACTCATAGGCTACCTTACCGGTAACAGCTTCAATTCTTCTCGTACCTGCGCCAATACCACTTTCAGAGATGATTTTGAATAGCCCAATCTCTGAACTATTAGACACATGGCACCCACCACAAAGTTCAAGGCTATAATCACCTACCTCGACAACGCGAACAACTTTACCGTACTTTTCGTCAAATAGTGCCATTGCCCCCATTGCTTTCGCTTCTTCAATGCATTTGAGTGTGGTAACCACATCATAGCTTGCCCAAATTTTCTCATTCACAAGCTGCTCTAGTCTTTCAAGTTCCTCGCTCGTCACTGGACCAAAATGAGAGAAGTCAAAACGAAGTCGTTCAGGCTGGACGAGTGACCCTGCTTGATTCACATGGGTGCCAACAATCTCTTTCAGTGCTTGGTGCAAAAGGTGCGTTGCCGTATGATTTTTAATGGTGTTTTTACGTAAATCAGCATTTATTGTTGCTGTAACAGTATCACCATCTGAGAATGATCCAGAAATGATTTTCAGAAGATGCAAATGTTGCCCATTCGGTGCCTTTTTAACAGCAATAACTTCTGCAACATGGTCACCATTCGTAATCAACCCAATGTCCGCTTTCTGACCACCACTTTCCGCATAAAAAGGCGTTTTATCAAGCAGTACCTGTATTTCACCCGCATCTGCGCTGTCAATCAGTTCACCTTTGTCATTTAACAAGCAAATGATTTTCGCTTCCGTCTCAAATAATTGATAGCCGACGAATTCACTTTCCACGCGAATTTCTCCAAGGACACCGCCTTGAATTTGCATCGTTTCGACATCTTTCCGTGCCGTTTGCGCACGTAGCCGTTGGCTCTCCATTTCTGCAACAAATCCAACACGATCTATCGTCATTTGCTCATCCAAACAATATTCTTCGGTCAACTCAATTGGGAAACCAAAGGTATCGTATAAGCGAAATGCATCCTTACCTGAAATTTGTGTGCCATCAGTCGCCTTTTGGTCAGCAATTATTTTCGTTAGCATGTCAAGTCCTGCATGAAGCGTCTCATGGAATCGTTCTTCTTCACCACGAATGACTTTCTGGATAAAGGCTGTCTTCTCCTTAATATTGGGATAGTAAGGTGCCATAATGTCTGCCACAACAGGCGTAAGCTCATACATAAATGGACGCTCAATCCCTAGTTTCTTTGCATACCGTACTGCACGGCGAATTAGACGGCGCAAGATGTATCCGCGCCCTTCATTTGACGGCAAGGCACCATCGGCAACTGCAAAACAGACAGTTCGGCAATGATCGGCGATCACTTTAAACGCAACATCCATTTCCAAAGACGACGTTTGATATTGTTTCCCAGAAACCTGTTCGGCAACTTTGATAATCGGCAAAAATAAATCGGTATCAAAGTTGGTTTTCCCTTCCTGGAGAATGCAGACCATTCGCTCAAGACCCATTCCTGTATCAATATTCTTATTCGGCAATTCAGGGTACTGATCCCGGCTCACCCCAGCCATCGCATTGAACTGGGAAAAAACAATATTCCAGACTTCAACATAGCGATCATTCTCTAAATCTTCACTGAGCAAGCGAAGGCCAATATTCTCAGGATCATAGAGCTTACCGCGGTCATAAAATATTTCCGTACATGGGCCACACGGACCTTCACCGATTTCCCAGAAGTTGCCTTCGAGCGGGATAATTTGTTCCGGCGTAAGTCCAAGTTTTGTCCAGATAGCAACCGTTTCCTGATCACCTGGATATACGGTAACATATAACTTATTCTTCTCAAAACCAACCCATTTAGGTGACGTTAGCAGTTCCCATCCCCATGTAACCGCCTCTTCCCTGAAATAATCCCCGATTGAAAAGTTCCCCATCATTTCAAAAAAAGTATGATGTCTAGCTGTAACACCGACATTTTCGATATCATTTGTGCGAATGCATTTTTGCGCATTCACGATTCGAGGGTTCTCAGGTATGATCCGGCCATCAAAATATTTCTTTAGCGTCGATACACCTGAATTAATCCACAAAAGAGATGGATCTTCAAATGGGATTAACGACGCACTTGGCTCGATTTGATGTCCTTTTTCTTTAAAAAAATCGAGAAACATTTGCCTAATTTGAGCACTTGATATTTCTTTCATATGACGACTCCCTATCCTATTAAAATAAAAAACAGATTCATTAGCGTGTATCTGAAAAAGAATTATGAAAAAGTTTTGACAAGAATTTTTCGATTAGCGAGGAAAACCATCAACAGTTGCTTCACTATCGTTTCAGACTGTTTTGACATTCACCCTACTCGTTAATCTGTGATGCAGGTTAGCGTATTGTGGAAAAAACGCAACCACCCGAGCATATTTGCCGCTAGCGTTCTAAATCTTCGATTTAGCAAACAGAAGGGACAGCACACGTTGTCTAAGAGAATCTTAGCAACAACGTACTGCTGCCGCTTTTTTAGGGCAAAGTACTGCGGTAAATCCTTCATAGAAGCTTTCTTAAATCTTTTTCAGACACACCCTAGCTAAACAATCAAACGTTTATTTAATCTGTACCTTGCTAATTGATCAATTGCTGTCACTAGGACATTTGTCAGATTACTTTACTTGAAATTTCTCAGTTTTCCCTTTACTTTTACCTAACAGGTATTTCAGCATTGGCGGCGTTGCAACTGTTGTCACGAGAACAACGATGACAAGTACGGTAAATTGCTCGGAATTGATCAGCTCTGATGTGATTCCCATTGAAGCAATAATGAGCGCTACTTCGCCACGAGAAACCATGCCTGCCCCAATAACGAGCGAGTCAAGGTTACTAAACCCGAGTAGTTTTGCCCCAATTCCAGAACCAATCAGTTTGGTGGCAATTGCAAACAGTGAAAGTCCGATGATAATCCAAATATTCTCCCAGATGCCCGTGAGTTCAACCTCGAGACCGACACTGGCAAAAAATACAGGCACAAAGATTGTATAAGCAATCGGCTCTAGTTTCTGCACGACCACTTTCTTATGTTTGGTGAGGGCAATGGCAAGTCCTGCTGCAAAAGCACCGATTATCCCTGCAACGCCTAACGATTCTGCAACACTTGCAAAGACTAAGCATAGCACAATTGCCGTACTAATAACGGGTTCCGACACTTTGAGCCTTGACATTTTATCCATAGCAAAAGGAACAAGTTTCCACGATGCAAGCCCGATGACGATGAAGAAGATCACTTTAGTCAGTAGAACCCATGTAATGGAATCTGAGGTTGGTTCAAAGAAGCTCATAGCAACTGCTAGCATGATCACGACCGCAATATCATCAACTAGCGCCGCGCCTAGCACAGTTGTACTTGTCCTATTTCCCATCTCTCCGAGTTCACGGAACGTTTGCACCGAAATTGAAACGGATGTTGCGGAGAAAATAAAGCCAAGGAAAATCGCATGCTCAGGACTCATCTCCATCATCATTCCCATTAGGTAACCGCCAATGAATGGGAAGAGGATTCCGCCAAGCGCTACAGAAAACGCTGCATTCCGGTTAGCGTTTAAATCATCGATATCTGTTTCTAGTCCAGCAAAAAACATTAAGAAAAGTACACCCATATGACTAAATATTTCAAGCGCATCATTTAAGTGAACAATATCTAGAACAGCCGGGCCAATCAAAACGCCAACTAGTAACTTCCCAAACACAGAAGGTTGTCCAAGTGAAACAGCAATACTACCAGCAATTTTCACACTAAAAATGATTATCGCTAGCTGAATCGCAAAATGTTCGATCGTGAGCCCCTCCTTCACGATTACACACTAATCAGCATGCAATGGCCGAATTCCTCTAGTTTTTTTAAATTGAAAAAACGAATACCCAAACGATTCTGGTTTATGAAGAAAAGCGCAATCGCCAGATTCTAAGTATGTTCTTGACTAGTGTCTTTGTTACTGCATAGGTCGGAACCGCCAAAACCATACCCAAGACACCTGCGAGATTAGCCGCTACGAGTAGGAGCAGCATAATCGTTAATGGATGAACTTCTAGTTTACTGCCTATGATTAATGGTGATATCACATTGCTATCCACTTGTTGAACAATTAAGATGACGATGATCACCAAGACAGCTGTGAGCGGCGAGTCCAAAAAGCCAACAACAACAGCCGGGGTCGCACCAATCCAAGGACCAAGATACGGAATGACGTTGACAATACCAATAATAACACCGAAAAGCAAGGCAAAATCGAGACCAATAATCATATACCCAACGGTACTTGCGACCGCTACGAACACACAAACAATCATTTGACCTTGAATGTAATGAG
>JAVBKF010000237.1:0-3473 GCA_031554215.1 Caryophanales bacterium
ATTAATTAATGTTGTTGTCGTCGTTTTCCCATTCGTGCCAGTGACTGCAATGAAGGGTGCTTCAGAAATCTGATAGGCAAGCTCTACTTCAGTGATAATCGGTAATCCAAGAACCTGCGCTTTTTGCATCATCGGATTGCTATAAGGAATCCCTGGATTCTTGACCACAAGTTCAAAACCCTCGTCAAGTAGTTCGGCAGGATGTCGTCCGCAAATCACGGTAATCCCCGCCTCCAGAAGCGCCTGTGCTTCCGAACTTTCCGCCAGCGGCTTCATATCATTCACTGTTACAAAAGCACCTAGCTTCTGTAGCAAAATTGCTGCGCTCACACCACTCTTTGCTAGACCAAGAACGAGTACTTTCTTCCGTGCATAATCTGCAACCTGAATCATAACCACACCTCAATATAGACACCAAGACTGGCAAATAATAATCCTACTGCCCAGAATGTTGTAACAACACGCCATTCTGACCAACCACTAAGCTCATAATGATGATGAATCGGACTCATTTTGAAAATCCGCTTCCCAGTTGTTTTGAATGAAATCACTTGTAGAATAACAGATAGTGTCTCAATGACAAACACACCACCGATAATCAATAATAATATTTCCTGCTGCAAAATCACAGCAACAGCACCGAGTGCTCCCCCGAGTGCAATGGAGCCTGTATCACCCATAAATATGCGGGCAGGATGCGCATTAAACACAAGGAATCCAAGCAAAGCACCAACGATTGCCATACAAAAAAGGGCAACCTCATCGTTTTGCTCGCTCCAAGCAATAATTGCAAAAGCGCCGAATGCAATGGCTGCGGTACCTGATAGTAATCCATCTAGCCCATCTGTTAAGTTGACTGCATTGGTTACAGCAACAAAATAAACCATGATAAATAGAACAAAGAACCATCCTAAATCAATATGTATATCAAACGCATTGAATGCAATTTCTGTACTATAGTCATAATAAATCAGCAACCAATAGACCCCGAGTGCCACAAACAATTGCCCAAATAGTTTCTGTTTTGACGTCAGCCCAAGATTCCTTTTCATCACTACTTTGATGAAATCATCAATGAAACCGACCAAACCAAACCCTAGCGTAGCAAAGAGTAACACAATCGTATCAGACCCTGGTGTCGTAAAGTTACCAACCATTAACAACGTTGCAGTAACAGCGGCACAGACGATGACAATACCGCCCATAGTAGGTGTCCCAGACTTCTTTTGATGTCCCTCTGGACCTTCTTCCCTAATACTTTGCCCAAATTTCAATCTGCGTAAAAACGGAATGACGACCGGGGACAAAGCAATCGTAATAATAAATGAAATTAAAATCGTAAAAAATAATACTTGCTCTAACATGAGGATCTCCAATCTCAATTACAACATGAGCCACCCGCATTCTTTGCCGATCATTCTGATAAAAAGTTAAATGACGATGGTATCAACAAAAAGCAATAACGGTGTACAAATGACTCATTGATTCAGTGTACTAGTGTTCAAATAATAATGGCTGATTTTTTGGCACATAAAACATAAAAACGAAGGTACGAAAAACACCGATCTACTTAAGTGGTAAAAAATCCTCGTCTGAGAAAATTTCACTTCTTTCGATTATAACAGCATTTCTATACAACCAACAATACAATATATTGACCTAGTCGCAATTTCTTGTACTTTTTTTTATTTTTTCGGCAATCGGATGATAATGAAGCAATCCTTTTTACATAAACAGTTCGGATTCCCCCAGCTGTTAGCTTGAAAATTTGGCACCGTAACGTACCTTGAGGAGGACTGAAGCTTGAACGAGACCTTGCCGAATAATCGTGCCTAGTGCTTGGTACAGCGAACCGTTAAACATGATTGTTGACATTACCCGTCAAAACGGCTTTTGTTGCCTACCCCATCCTAGCAGATACCCTTAATGTTGACATTGCCGGCAAGTAACCGTTCCCCGTCCGCCTACTTTCGATTTCACAAGTTCAGTGCCGCAAACAGGACAAGGCTTTCCGCCCTTACCATACACATTTAACTGCAATTGGAACAAGCCAATGCTTCCTAAGGAATTGACATAGCTACGTACCGTGGAACCACCCGCTTCAATCGCCTCACTGAGCGTTTGCTTAGAAGCGTGATATATTTTTTCCACCTCAGTTTCTGTCAGGCTTGAGCAAATCCGCTCTGGATACACCCCTGCACGAAATAATGTTTCATCTACATAGATATTGCCGAGACCAGCCACAATGCTTTGATCGAGCAAAGCAGGCTTCACTTTTCGCCCAGATTTAATAAGCGCCTGATAAAGATGCTCTACCGTGTATGCATCAGAAAATGGTTCGGGTCCGACATGGTTAAGCGGCGGAGTGGTTAGCTCCTGCCCAAGCGGATACAGGTGCATTGTCCCAAACTTGCGCACATCCTTGTAAATGAGCTGTGAGCCATCTGTAAAATGAAAAAGGACATGGTCATGTTTATCGATGGCGTGATCTGCTTCAAATACCCCATATTTTCCCTCCATCCGCAGATGTGATACGAGTGCAAAGTCGGTTAGATAGAAAATCAAAAATTTACCTCGTCGTCCCATTCCTTCAATCTTTTGCCCCTTCACAAGAAAGCTAAACGCTTCTACCTCAGGGTGTTTGATTATTTTTGGCCATCTGATATCGACATCGTCAATGATTTTCCCAACGACAGTCTCAGCAAGTGATCGCCGAACCGTTTCAACTTCGGGTAATTCAGGCATCTTTCTTATCCCCTTTTCTCGGTTTATTTTCCAGTCACTTTAGCATGATTTGCTTCAAAATACTACACAACGACTGCAAAAACAATCAGTTTCGTTGCTATCATGATATTTTAACATAATCAATCCACTCATAATAACCGTTTAACAAACATTCGGCACCGTAGACAACGCGCACTTAGTCCAGAACATAACTGTTCATTGACACAGGAACATTGAGACAAAACATTTAGATCTCGATCATAACTACACGTTAGGATGCCCAAAAAACATTATGCATAAATAGCCATTGATTTTCGGCTTTTTTCGATGTGATTAGTAGGGATTATTGATCAAATGTGTTACACTAATAGGTGAAATAAAACTAAAAAGGCAGGTTTTGAATAATGAATAAACTTGTTACAAACGAAGTGAAAGAAATACTTAAAGGGGCAAATGTACAAAAACAACTGTCAGTTCCACAACTCGTTGAGAAAGCTCTATCCCGCGGGGAAGGGGTACTCACAAGTACTGGGGCAATCCATGTAACGACTGGAAAATACACAGGCCGGTCACCGCAAGATAAATTTATGGTACTGGAAACCACGACCAAAGACAAGATTGATTGGGGCAGTGTCAATCAGCCGATTTCTGCTGAAAATTTTGATAAATTATACAACAAGGTGGTTGCAGGACTCAAAAGTAAGAATGAAATCTTTGTTTTTGAAGGATTTGCAGGCGCTGATTCGGAC
>JAVBKF010000119.1:0-106129 GCA_031554215.1 Caryophanales bacterium
TCGGGTAATAGCTGACACTTGATCATAGGGGTCTTCATAGTATGAAGCAGAATTCACAATACTGTTTATGGAATTATTTTGCTCATAGCCACTATCATATTTCTTATTAATGTCTATTATATCTTGCGCTATCTCATCCCCATCATCAATCAAATTACGGGTCGCCCCTTTACTCCCCACGGGGCTTACAACCAATATTGTAAAAAAGAAAAAAGTACCTAGGCATGGGGTTTATGGTCATTTCACCTTACAACTGAGTCAACCTATCGCACTTCCGTTTACTTGCCTCGACAAAACAAATCAAATGGAAAAAATATTTGATTCACTTCGTCAAGGTACAAGGGGATTACTCTTCAAACTAATTGTTATGCTCTTATTATATCACGCTATTTCTTTGACTTCAGGCAGAGTATACGCAGTCTTGCGCTTCATCATCTGGTAGATTACGTTGATTAGTCTTCGCATGATGCAGATGATTGCTTGAATTTTGGTTTTGCCTTCTGCTGTCTTTTTCTCGAAATAGGCTCTAAATGATGGGTTTCTGATGACGCCTTTTGGCGATATCTGAACTTGAGCTACTGCCAAGAAATATAGTACTGAATAAAGTACTCGGTTCCCCTGCTTGCTTTGTTGGTCTTTTCCTTTTCCTGCCGAACTGTAACGCACTGGGGCTATTCCTGCGTACCTTGCTAGTTTGTTGGCATCTCGAAATCGTTCTACCTCTCCTATAAGGGCAATTAATGAAAATGCGGTCACTGTGCTGATTCCTGGCATTGTTTCTAATTGGCAATCAAATAGCTTCCGTATCTCTCTCATTTCTTCTTCAATTCGCTCTAACTCTTGCCTTTTAAACTGAATGTCTCGAGCTATGCTTCTCACGATTATATCTCTTGCGCTTTGGAAATCCTTTTCAAAATCCTCATCACTGGCTACCAAGTCAAGGATTAACTTTGCCTTATTCGTTGAACATGCCCTATGGCTTACTAGACGCAAGAATTTGGCTAGTTCTTCTATTGTTACATCTCTGCTTCGGTGATGGAAATGCTTCATAGAACGCTAGAGACGTTTTGCATGTCACGTCATTGAAGAACTTTCGATAGCTTGGGTAATGGTCTTTCAGTTGGTCATGCATTTGGTTGGTTAGATTACTAATTGACCTAACAATAGCGTTTCTTCGCCTGACAATCATTTTCATTGTCCAAAATAAATCGTTAGGGGTTGCTTGAGGTAATTCATTCAATCGTCTTATTAACACTGATGCCACACATTTAGCATCCCAGTCGTCACTTTTCTTTGTTGTTGGGTAGCTCATTCGCTCCATGTAGGATAACGCTGAATTGATTTCCCTTACCTCTTCCCTTTTGTCTAGTAAATATAAGCTTAGATTTCTGCCGTAGTGGTGGATATCTTCAAGTCCGTAAATTGCTTTACGTCTTCCTTTTTGCTTATTCACTAGATTTCGTAGTTTATGATATTCACTTGGTTTATTCTCAAATGTGATGCTTCCTAGTTGCTCTTCCCAACAATCTAGTATGACAGCCGTATGCGTGTCCTTATGTATGTCCATGCCGATGTATACATTAAATTAGAAGAGGTTATCCAATGACACTAAAAAAACAAGTTGGGAAAAATATTAAACTGATCAGAAAAAACAAGGGGATCACACAACAAGAACTAGCTGGTCAGTTGGGTATGAATGTTCAAAATATCTCTCAAATCGAGAGGGGGTTTACAGTCCTTCATTAGAAAAACTGCTTGAAATTGCGCATATATTTGGTGTAACACCAAATGAGATTCTTCTCAAAGATACTGAGGCACTTAGCTTAAAAAGTAGATTGGATGATGAACAAAAACTGCTATATCTTGTGAGCCGAAAAGCATCTTTTCAAACTGCAGCAAGTGGACTAAGTATTCAAGAATTGCTGAATATTATTAATAATGAAATCAATAAAACAGCAGAGTCCAAAGATGACCTGATTGAAATTATTACCTATTTCTATGATTCTTTTATTAGAATCAACAAGCGAAAATCGAAGAAAATCATCTCACTTTTTCATGGTTGACCACATTACTGCTAAGGCAGTAATTTTTTCAACGGACGAATCAGCAGTGGTGGAAGAAATTGAGTTTAAATACGATCCACTGGGTCGTAGGATAGAGAAGAGTAGTAGCAAGGGGACAAAGCATTTTGTTTGGGATGGCAATGTAATTGTGCATGAGTATGCCACACAGGATGCAACAGATGCGCAAGAAGACCTTGTAACGTGGGTGTTTGATGGTGGATTCACTCCGCAAGCCAAAATCACAAGTAAGGACAGCTACAGCGTCATTAGCGATTATTTAGGTACTCCTGTAGAAGCTTACAACAGCGAGGGAAAGCTGGTGTGGTCATGTGAACTTGATATTTATGGCAGAGTGAAAGATTTTACTGAGATAAAAAATATAGGTGGCTATGCTTGCGAAGAGGAATTCTCAGTAGATTTTATTCCTCATAGGTATCAAGGTCAAATGCATGATATTGATACGGGGTTATATTATAATAGGTACCGCTATTTCGATCCCGAGACAGGACAATATACCCAACAAGACCCTATCGGTTTAGCTGGTGGGAATCCTACGCTTTATGGATATGTGAATGATCCGAATATCTTGATTGATCCTTTTGGATTAAGAAAAGTAGATTTATCTGGTAGTGATAGCACTGGACGCCCATTAAAAAGTAGTAACTATAGTGTTTGGTTTGAAACTGGCATTCCCGAAGAAATTCAATCTGGAACTAGGGGACAACATTTTAGAAATGCCAATCAACAACTATACGAAGCAATACAAACAAACCCCAGCTTAGCTAATGCACTACCACAAGAAGTAGTTTCACATGTTCAACCCGGTTCAAGAGGTGGGTTCAGTGATACCAGTCCTCCTAAACACACTTGGCATCATAGTGCAAAAGATCCAACAAGAATTGAGCTTGTACCAAGAGGTCAGCACAGAGCGCCGGGACCCGTTCAATCAAGTCTTCACCCTAATCAAGAGGGTGGATTTAAAAAACTTAGTAATGGATGTGGAAAGTAATGAATTTGATTTGTATTAAGGATATTTTGTTATCGCCAGAAAAAAATCCAGGAACTTGGTTGTATCTACCGTCAGATTATTCCCAATGGAGTTTAACTACGGAAGGAATATTTTCGTTAGATAGTTCCGAATTTCCTCCCGACTCCGATGAATATTTACCAGAGCAAGTGAAAAGCTCTGGCTGGGTAGAAACATTGGATGGAGCAAGCATTGAGGATGTAGTGGAGAATGCGAGAGATCAATTAGTTGACCCATCGTTAGAGCAGTTATTACGTGCGTTTGTTTTTTACTATGAAAATGATGCGTTTCTAGAATTTAATTGATGAATGTTCTTTATGAGACAGCATCTTATTTAGAAAAGGACTACTAAACGAAAGAAAACCGTATTAATCACTTGTCAACGTAAACAATAGCGAGTCATGGGCAGTAGCAGTAAATAGTGGTTGCAAAAGCCACAGCCGTGTACGTAACAAGCTTTTTAAGAGTTGACAAGACGCAATCCAAAACCCTGTCAGTCCTTCAAAAATACACATTTTTGAAGTTGCCATCTGGCGAGGGAAAAGTTTTGGAGTTACCTTTTTCAAAAGGTGACGGTTTAAGAAACACATACATGTCAATAATTTTTCTTGAAAGAATATCTAGTGAGTGTTATGATTAGAATATAAAAAGGAGCAGAGGTTGTAACTCTACTCCCGTGGCAGTACTGCGGTACAGCAGTCGGCTTGCCAGTATAGGTTAGAAAATTGTAGGTCGCTTCTTTTTCAGGGAGAGCGACCTATTTTTTGTGTCTCATGTCAATGTACCCAAGCAACGCAATTACAAATGTTCCAAAAAGGATCATTAAAGAAACGCCTTCGAAAGCAGACATTGCAACACCCCCTCTCGGGGCAAACCACTACTGGACCGTGTTACTGCTATTCAAAAGTATAGAGTAGCCTTGTATGTTTGTCCATTAAATTCTGGCTAGATATATTATTTACCATGAATTAGATGAGCAAGTTTTATCAATAACGAGCTTTGACATGCGTTTGAACTCGCAAGGACAGAGTGTATCCCAGTTGAAAGGGAGAGCACTGAAATTGCAATATGGAAAGCTAGATAAGCCATTTCAACGTATGCCACCTTGACAGACCTCCTTTCCAAGCAGTGAGCGTGCCGAAGGCAAAAGCGTAACGGTTTGGGAGTGGGAGGGATGGCAAGGGGAGCGAAGCGACAAACCAGTGCTTACTAATAGCACTGTAACATAGAGTAGAAAAAAGTGAGCAAAGCCCGTTATCATGGTATTTATACCATGTAAAAGCGTGTCAAAACGAGCAAAAAACAAGCGTGAAAAATTGAAAAAACTCACGGAAGTAAAACAGCGGAAATAGTATGAAGAAAACACAAAAAACACTCATAAATTCATTAAACGTGTAAAAACATCTTGACGCAGTATACCTTATAGGGGTATATTAAATGCATTAGTGTTTCTTTTTGTAGCCAGTGTATTCTTAGAATTATACCCCGGCAGGGTACGTGTGAGGGTGTATGAAATTATACCTGACAAAAATGAAACGAAATAAAGGGGATTCCTATGAAGAAAGCGATATCAGTATTACTGTCTTTATCGTTACTGCTGACACTAGTCGGTTGTGATCAATCTAAGACAGGCAGTGAAGAGTCGGATAAAGCATTAACTGCTTTTAATGCGATTGTCAGGCAATACCCAGACAAAAAGGGATTTCATGCAGAGATGTTGCATTGGGGTTTGGCACTACCCGGAGGTGATCAGTTTGAATGGACCAAGGATACTTCGGAAGGCGAAATGGACTTCGTCATGGTGATGAAGGCTGAACCATTTATTGAAGCAGGACTCGATCCAGAGAAATTATCTGGCCATGACTACATGTATCTAGAAGAGTCAACCAAAAAGAAAATGGAAGCACCTGCTCGGATTGCCCATGCGTTCAATGTCAGTGATGAAAAGGAATTTGCGCAAGGTTCAGAAGATGCCATGAGACGACTGTTGAAGCAGAATCCTGAACTTGTTCAGTACCATGAAGAAATGGAACATTACAGATTATTACTTGGCGAAGGCTATGAAGTTCAGTGGACTGACAATCTTCATAATGAGCTGCCAGAGATTACATTTGTGCTGAAAGCAGCGCCTCTTGTCGAGGCTGGGCTCGATGTTTGGGCACTTGAAGGTAGTGGCTGGGAATTTCAGTCTGCTGGAGAAGACGCAATGGGGACCTATCCAGATCGGTTAGTGAAAGGCTATCAACTGTCTGAATGAGCTGGATCATGAAGTGTGTACCAATCGTTGTTGGTAATAGTGAAGGTACACTAATTGTGGGCGTCAGCTTGTGTAGGGGATTCAAATCGTGATGAATGAAAGGGGATGATCTAAGATATGACAACGAAACGGTTTCAGATAGAAGGAATGACTTGTACAGCATGTGCGAAGGCTGTCGAGCGTGTAACGGGCAAGCTTGAAGGTGTTGATAAGTCTACGGTCAACTATGCGACTGAGAAATTGTCGATTACCTTCAATGATCCGGCTACTGCGGCAGGGATTCAGCAAGTCATTGAAAAGGCAGGCTACAAGGCGATACCTGAAAGTGTCAATAAAGTGTTTACGATAGAAGGAATGACCTGCGCCGCTTGTTCTGGTGCTGTTGAACGGGTGACGAGAAAGCTTGATGGCGTTGAATCGTCAAATGTGAATTTGGCAACAGAAAAGCTTAATATTACCTTTGATGGCAATGTCGTTTCTGTGAAGGAAATCAAAGCAGTGATTGAAAAAGCAGGTTACAAAGCAATAGCCGATTCTGAAGCAATAAATGGGGCTACTAGTTATAAAGAAAATGAAATCAAGGCACTACGGCGGAAGGTAATTCTATCCTCTGCGTTTGCATTGCCACTACTGATTATCGCAATGGTGCCGATGTTGCTCGAACAAATTGGCGTGAACGTACCGCCAATGTTATCGCCGATGATCTATCCGCGCACCTACTCGGCGATTCAGTTTGCGCTTTGTATACCAGTGATTATAATTTGTTTTAAATATTACCGAACTGGATTTCGTCATTTAGTGAAGTTAAACCCGAATATGGATTCGCTGATTGCTGTCGGAACTTCTGCTGCCTTCTTCTACAGTTTCTTTGCCGCTTATCAAATCTTCACGGGTGATGTGGACTATGCCATGTACTTTGAGGCAGTTGCCGTTATCTTAGCATTGATTACAATTGGTAAGTACATGGAAGTGGTTTCCAAAGGGAAAACGAGTGAAGCGATTAAGAAGTTAGTGGGTATGGTGCCCAAGCACGCCAACATATTGCGTGATGGTGTCCAGCTAAGTGTGCCTGTAGAAGAAGTGGCCGCTGGAGATGTTGTTATTGTCAAACCGGGTGAGAAACTACCAGTGGATGGTGTTGTGGTTGAAGGGACAACGTCAATTGATGAATCTATGCTAACGGGAGAAAGTATCCCAGTTGAAAAAGTGATTGGTAGTGCAGTGATTGGTGCCAGCATAAACAAAAATGGCGCTATCCAGTACCGCGCAACAAAGGTTGGTAAAGACACAGCGCTTTCACAAATTATTCAATTGGTAGAGGATGCACAAGGATCAAAAGCACCGATCGCACGTTTGGCAGATATTATTGCCGGCTATTTTGTCCCGATTGTGATTGGGATTGCTTTGCTATCAACACTGATGTGGCTTGTTGTGTTTGACGAAACATTTGCTTTCTCAGTCACTATTTTTATTTCTGTGTTAGTGATCGCTTGCCCCTGTGCATTAGGACTGGCAACACCGACCGCTATCATGGTTGGCACAGGAAAAGGGGCACAATATGGTGTCTTGATTAAAAGTGGTGTGGCACTCGAGACGGCGCATAAAGTGAGCACTGTAGTCCTTGATAAAACAGGTACGATTACTGAAGGGAAACCAAATCTGACTGACATGATCACGGGCAATATGCCTGAGGACGAACTCCTTCAAATTGCCGCTTCCTGCGAACAGGGATCAGAGCATCCGCTTGGAGAAGCGATTGTACGAGCAGCCGAGGAGAGGGGGTTAACGCTACTTAAAGCGGATCAATTTGCCGCTGTTCCTGGGCATGGTATCGAAACCACTGTTCGAGGACAAAAGGTTTTGCTTGGTAATGAGAAGTTAATGAATGACCGTGCTATTGTCCTTGGTGATGCGGTCCGTGGGGCAGAGAAACTAGCAATAGCCGGAAAAACGCCGATGTATGTGGCGATTGACAATCAATTTGCAGGGCTGATTGCAGTGGCAGATACTGTCAAGGCTTCTAGTAAAGCAGCGATTCAGAAACTGCATGACATGGGGATTTCAGTGGTAATGATTACCGGTGACAATCGCCAGACAGCAGAGGCCATCGCTCGGCAGGTTGGTATTGATACTGTACTGGCTGAGGTGTTGCCGCAAGATAAAGCGAATGAAGTCAAACGGTTGCAACAAAGCGGCAACAAGGTCGCTATGGTTGGTGATGGTATTAATGATGCACCGGCATTAGCACAAGCTGATGTTGGAATGGCCATTGGCTCAGGCACTGATGTTGCCATGGAATCAGCGGACATCGTGCTCATGAAAAGTGATTTGAAAGATGTAGCGATTGCAATACAATTGAGCCGTAGGACAATGACGAATATCAAACAGAATTTATTCTGGGCATTTGGCTATAATGTGCTCGGGATTCCTGTTGCAATGGGTGTGCTATACTTATTCGGAGGACCGCTACTAAATCCTGTAATTGCAGCGCTTGCGATGAGTCTCTCATCTGTTTCAGTGCTGTCTAATGCACTACGATTGAAGCGATTCAAACCTGTATAAGTCGGTAGAAGCATGAATGACAAGTTTGTAAAGCGGACGACCTTTTCCGTGCAGTATTAAGGAAATATCGCTTCGGAAAGATAACATTTTTATCAAAAATGGAGGAATGAAAAATGGAAACAATATTAAAAGTAGTCGGCATGTCATGTGAGCATTGTGAAAGACATACAAAGAATGCTTTAGAGGAAATTGCAGGTGTTCAGTCTGCGGTAGCGAGCCATAGTGACGGGCAAGTGGTGATTCAACATGATGCGGCGGTCAGCATTCTGGAGATGAAAGAGGCAATTGTAGAGGTTGGCTACGAGGTTGTATCATAATAGAGCTGATGCAGAATTTTTGTAAAAGTGAGGTGTCATAGTGGAACATCACGGTGCTGATAAAGATTGTTGCCGGGACGCGCGAAAGAGTCAGCATTCGCCCCAAATGAGGCAGAATATGATCAATCGCTTGAACCGGATTGAAGGACAGGTTCGTGGTATTAAAGGGATGATTGAAAATGAAGTGTACTGTGATGATGTGATTACACAGCTGTCAGCAACGCAATCCGCCCTCAATGCGGTCGGTAAATTATTGTTAGAGGGCCATATGAAGAATTGTATTTATACGCGCTTGCAAGACGGAGATGCCGAGGCACTTGATGAAGTATTGGTGACGATTCAGAAATTAATGAAAAAGTAGCGACATCACTTTAGTCAGCTGCCCGAAAAGAAAGCAGGAAGTCCATTTTAGGGCTCCCTGCTTTCTTTTTCACTCATATACGCGCATCGTGCGTAGGAAATGCTATTCAGCTAGATTAGCCTACTGATTGAGCGCATGGAAATAGGTAAATAAATGATCGCAATCCTCTCTATACCCGAGCCTAACCATCTTTAGGGTCGTTTGGTCGCTGCCTGATAAGTAATCACGGATGAATTGATCACTAAACCCGTGGCGATGGGCATCATCCTTTGTGCTACAATAGTAGACTTCACGAATCCCAGCCCACATCAGAATAGCTACACACATTGGGCAAGGTTCACAGGTAGCGTAGCAAACACAGCCCGATAAGTCCATTGTACCGAGCTTCTGGCAAGCTGCTCTAACAGCGACCATCTCGGCATGTTGCGATGGGTCGGTATCTTTCATCATTGTGTTACTAGAGACAACGATGACTTCGCCATCCTTGACAATAGCGGCGCCAAATGGTCCGCCAAGTCGCTTGTCCATTCCATCTATCGTGGCATCAACAGCCATCTTTATATAATCCATTTTCCGCTCCTTTCTGGTGAAAAGTGAGATAGACAATTTGTGAGCTACATACAGGGGGAACGTCTATCATCCTATTGTTACTTATGTGTCGAAAAATTTAGAAATGTTTTCCATCCTCATAGTAACCGTCATTTTCAAGTGGATGGAAAACAATCGTCACTTCAGCACTGTCTCTGCCGTGCAACATTTTAATCTGTTCTGTCAGAATAGTTGCAACTTGGTCCTGTACAGCTTGGGCTCGTTTAAACCAGAAGACATCGACAATGACCATTAGCTGTGTGCATGGTTCACCGCACACGAATGAACTATTTTCACTCTGGTGGAATACAAGCCAATCAGGTGGACAGGCAATGGCTGTAGCGAGTAGTGGTGTCGTTTTCAGTGAAAGCTGTGATACTTCGGGTACTGTCATGTTTTTCACATAAATATGTGGCATGGTAAATCCTCCATTGGTTAGTAGCGATGATTGATTACTTCTGCTTATAAACTGCGTGAATAAAGCCGCCAAACACTGCAGGGCTATAGGTAAATCTACGACTCAGGTAGAAGCTACGTGCTTCCTCATTGCCATTAGAAATAAAGATGAAAATGAGGTAGATTTCTGGGTTCCCTTCGAGCCACTGGATGACTGCATCAAAAAGACTTGACCCGAGGTGTAGATGACGGTACTCACCGCAATCAATTGGGCGCCTAATGCATGGTCAAAACTTTTCTTCCTGCGACTGTCAAAGTTCACGCCCTTAAAATACCCTGTTGCAATGGTGGCTTTAGCTTGTTGAAATGCCATTAATTCATTGCACAAATCTCGGTATTGTTCGATCTGACCACCAATCAGTGTTTCATACGTGATGTACGCCATATCAGCTTGTGCTTCAGTTAAAGCTTAAACTAGCGTGTTTTTGTGGTATTTCGTCTGTTCGCCTTACTAAGCCCATTTAGCAAAGCGATCTTACTTACTTCTGTTCATGATGAGGTGTCTGGTGACTTCTTTTCGTCACCAAACGGTGTATAAGAAAAACTCCCCAAAACAAGTCACGATTCCAGGGAGGTATGTTGCTAAACAGCCACTTACTCTTCTGGCCTCAATCTTGCAGTGAAGTGTCTGAGTACGGGTGCTTCATATTCAAATGTGTACTCTTTTAGCGTGTCTTTAATTTCAAATACCTTCCCAAAGCCCTCAACAATCAGATCCGTATGTGTTTGTGCGTAGGCACGGCGAGGAGTTGTTAAACGGAGCAGTTCCATTTCAGAATGCGCCTGTTCACCGATCTCTGGGTCTCTTCCTTCAAGGAATGAACCGATTGCCACAGCACGCACACCTGATTCGATATAGCGTGCAACACTCAGTGCTTGGGCTGGAAACTGATGCGTCGGAATTTGTGGTAATGGTTTTTTGGCATCAACAAAGACAGCGTGCCCACCAGTTGGGGTTTGAATTGGAGCCCCAATTTCCATCAACTTCGTTCCGAGACATGCGATTTACTTCACCCGATAATCTAGATAAGTTTCATCAATTCCTTCATAAAAACCACGAGCAAGTGCTTCGATATCTCTTCCAGCAAGACCGCCGTAGGTATAGAAGCCTTCCATTGGCATAACGTAAGTATGTGCAGCGATATAGAGGTCTTCGTGGTCCCGAACTGCAATCATTCAGCCTTTATTGACGATAGCATCCTTCTTCGCGCTCATTGTCAGTGCATCCGCATGGGATTACATTTCTCTGATAATGTCGATGATCGCTGTTTTTTCTAACCAGTCTCACGGGTTTTGATAAAATAAGCATTTTCTGCAAAACGGGCAGAGTCGAAAATCAAATTCAGTCCATATGTCTAAGTGATAGCTGCGGTTTCTTTAATATTTTGCATTGAAACTGGCTGTCCACTAGCAGAATAATTGGTGCTGGTAAACATGATAAAAGCACAATTCTCTGTATCCTCTTTTAAGATAAAAGCTTCTATAGCCATGTTGCCTTTAAATGGATGATAGGTGGCTGTATCGACAGATTCTCTGCTGGTAAAGGTTCTCGCTTTTGCACAAAGCAGTTCAACCTGACCTTTTGTTGTCTCGGAATAGCATACCGGAAAGCAAAGATATCTTTAACAGCAGCTTCTAACTTGTAGAAAATACGTCCACCTGCATATGATTCGTCACCATACATAAGACCAGCCGCTGGTAATCACTCATTGCCCCTTGTACCGCAATCGGTCAAAAGGTCAATGTAGACCTTAGAGCAAAGGGGTTATAGCCAGCACGTTTAACCGCTTTTATCCATGCATCTCGATCAATTATTTCAGGTCATCTTGATGTTGAATGGTTCTAATGGATGAATGACTGTTGGCATGATTAAAGTTCTCCCAATAATCGGTTTTTTGGGTAAAACTAGTTCTTGTGTACAATCACTTCAATTTCAACGAGCGAGTCCTTTGGTAGTTTACTGACTTCAATACATGAACGAGCTGGGAAATCTCCTGAGAAATATGAACCGTATACTTCATTGACTATCGCAAAGTCACCTAGGTCAGTTAAGAAGACAGTTGCTTTCAGAACATTTGAGAAATCGCATCCTTCCGCCTCTAGTATGGCACAGATGTTTTTGAAAATCTGGTGCGTCTGTACTTCAATCCCTTGAACCATTTCACCTGTTTCGGGGTTGATTGGTAACATCCCTGATAGAAATAGTAAGTCACCAATTTTCACTCCTTGTGAATAGGGACCGATTGCTGCTGGTGCATTTTTAACACTAATGACTTCTTTTTTCATGTTGCTCCTCCTCCTGTTTTGTAGTATCTGACTTGCGATACCTCTTGTTGGTTATTGTCTAACTTTTCCTAGATAACGATAGATCGTTGCCTCAGACACTTTCAGCAGTCTCGCCACTTCACCAATTGTCCCTTTAATTTGAAAAATGCCATCAATGTTCATCTTCCTCACAATTTCTGTTTTCTCATCGACTGTCAATCTTTCAGGTTCAATCAATGAATATTCACGTGCGGACTTGTATGCGTCTTTGACAATTTCAGAGACTGAATGTGGAAAGTATTCTTTGAGCGGTTCAATTTCAGGATTAGTCGTATCAATTTCGCATAAAGCCATTAGTACTTTTGCCGCTATGGCGTACTCAGTTGTATCCATGTTGACACAAAGCATACCGACTGGCTGGTCTCTGTCATCATAGATAAATAAGCTAGCTGAGCGCAGTTTCTTGTTACTTGACACGCCTTCATAGTTTAAGAAATAGCGCTGGTTCTTTTTATGCTGATTCCTCAGTTTAACTAGAGCGAAATTCGTTAATGGGGCACCAAGTTCTCGTCCGCTAATATGGCCATTTTCAATCGCAATAATCGAATGGTCGTAGTCAGATAGATCATGAAGCACGACTTCAACATTTATCCCGAAAAATTTCCCGAGAAAAGAGACTAGATACTGATAATTGTCGAAATTAAACTTTCCCACAGCTAAACACACTCCTAGAATTTAGCAACGTAAAACGTTATCGTGATAATATTTTATCGGATTAATAATTTTTTGTCAATGAGTGGAAGTACGATTCGATATGGGATCGCACGTGGTGCGTTACCATAATGGTTCCGGTACACACTCAATCGCGATTCAGTTTAACAACTGCAGAGGGAAAGGGATATGGGGAAGTGGGTTTCGTTTTAAAGGAATTAATTATTTACGACAACCTGTCATAGGAAGTGAGCGGTAGAGTCACCGGTTAGTGAGTCTCCATGTGCTCGCAGTCAAACGTGCTTGCAGCACAAAAACAAACCATTTTAACAACGGGGCAACGGCATGAGTTCAACAATTTATCTATACAATAGTTTCATCTGGATGAATAGAGAAATTCCTCAGCATCATCAAGTTCGTTGGTACAGGGAGGCAAGCGTAATGAAAAGACTGACAAAGCATTTGATCGTATTATCACTTGATGCGCTTGGTTCAATTGATTTTGAATTGCTAGCTAGCCAGCCGAACACGAGGAAATACCTCAGGGAGGCTTCGTTTTGTAAACAGGTAATGCCGATTTATCCGTCACTCACATATCCTTCTCACACAAGTATTGTCACAGGATGTTATCCGAATAAACATGGGATTATCAATAATACGCTATTACAGCCACAGAGAAAGAGTCCGGATTGGCACTGGTATGCCGCTGACATTAAAGTGCCTACAGTAATTGATTTGGCGCTAGCAAGCGGCATGAAGGTTGCAACACTGTTTTGGCCTGTGACAGCAAGAAGTAAGATTCAATACAATTTACCTGAGATTTTTGCCAATCGTAAATGGCAAAATCAAGTGACAGTATCGCTTTTAAATGGCACGCCTTATTACACGCTTAAAATGAATCAACTCTTTGGAGGACTGCGCAAAGGACGTACACAGCCAGCATTGGATGATTTTGTTCATGCGGCAGCTTTGTACACAGTGAAGACCTATCGACCAGATTTGACCCTCGTTCATTTCACAGACTTAGATACAAAGAAACACCATTATGGCTGCCAGTCTACTGAGCGTGAGGCAGCGATTGCACGGCTTGACCAGCGCATTGGTGATTTTGTCAGTTTACTGGAAGAGGAGCACCTAAAGGGAGAATCAACACTAGTCCTCGTTGGTGATCATAGTCAAATGGATGCCCATACGATCCTCTATCTGAATGATCTTTTTCTTGCAGAGGGCTGGCTTACTGTGAAAAACGGCAGGATTGCTGATTATCAGGTGATCGCCAAAACATGTGATGGCAGTACCTACATTTATCTGAAGAATCCTTCGGATAATCATTTGCTACGACAGGTTGAACAGTTTTTACATGCTGTCGCTGCGGATCGTGACAACGGGATTGCTATGATATTCACAGGGGAAGAAGCAGCAACGCTTGGTGCTGATCCGGCATGTGCATTTATGCTAGAGGCAAGCCATGGCTTCTACTTTCTTGATGAAATTGGTCATGGATTTTTAGAGGAAATTGATGTTATTGGGCAGCATGCATATTCACATGCGCTTATCGGTGTACATGGCTACTTGCCAACCCTGCCAGACTATCAGACGGTATTCATGGCTACGGGCGCTGGGATACAAACTGGTGTCAGGGTAACAGATATGGGTCTTGTCGATGAAGGACCAACATTTGCAGCGCTACTAGGGCTGGAAATGAAAGCGGTTGATGGGAGGGTTGTCACGGAAATATTGACGGATAATTTGTGATGAGAATCGCCTATATGCGTTTTTGGGATATTGGGGTAAAATAGTATTGCGGATTATTTGAATGGGTACAAGTTACCAGATGATGACCGATTGTACAGCGTTCAAATAGCTTATGTAGCGAACAATACGATGTCAATGATATAGCTGATTTGGCAGTAGAAGGCGAGGAATAGACAGTGAAAACAGGGAAAGCATTTGTATATATTGCAGTTAGCCTTGATGGCTATATCGCAAGAGAGAATGATGATATTGATTGGTTATCAAGTGTTGAAAAATCTGGCGAAGATTATGGATACGCTGCTTTTATGAAAAATATTGATACAGTGATGATGGGAAGAAAAACCTATGATAAGGTGCTTACTTTAGGGACTGAATTTTGGCATCAGGGGAAGGATTGCTATGTGATTTCTAGAACGCAAACAGGCAATACGGACCATGTACAGTTTTATGGCGGTGATCTTGAAACGCTGGTGACCGAGCAGAAAGCAAAAGGGAAAAATGTTTTTGTCGACGGCGGTGCAGAAGTTGTCAATGAATTGATGAAACTAGATCAATTTGAGGCGTATATTATTTCTATTTTACCGATTTTCTTGGGAAGTGGTATCCGCCTGTTTAAGGATGGTAGACCAGAGCTGGCACTTGAATTGGTTCATTCAACTTCATTTGATACTGGTCTTGTGCAACTACATTACCGAAGGGTTGCCGATGTCTTGCAGTAGTTGCTTGATTTGGCAAAGGTATTTTGTTCGCCATTTACTGGGTTGTATCTGATGGAGATGATTTTGCCGAGGCACCCTTTTCACTTTCCTAGTTAAAACGACATTATTTCCTAGGAAATAATATGTTTCGACAAAAAGGCAGTAGCCAAGGGACAGCGTTTTCCTTGGCTGATGCATTAGAAACCCTACAATTACCGGTATGAGTGGAACGAATTAGTTTATAAAAAAGGCTTGTTGATTGCGTTTGATAGCTACAAAATGGAATGAACTTTCCAATATTGTAAACAAATCAAACCAATTAGCTTGTCTTTTTTGTCTGTAAAAGATAGAGACTGTAATCAATCGTATCTAACGTTTAATCACAGTTTAATCTTTCGAGATTAAAATGATGGGAGAACGAAGCGACTAAGCGATTCCACTATGCTATAGTTTAGCAGAACAGTTGTGTAACAAGGAGGTGTGAAATGGTGCGGATACTAGTCGTTGAGGATGAGCAGTCCCTGCAAACCATTATCGCAAAAAGATTGGCCGCCGAAGGGTATAGTGTTGATGTGGCTTCTGATGGGGAAGATGGTCTGCATTATGCAGAAATGGTTCAGTATGACTTGATTTTGCTTGATTTGATGTTGCCAAAAATGGATGGTCTGACAGTGTTACAGAAGCTACGTGATCAGAAGTGTGATTCGCTCGTACTCATTTTAACAGCAAAAGATGCGATTGAAGATAAGGTTTCTGGGCTCGATGCTGGGGCAGATGATTATTTAGCGAAGCCCTTCTCTTTGGAAGAGTTACTAGCAAGAATGCGGTCAATTTTGCGTAGACAAGGTGTACCGAAAGAGAATGTTTTGACGGAAGCGGATTTGATTCTAGATACGCTCAAAAAAACGGTTATACGTGATGACAAAGAGATTGAGATGACCTCAAAAGAGTTTGCTATTTTAGAGTATTTGATGCGGAATAAAGGGCATGTGCTTAGTCGTGAGCAAATTGCCGAGCATGCTTGGAACTTTGATTTTGATTGTGATTCAAACATTATCAATGTGTATATTCGCTATCTCCGCGGGAAAATAGATGATGCGTTTTCGGTGAAGCTCATTCACACGGTTCGAGGGAGTGGATATGTATTAAAACAAAAAGATCCAGTCTAAAGAAACTGACGATACGAAAGAAACTGACGATTTGGACTTCAGTTTTTCTTTTCATACTGATGTTTGTTTTCTCAATGATACTCTTTTTCATGGTCAATTTTTTTGTTGTCTCAGAGGCTAAAGGTACATTAGTTGAAACGAGTACGAGTATTGCAGAGAATGTCAACGTGGAGGCGGGAGAAATACAGTTTAATCCGGCAGAGACAACAGTTTCAGCGCACGCCTATTTTGCTATCTTAGATGCTGCAGGTAATCAAATTTATGATAATACGGGATGGGATGGGGAAGATCTAGCACTAGGACAAACAAGTGAGCCGGTAATCGTCAAACATGACAGTGAAAATTGGATGGTACTTGACCAGACATTACGAGATGACGGTAAGATTGTTGGTACTACACGGGTGATGTTGTCGATGTCGCAAATTGAGGCAACGATGCGTAAGCTAGCCTTACTCCTAATTGCTGCGATCCCAATTTATATGGCTATAGCTGTGACAGGAAGTTTATTGATTGCGCGTTCCGCATTAAAGCCTATTGGCAAAATTACCAAAACGGCACAATCATTTTCAGCACAGGATTTATCACGCCGCGTTGAAAATATTTCAACCAATGATGAGGTCGGGGAGCTTAGTGCTACGATTAATCATATGTTGGAACGACTGGAGCAGGGATTTGCTAGGGAGAAACAGTTTTCTGCCGATGTTTCACATGAACTACGAACGCCCGTGGCTGTCATTCTTGCAGAAGCGGAGACAGGACTACATGGTCAAACAACACCGGAACAGCAAACGGAAGCATTAGCACGAATTGTTGTCACGAGTAAAAAAATGGCGAAAATCATTTCGCAGATGCTGATGTTGACGAAAAATGCAGATAATCAATTGATTTTGAATAAGGAGCACTTTGATTTAGTGGGTGTGATTCGTGATATTAGTAGCGAGATGGAGAGTGTTGCGAGTGGATATGGTGTGGAAATTGGCCCTGTCGCGAGTGGGAGACAAGAGATATATGCTGACCATATGATGCTGACGCAGTTGTTAATCAATTTGATTACGAATGCGTGTAAGTATAATACGGCCGGAGGCTGTGTTTCAATTCGGATCGTTTCGGAAGGCGATATGATCAACGTCATCGTGCACGACACAGGTGTTGGGATAGCTGAAGATGATCTACCACATATTTTTGATCGATTCTATCGTGCTGAGAAAGCGCATTCTGGTGATGGGGCAGGACTCGGGTTATCAATTGTCAAATGGATCGTAGAGGCCCATCAAGGACAGATTACAGTGACAAGTAATCTCGGTGTCGGCACTACGTTTGAAGTCCGTTTCCCTAGGGAATAGCTGCGGTCTCCTCAAAGCCCCTAGCAATACATGGTTGCTAGCTTGTACAGCATGCAGTTGCGCCTCTTGTGCTGGAGGGAAATCAGTTGGCTAAGCCTTGGATGATGGTAGTAGCATTGTTCCTGAGGCTTTTCTTAGAAAACCTTGATCTAGCTCGCTCGTAATGATCACAGTGACTAAAGGGGAATGCAGACATACAGGCATTGATACCGATTCTTGTTAGGCCAATACAAGTGAGCACGAATCAATAGAGTGGTAATCAAAATTCTTTTCAATTCTCATGGGACGGTGTACACTACAGTCAATTATCACTGAAAGAAGGCATATTTTTGTAATGCTCGCATATCATCTAATTGTACTGTGTACAGGTAGAACTATGCCAAAAGTGCATTTTGTTTGTTTGATTGGTGCAGATGAAAATACTAGATGCCGCTTTTACAAGTGAAAATCAGAATTGATAGGAGGAGTGTAGCCATGACAAAGTCAGTAAAAAAAATCACAGAATTAATTGGAGAAACACCCATTGTTCAACTTACGAGTATTGTAGAAGCCGATATGGCAGACGTTTTTTTAAAATTAGAGTTTATGAATCCTGGAAATAGTGTAAAAGATCGTATTGCGCTTGCGATGGTGGAGGCTGCTGAAGCGGCTGGAACGCTTCTGCCGGGGGCGACAATTATTGAGCCAACTAGTGGAAATACTGGAATTGGGCTAGCAATGGTTGCAGCTGCGAAGGGGTATAAGGCGATTCTTGTTATGCCTGAAACAATGAGTATTGAGCGCCGGAAATTGGTGCTCGCATATGGCGCAGAGCTTATCTTAACACCAGGACCAGATGGCATGGGTGGTGCGATTGCGCGTGCAACGGAACTTGCTAGTGAAAAGGGCTATTTCATGCCACAACAATTTGACAACCCTGCAAATCCAGAGGTACACAGGAAGACAACTGGTCCAGAGATTATTACTGCTATGGGTGATCAGCTTGATGCATTTATTGCTGGTGTCGGTACTGGTGGTACAATTACGGGGGCTGGTGAGGTTCTTCGTGAGCGCTATAGCAATATTCATATTGTGGCTGTTGAACCGGCTGAGTCACCTGTTCTTTCTGGCGGCGCGAAAGGACCACACAAAATTCAAGGAATCGGGGCAGGATTTGTTCCAGCAATCTTGAATACTGCCATCTATGACGAAGTGATGCAAGTGACAAATGAGGAAGCATTTGAAACTGCACGATTATTGGCTAAGAAAGAAGGCGTACTTGGCGGTATTTCTTCGGGTGCAGCAGTGTGTGCAGCACTCAGAGTCGCGAAGAAATTAGGCGCTGGCAAAAAAGTAATGGTTGTGATTCCTTCAAATGGTGAGCGTTATTTGACAACGCCATTATTCGATTCTAGCAACTAAGCTGTGATTGGTTATCATGCCTTTTTGTAACGACTTCTTTATTCATGTCATTGGTCTCTCATTGTAATAAATCATGCGGAAAATCGTGCTGGATGTCTCTTCTGGAGCCTCCTTCACGGTTTTTTTCTTATGCAATCTACATAGGGGAATGACCAGTGGTAGGGTCTAGGGTGCCAGCTGCAATCGACCCCGGATGGAATCAATGCGTACAGTCCATTGTTCCGCGTACTTTGAACACTAGATGATTTTTTCCATGTGGTTCAAGTTGAAATCTGGTAAAATATAGATTATATTCAGTGTGCAAACTAGATCATCAGCAAGGGGTAGAGGGGATGAGTCTCTCTTACAATCCTGTTTTTATTGATCAAATGAGGACTGATGAAAACGGAAGAGGTGATCATAAATGTTTGAAAGAATGAAGGAAGATGTGCGGAATGTGTTAGCACACGATCCAGCAGCAAGGTCTTCTTTTGAGGTGGTCTTGACGTATGCAGGTATCCATGCTTTGTGGCTACACCGAATTGCCCATTTCTTTTACCGTCATAAGTGGCTTCTGATTGCCCGGATTATCTCACAGGTTGCCCGGTTCCTTACGTTAATCGAAATTCATCCTGCTGTGCAGATTGGACGTCGTTTTTTTATCGACCATGGTGTTGGTGTTGTGATTGGTGAAACCTGTGTGATTGGCGATGATGTCACCATTTATCATAATGTTACCCTTGGCGGGACAGGGAAAGAGAAAGAGGCCGGGAAACGCCATCCGACAATTGAAAACAATGTGCTAATTTCATCAGGTGCTAAAGTGTTAGGGGCTATTACAATCGGAGAAAATGCCAAAATTGGCGCAAATGCCGTTGTCTTAAAGGATGTCCCTGCTAGTGTGACGATAGTCGGAATTCCGGGTAGAGTCGTTGGTCAGGATGCTACAAACGAACAAGTGGGTCATGATTTAAAAAAGATCGAGGAAGCGTTGCGTGAGTTGAAGTTGAAGGTTAGCCAGTTAGATGAGTCTAATGAGAGGGGCAAGAACGATGAATCAACAGGTTAATCAATTATTTTCGGAGAACCAGTGATGGATGCTGCCGATGTATCAGCAGCAGTCACTGCCAGTCAAGTAACCCAGATCTGGTTACCAGTTGCCATTTTCTTTAGTCTATCTGGTTAATGCCTATAGGAAAGGGCACCTAATGATAGACGAAATAGCAACTGATTTACTGACTGATGTAGCGTTACATGCAGGACTTGGTGCCTTATCAAATGTCATTGTCATTAGGTGATGAAATTGTTCGTTTTTTTGAAAAAATAAGCTTGCCTCGGATTAAGTACCTGTTCTACTAAGGGTCAAACTGGCTGTTAGAGCGCCAGAAAATGTATAGTCCCCAGCACAATTTATCCATCGATGAAACCACTAGTTAGATGCTGGGGTACCCATGGTTGGTGGATGCCTGTGATACAATGTCGGCACCTATCGCCGCACTACACCAACAACGTACTTCTCGTAGGCTTCATCATCTATGAACTAATGGACAAAGCTATTGTTTGACAAGATTGGACAATTTGTTGAACAGCTCTTTACACGTAGTAACTACAAGTGTAAACTAAGAGGATGAGCAAGTTCATTTCAATGGAAAGAGGGGGGATTTATTTGAATAATGCGCTGAAAATTTCTGATTCTGAATGGAAAATTATGAAGGTACTTTGGCAAGAACCACATCTATCACTTGGTGAAATTGTCGGTAAGCTGAAAGCTGACACGAGTTGGAGCAGTACGACAATTCGCACGATGATTGGTCGGTTGATGGGGAAAGGGGTAGTAGGTGCTGATAAATCCCATAATAACTTTCGCTTTTTTCCGCTTGCTTCACAAAAAGATTGCCAGCAAACTGTTGCTGAATCCTTTGTAGACCGTGCTTTTGAGGGTTCAATTAGTTTGATGGTCGCGGCACTTTTGAGTGGAAAGAAAATACATCAAGATGAGCTAGCAGAACTGAAACAGATTATCGAGACAATGGAATAGTGGGGGGCGAGAGATGGAGTGGTTAATAGAGGCGACGATCATTTCAATGATGACTGCCATCATGATTTTGGTCGTCAAAAAAATAGTCGGAAATAGAATTAACCCGCTATAGCATTACTACATCTGGTTTGTACTGATTATTCAGTTGGCGATTCCTTTTTTTCCAGAGAGTCGTTATAGCATTCGGTCACTCCTCTTTCAAAGTGATGGCAGCGCATCAGGTTCTGGCGAGGCAATGATACAGTCGTTTCTCGCCGAGAGCGTACCTATCATGATCCAAGGACAAAATTTCTCTATTACTTGGGGTAATGTACTGCTTGCGATATGGCTTGTTGGTGTCATCAGTTTTGCTACGATCATTGTCTCAAAGTATATCATTTTAAGCGGCATGTAAATGAATTGCCTGTGCTGACAGATGAAGGTATTGTCGCAATATGGCATGAGGCCAAACGTGATTTACGGGTAAAGCGTAATGTGAAACTAATTTGCCACGAAAACAATACCAATGATGGTTGGTTTCCTGAGCCCAGTCGTATTCATACCAGAATCATATGAACATACGGAGCTAGAAGCAATCTTTCATCATGAGCTAACGCATCTAAAGTATTTTGATATTTTGATTCGTTGGCTAACAGTCTCCATACGTTGTGTGTTCTGGTTTAACCCACTGATTTGGTATTCATTTAAAATCATGCAACAAGATAGCGAGCTGGTTTGTGATTATCGTGTTGTCAGGCACCTGAACGCCGGGCATCGTAAGCAGTATGCGTATACGTTGCTGAAATACGCTTCGGTAGGTTCTGTATGTGCGGCTCCGCAAAGTGCAGCAGGACGAATTTCGATGGCGAGTAGTGGTGATGAAATGAAACAGCGCCTCGGCTTTATTTCAAATCTACATAATCGCTCGAAATCGCGGACAATTATGGCAGTGGTTTTCACCTGTCTATTAGCAGTAACTACACTGACTACAGTCGATGCGGAAAGTCCAACGACTTCGAGCGAAAAGGGATATCAGACAGAAATTTATGATATTAGTAGTGAGCAAAATGAACAAATAGCTAGATGCTGCTATCAATCACGTTTTGGTGGTAGTGGCATGCTGATGAGTGGGTTCAGTGATAATCAATGAACAATCGTATTTTGAAAAATGATGAAAATACAAAGAGTGAGTGGACATGAAGAAGCAAAATGCAGGAATTGCCGCATTTCGTTATCAGTAGTGCTATTTGTCCTAGTCGTTGTTGCTATCAATGATACAGATCAAGCGAGTGCAGTGACTTACCAAGACAATCAAAGTACAACAGCGGCAATTACAAAAACTGCGCCAAAAGCTAGTGTTGTTGCCAGTGAAGTAGATGGTGACGCGCAATCAGTGACGATCAATACTGGATACGAGCCGAAGGTCGTTGTCGTTCAAAAAGGCATGCTAACCCGTTTTGAGTTTAATCTCCAAGGTCAGGGGTGTGACCAGTTTGTTGTTTTCGCGCAGCAAGAGAAAGAAATTGATCTCTCAGATAATCATGTCGTAACCATTACGCCTACAGAGGATTTTGAAGTAAGTTGTGGCATGGGCATGGATGGTTTCAAGGTGAAGGTAGTCGATGATGTAAATAGCGTAGATGTTGAGCAAATTCAGGCGGATATTGCGAATAATCCTGACCTATATGAAACATCTAGTAGTGGCTGCTCTTGTCCCAAGTAAGATTGTAGGCTAGGATGTTGATTAAAAATAATGACAGTAAACATTGGTGTAAGTAGGAGGGACACTAGGGTTTTCTCATGAAGCCTTCCCTTTTAGGAGAGAGGTTCTAAGGTATATTCATGCGGATAGAATCTGTACCTATACGATAGAAAGCGTAGGTGACCGCTTGTGAAAGCGTTGAAGCTTCAGGTAACTGGTATGCATTGCAATAAGTGTGAAGAAATGGTGACGAAAATAGCCCAATCTGTACGAGGTGTTGATGATGCCAAGGGTTCTTTTGCTCATAATCGTTTGCGATTAATTGTTGATGAAACGATCTTTGATGAGAAAGTACTGCAAGCGGGGTTGCAAGAAGCAGGTTATGCAATTGCAAGGAAAAGTCAAAAGTCAGAAATGTGGCTCCTAGTAACGGGCATCTTGTTTATCGGTGCTTATTTGATTGTTGGCAGTCAACTTGGCTTTCGTTTTGTACCGTCATTTGATGCGCGTGTTGGCTATGGTCTCGTATTTGTTGCCGGTATCCTCACCTCATTTCACTGTGTTGCTATGTGTGGTGGTCTTTGTATTTCACAAAGTATCAACGAGCGCAGCCCTCGGTCAAGTTTTGGAGCAACTGCACTGTATAATATTGGCCGGATTATTTCGTACACATTGGTTGGTGCCCTTGCCGGAGCACTTGGTTCGGTAGTGGCTTTTTCAGGTACAGCTAAAGGGATTATTGCTATTCTATCTGGGTTATTTATGATTCTACTGGGTCTTGGAATGACTGGATGGGTGCCCTTCATGACGAAGGTAAACGCAGCGGTGTCAGGGGTATTTCAAACGCCAAACACCAAGAAGCCATTCGGTGCGCTTGGTGTGGGACTTGCCAATGGTCTTATGCCTTGCGGACCACTCCAAGCGATGCAAATTTACGCAGTGGGTACCGGTGATCCGCTGATTGGTGCCCTGTCAATGTTCTTTTTTGCCCTCGGGACATCGGTGTTGATGATGGCACTTGGCGTTCTGAGTGGATTTATGAGTCAATCGTGGGGGAAGAAAATGCAACAGGTTGGTGCGGTACTTGTGATTGTCCTTGGTTTGTTGATGTTTCAAAGGGGATTTGCGCTTTCTGGTTTTACTATTGGAACTAGTGGCGGAAGTGACCTAACGGTTGTTGATTCAGGAAGTGCGGTTCAGGAAGTAGCGATTGAGGTAGGACCAAATAGCTACGAAGATATTGTTGTGCAAAAAGGGAAACCAGTAGAACTGCATTTCAATGTTACGGATGAAAATCTGAATGGCTGCAATCATGCGATACAAATTCCCGCATTTGAGATTGAACAGGAATTGGTTGTTGGTGATAATGTTGTCAATTTCACACCAAATGAAGTCGGTACCTTTCCATATAGTTGCTGGATGGGTATGATTAAAAATGAGATTACAGTTGTAGAGTAAGTGGTTGCACTGTTTGGACAATGTGGAGGTAGTAGATGAATAAACGAATAATGTTGATTGTCGCCGGCGCTTTGATCAGCGTGTTAGTAATACTCGTGTCAGCGGCTGCCCTGACACGAGGAACAGATGCTGATGCTGTAGCAATCATGAATGGTGATGTACAAGAGGTGGAAGCGGTTGTGACCGCTCAGGGTGGATATCCAACAATTGAAGTGACTAAAGGAATTCCTGTGCGAATCAATTTTAAAGTCAACTTAGCAAATGATTTGACAGGCTGTAACAGCAAGATTGTCATTCCAGAATACGGCATTGAAAAGGAGCTCCAAGTTGGCGATAATATTGTTGAATTTACACCGACGGATTCAGGGACGATTGACTATGCTTGCTGGATGGGCATGATTGAAAGCGAAATTAACGTGACCAGATAAAGATGCTAACCACTAACGTGGTCACAGTAAAGAAATTGGCTCATCGTATGGGAACTTTTTTATGCTCATAGCTGTGGAGCAATTCCACTTGGAAATACGCCGAGTCATCAAAATGTCCCCTCTGTTAGTCACAAAATGAAGTGACTAACAGGGGGGACATTTTATCCTCTATATAACTGCAGTCAAGCAGGAGAGATAGGAAAGGTATACAAGTTTTGGAAACGCAACTGATTACAAGTATAGATTCAGTCAATGATTCTTCGCTGCTAATCTTCGTATTCAGTTAAAAGAATTGCACCAGTCATCGCATCGACATGAACCTCATAGATGATTTGATTGGCATCAGTTGCGGTTATTTGGTAGACCATACGGCCATCTTCATCATCGAGCTGTACTTGATTGATTGTATAGTCTGGGTGTGCAGTCAACACATACGCTTTAGCTTCCTCCTCTGTTAGCAATGATTGACCTACTGACGTTGTTTGCTGAGGGACATAGTCATCACGATCATGCTCTCTGTCTGTTCTCAAAATTTCACCATTGACCGCGCCTACTTCTACATCGTAAATAGCACCTGTTTGATCAAATACTTCCACTGTATAGATAGCGCGTCCATTCTCCTCATCCAGCGCCACTTGGTAAGCAGTGAAATCTGGATTTGCCTCCGTGACAATTTTCTTGGCCTCGTCTGCACTAATTTGGGCAGTTTTCTCTAAATTAGCCTGTTCAGTATAATCGTCCTGTTCCACAAAACTACTTTGCCCAACAATTCGGTTCTCATCGTTCAAAGCAAATCCGTATGAAATGGCTAGTCCCGCAATACCGAGCCCCAATACCCCCAATGTAATCAATCCTGTTACCTTCAATTTTTTGTTCTTCATTTCAAACACTCCTCATTTAGTCATTTGCTGTCAATGTCTATATATAGATGATAACTGTGCTTGGTTAAAGGAAGGTTAAACCGGAAGAGATCAATGATAAAACCGTTATTTAATGAAAAGTCGCTCTTTCAGAGTAGGGTTTCATAAGCATTTAATGGTCAATAGTCAATACAAAGGCTTAGAAAACGAGTATACGATTGAAGGTTTTTCACTAATTCATTGGTCAATTTGTCGATAATAATTGACATTTTTAAATTTTTAGGCTAACCTAAATTTAATATAAGGAGTATCTAAAACTTTATTTAGGTATACAATAAATAATCGAGACGACGGATTGAAGATGAGGGAAACTGTTGCATTTTTTCACGAAGCGTACTGAAACAATGAAGTAGGAGATTCATTATGACACCAAATAAAGAAGATTACATTAAACTGATTTTTGAACTTGAGGGCGAAACAAAGCAGATTCCCAATAAGATTATCGCGGAGCAGTTAGCCGTTTCTGCTGCTTCTGTGAGTGAAATGCTTGTGAAATTGAGTAAAGACGGCATTACAACGTATGTACCATATAAGGGTGTTCAGCTGACACCAAAGGGAGCAACACTTGCGAAGAACTTAATCAAAAGACATTGTCTCTGGGAAGTGTTCCTTGTTGAACATCTGAATTATTCTTGGAGTGATATTCATGAAGAGGCAGAGCTGCTTGAGCACGCAACCTCAGATAAATTAGCTGCTGCATTGGAAAAGTATTTAAACTATCCAACGATTTGTCCGCATGGCAGTATCATTCCTAGTGAAAATGGTGTGCCAAGAATTCAGGGTACTGAGACAATACTCGACCTTGAAATTGGTGAATCGGCAGAGATTAGCCGTGTGCTTGAGGAAAAAGAATTGCTTGATTACATGACGGAAATTGACCTAGGAATTGGTCGTAAAGTGAAACTCATCGCAAAAGCGTCCTATGGTGGACCGATTACACTCGCTGTAGAAGAGAAAAGAGAAGTACAGATAAGTCTAAAAGCGATTGAGAAAATTTATATTAAACGAATAAGAAGTGAGGTCGTTACCGAATGAGTAAAGTAGCTGTCGTTACAAGTCAGTCAACTGAACATGCTGTTGTGCGCTCGGCACAAGATTCATTAAGTGGAAAAAGCCGTGGTCTCAAGAAAATCCTTCCCTTTCTTGGTCCTGCATTTATTGCCGCAATTGCCTATATTGATCCTGGCAACTTTGCCACAAACATTGCTGCTGGGTCAGGATATGGTTATTTACTGCTGTGGGTAGTACTTGCCTCCAATTTGATGGCAATTCTGATTCAATCAATGTCAGCGAAGCTCGGCATTGCTACTGGAAAGAACTTACCCGAATTGGCGCGTGATCGTTTTCCGAAACCAGTTTCCATTGGGCTCTGGATACAAGCAGAACTTGTTGTCATAGCAACTGATTTGGCAGAGTTTATCGGTGCTTCACTAGGCATTTATTTGCTGTTTGGGATACCGTTATTTCCATCAGCACTAATCGCTGCAGCCGCCTCCTTTGCTATTTTAGAATTGCAGCGCCGTGGGTTCCGTGCGCTTGAAATTGGGATTACAACATTACTGTTTGTTGTCGTATTCTCATTTATCGTGCAACTTTTTTATGCCAATCCAGACGGTAGTGAGGTGTTGCACGGTCTTTTGGTACCACAATTTGATGGCGTTGAAAGTGTCCTGCTCGCCGCTGGAATCCTTGGTGCAACCGTCATGCCACATGCAATTTATCTTCATTCGTCATTGACGCAGAACCGGGTTGTCGGAAAAAATGAACAAGAACGTTTGAAAATTTTTCGCTTTGAGTTTATTGATATTTTGATTGCTATGTTTATTGCAGGTGCTATCAATGCCAGTATGCTGATTATGGCATCAGGGTTGTTTTTTGAAAATGGCTTGAATGTGATGGACTTAGATGTAGCCTTTATCGAGCTTGGCAACCTTGTTGGTCCTCTTTCAGCAATTCTATTTGGAGTAAGTTTACTGGCTTCTGGATTATCGAGCTCGTCCGTTGGGACGATGTCAGGCGATGTCATCATGCAAGGGTTTATTAATCGGAGAATTCCGATTTACTTACGCCGGATGATTACGATGCTACCGCCAATTATCATCATTGCACTCGGTGTTAATCCTTCGTATGCACTGGTGATGAGTCAGGTGGTTCTTTCCTTCGGGATTGCATTCGCACTGGTTCCACTGCTCTTGTTTACGAGTGACCGCACGCTGATGGGGAATCTGGTGAATCGCCGCGTGACGACGATTGTTGGTTGGTGCGTTGCGGCGCTGATTATTAGTTTAAATGTTTTCTTGTTATTTCAGACGTTTGCATGATGATCGGGAAAATGAATTGTGTGAAGGGATATTTTATAGAGGCTGTGATACCAAGGCTTTCATGGCTTTGGTATTTTTCATATAGAGACGGGGCAACGCTTACAACAAAAGCAGTTTGATGATTAGCCTGAGTAGGTGTGAGATTGGTCTTGGGCAGGAGCGAAACTCGGGAAGGGTTTCGGTGGTACAAATGATGCAATATGAATGACGAAATAATTTATCCAGGATAACCTATACAAGGAAAGTACTGTGGGATGAAAAAATGAAGTAAAGAATCATCAACAAGCATTTGAATTTCTTACTTGAGAATGTTTTGAATGGCGTCGCGCTCTCTATTGGCATTATTAAAGATATTCACGAGCATTTGACTGTCAGACTTCAACATGATAGCGGTCAGTTTAAGAAAAATGCGAATGCGATAATAGGTGCTGATTTTGAAACTGCGCGCCCTGACCAAGTGACTGAGTTAATTGCGCAACTAGTAGACAATCTAGATTTTAGAATAAAGAACAGTCGATCTGAAAATGAAACAGTAGAGGCGATTCTTGAGGCACATGTTCAGTTTGAAAGAATACATCCCATCCATTTTCTGATGGAAATGGGCGTACAGGAAGAATGATCACGAACGATTCCTTGCTGGGAAATCATATGCCGCCACTTGTAATCTGGGCTTCTGAAAAAGCAAAATAGATAGCGTTTCTTAATAATAGACATATTAAAGGGTTTACAGCATTTGTAACGCCAATGCTTGTAGCAGAATTAGAACCGATACAACAGTTTTTAAACAAAGAAAGTGAACAACAATTAGAATAATGGTTGTTTAGTTATACATGCAATAATCCTAGGAGAACTCCCGTATCCAAAGTCAGGGAGTTTTTCATTTAATCTTGGATGTTCATTTGGTCTGCGTAGAATCAATGTGTAAGGAGTATTCGGCAAGTATATCCGGTGTACCCGTCAACTAGATTTTCTTTCGTATATCCGGAACAAGGAGCTTATTGACAGAAGGTTTAGCTACTATCTTGTGTATATTAAAAAGAGTGATCTAGTTCTCAAAATCCGGTTCAATGACAACATTCAGGTTCAGGATAATTGACCGTATTGACATGGTTCCTATCAAATGGCTTTGTTTATTCAATCTGCTAATGTTATTTGGATTTTTCACTTTGTTATTCGTTTCGCACAGTCACGCTGTAGTCAAACAATCAATGGGGATCTAGTACTCATCCTTGCCTGTTCCTGAAACCTCATATGAAGCAGGAAACTTGATGTATCCAAATATAGTAATATATCATATGGACTAAGAACACTAGGATGTAGCTGCAATGGGATCATCAGCTGGGGAGGCGTATTTATTTGAAAGCAATGACGAGTTTAGTTCTTGGACTGATTGCCACTATTTTATTTCCAACAACTGCATTTGCCCATACAGGGTTTGTATCATCGGTACCAGCGAATAAGGAGGTCGTTTCAGAGGCGCTCAAAGAAATTAAACTGACCTTCGAGGGAGACCTTGAAAACTTGAGCACTTTAACAATTGTCAATGAGGCAGAGCAAAAGACCCAGCCCGCGAATATTGATGTCCGGGGAAATACGCTGATAGCAACACTTGGCAATGAACTTCCCGATGGCGATTATCGTGTAAATTGGAAAATTGCTGGAGAAGACGGTCATGTACTTGAAGGGAACTATTTGTTCGCGGTCGCTATGTCAGCAAAACCAGAAAGTGAAACGGTCATGTTGCCACTTGCTACTGGGAACCTTAGTACAGTAGTGAGCAAAAATATTGTAGAACCGGCTTCAGGAGAGGATTCAAGCTCTGATGCAAATAAACTAATCTTACTTGGACTTGGTGTACTGATCCTCGTTACGAACATGATTGTCTTCGCAAGGAAGCGACGAAATGTATGATCTACATTTCTGAGTTTCTTCTCTATTGTAGTTTTGCAATCCTAGTTGGGAGCGAAATTATTCAATTAGTGCCACAAAACAAACGCCCTGATATCAAAATTCCAAGGTGGCTCACAGGTGCTTTGCCGATATTAATTATCAGTTTATCCTTTGTGCCGCTAATCAATATTGCCAATCATTTCTATGAAGGAAGCGGCGTTCATTACTTAGCGATTTTGGGTGAAGTGCTGTTTGGCTTTAGCGCTGGACATGCCTTTCTATTAACCGTTTTTGTTGCCATCTTACTACTGATGGTGCAGATGATCAAAAGTATTTTGCCAAACCGAAGGCTTTCTTATCTCTCGCTGTGCTGTACTTTCTTATTAGTTTTGGCGTTTGGATGGGCAAGTCACTGCACTTCAGCCTATCAGCTAAAGGGATTTATCCCTCACACACTGCACTTTCTCGCCGTTTGCATTTGGATGGGGATATTGTTTGTTGTTGCTTGGTTTTCAACCAATCACCACCACTGGCAGGCATTCCTCAAATGGTTTACGCCAGTCGCATTGACATGTCTATTCATCACCATTGGAAGCGGATTATTTCTTATGAACTTGTTAGTGCCAGACTATACAGATGCATGGATGGTTTCTTATGGACAGGCGCTACTCATTAAGCATCTACTGGTTATTCCGTTATTGCTATTTGCCATAATCAATGGTGTTTGGGTACGTGCGAAGTTGAAGTCAGCTAATCTAGCGCACGAAAGGCAAATTGGATCAACCGCAGAAATCGGCTCAACCGAAGAAAATCTACATTGCAAATTTAGTCCAATTCCATGGGTCAGGGCAGAAAGTATCATGGGTCTTCTTGTGCTCTCTGCAGCAGCTGTAATGGGACAACAATCGCCTCCAGAAAATCTTGCAGCGTTGTTACAGACTGAAGAGCCGTCCAGACTATTCAGCTGGTTTTATCGAGGTGAGGTATCTGCAGGAACAGTCCTTCAGTTCACTGCTACTGGTCTCAGCATTCTCTTTACGTGTGTCGCCGTCAGTTTATTGCTAGCGATCGTTTACCTGTTTCGCAGAAAATGGAGTAGTAGCATTGCAGTGGGTTTTGCACTGCTTTTCGTTGTTAGTGCCTATCTAGCCATTATGCTCGCCATCCAGTAGCAAATACGCATTACATGAATCGCGTGCATCTGTCGCTGCTATATATGAAAAAAGCCGTTAATCGTTGTCACAACAACAATCAATGGCTTTTTCCTCAAAATCACTCTCATCACGATCTGTGGCGCTCAATCAATTTGCCTGAAAAAAAGCCAAGATCTCCACCTACATCGAAGTGCCCTGTGTCATTACCCCAGTAAACGTCCCGTAGTACACATAACAATGGCGATCCTCATCAATTTCAAGAGAGTCAAGCAGCATTTCCTTATTATACTGACCAGAGCGAATATAAATTAAATCTGAGTGTAGGTATTGCAGGACATCAAGATGTGTGGCAAACTCCCGCGTCATCAGAAGTGGTGTGTCCGGTTCACCGAGATCCCGTACCTCGAAACCGACCTTGCTATAAATTCGTTCACCCTGATAAGCGCGGTGCGGTTCTTCCTCTACATAAATAACAGATAGCAAGTCTGACTCCGTTGCATTGGATTCCACGCGGTACTGCTTATTCCCTTTGATAAAGTAGCCACATGACATTCGGGCAATCAATTCATCCTTGGTTAAATTATTATAATGGTACAGAGCCGGAAAATCGGTACCAGCATTCATTTTGCGGATTTCTAATACAAACATATTTTATCCTCCTTAAGCGTCTCGTAACAAATTCATACATATCTTTACTGAAATGGGCAGAAAATAGTAGCGAGTTCTGCTTTATGCCAGCGCATTTTGTAAAAAAAGGCTGTTAAAATTAGCATTAGTTTATTATAATTGATTTTGACAGTAAAAAATAGATTGGAGGGGAAGATCACGATCAAATTTTTAAAAAAACCAATTGTAATTATAATGATTATCGTCATATTTTTCTCCGGAATCTTTTTCTTTAGTAGGAAAAATACAGCTCAGACGCCAATGCCAGATGATCCTAGCTGTGATGAGTGGGAGTGGGATGATGATGACGGTGTGTGGGAATGTGATGATTATGATTCACCGCATTATGGTGCTTACTATCTCGGAGGCAGCTACTTCGCTTCCAAGAGTGCCCTAAAGAAAAGTAGTAGTTATAAATCCTATCAATCAAGCTCTGATTTTAAAGGGAAGAGTGGATTTAGTTCAGGATCAAGCGGCGGTACTGGTGGTTGATTTCTTGTCAAAGCAGGGAAACCGTATGAGTCAATATAGAGATGATCGAAAACGATTTTATCGAACAATTCCAGATTTTTGGGCGGATTTGTATGGGATGGAGTATAGCTTGTATCACGCTTTGCCGGTATCACAGGCGCTCGTCACAGACCTTCATATAGCGTCGAAACGAATTCATCAGATTTTTACAAAAACAGCTAAGTTTATTCGGCATTTGCCGGATTCGTCGCTGATGCAGCTCGGGTATCCGGTGAGTACATTGCCTTTTATTCGCATGAAGACGATGTATCCAGATCTGATTATTGGTAGGCTCGACCTTGTTGTGACGGCTGAGGGGATTAAGCTATTGGAATATAATAGTGATACCCCAACCTTCATCAAGGAATGCTATCAAGTGAATGGGTTAGTTTGTGACCATTTTCAGATGCAGAGTCCTAACCAGCACAGGGATGAGCAGTTAAGGGTGGTTTTACGGAAAGCGATTGATGCTAGTTATCAATATCTTGGTCTAACAAGATCAGCTCGCCTTGTCTTCTCAGCGCACGATGATCATCAGGAAGATTGGTGTACAACGAAGTATTTGCAGGAGACGTGCGCGGTCGAATCAGACCTTGTGCCGCTCGATCAACTGCTGATTACGGATGATGGTTTATTTACACCAGATGGTGTTCAGATTGATATTCTGTATCGTCAGACGTACCCAATTGAGCATTTGGTGAAAGATATTGATGAGGAAACAGGTGACAATATTGGCATTGAACTGCTGGCGTTAGTGGAACAACGGAAACTCGCCATTATTAATCCACCGTCTGCTTTTCTCTTGCAAACAAAAGCATTGCAAGCGTACATATGGGAAATGTATGAAGTGGGTCATCCTTACTTTTCGGACGAAGAAAGGGAATGGATTAAGGCCTATTTCTTGCCTACATATTACAACAGTGACAGGTTCACAGGCATAGCGCACTATGTGAAGAAGCCTTCATTTGGACGCGAAGGTGATACAGTGCAAATATTTTCCGCAGATCATGTGGAGGAATTAAGCAATGAACACCGGACTTACGAACATGAAGTACCGATTTATCAGCAGTATGTTGAACTGCCAACGACAACACTTGAAACGGAAAGAGGGAAGGAAACCCTTTCCTATATTTATGGTTGTTTTGTCCTTGCAGGAGCGCCAAGTGCGATCGGGGTTAGAGCAGGAGAGAAAATAACCGGAAATGAATCGTATTTCTTACCAGTTGGCTTAGAGAAAAAACAGGAGGTAAATCTGCATGAACTTTGATTTATTTATTAGCTTTATATTATATTTCTTCTCGGGAATGGCGCTACTCACCTTAGGTATTTTGGTGTTTGAGCTTGGAACAAAGACGAAGGAATTTCAATTAATTAAGATGGGTAACCGTGCTGCAAGCTACGCTTTTGGCGGAAGGATTCTTGGACTTGCTATCGTGTTGTACTCGGCAATTGCCAACTCAGTCGATGTGATGGATATGGTCGTTTGGGGCGTTATTGCGATTATCGCACAGTTACTTACTTTCTATATTTTTGAATGGGTGACGCCAAACTTTGACGTACATAAAGCCATTGATGAAGATAACCAAGCATTTGGAATGTTATTAATGTTTGTTTCTCTTGCTATTGGTGTTGTGATTGCAGGCTGTCTAGTGTACTAAACAAAATATGTCTACAATGTTGATGTTAGGAAATCTAGCGTTGAACTGTATCCGCATAGGATGTAGTAGTGGGCTTAAAGCGATGCTTCCTAGAGAGATACATTACTCTAGTAATGGTAGCCGCAGAGAACCAGACATCAACAAATACAAAAAAAGAATCCGTATGATCATCAGTGCACGCTTACCCGAGAGGGATGGCCACTAACATCATATGGATTCTTTTTTCATCTAATTAATCAGCTACTTTATGAGCTGCATTTAACATTAGTTTTGAAATGGATTGACGAGAGAGCACGAACTGGTCCACTTTCACATGTCTGAAGTTTTCTTGATGTTTGACCTTCTGGATTTCGACAATTGTTTGGATATTTTGTTCGTGTAAATGATCGTAGCGTTCAATTGTTGTTGCCACGAGCAATGTGTAACCATCGGCGAGGTCAGCACTATCAATCCGGTCTGGTGAGAAAATCATGATAGCTGAAGCATCCTTAATATTCGCTTGATCAAGAACTTCAAATTCCGTTGGACTGCCCTTTACGTAATGAAAGCGCGGATCATCTTTAATCGGTGTTTCGTCAAGATGGCCAATTAACACGACTTCTTTCATTGATTTCTTGTCAGATAAAAGTTCATTCACACTGAGCTTAGCTGTCTTTGTCCAGCCGATAATAACATAGTGGTTCTTTCCTGTAAACATAAGTCGTCCCTCCCTTTTTCGCTGATTGTGTCCGGTGAATGCTGCGGCAATCTTACCAATTAATGTTCCGAATAAACCGATACCAAAGATGTCTACGACCAGCATGGCGAAAATTTGACCAGCCTGGGTTACTGGTGAAATATCACCGTACCCAATCGTTGTGATGGTTGTCATCGTCCACCAAAGACCATCCTGCAAAGAGGTAAAAGTTTCTGGTTCAATCAGTGTGATGATATAGGCACAAGAAAAAATGTAGATGATGGAGACCAGAATAATAAACCGAAGTCTGACATCGACGAGTTTGAAATAAAATCTTTTGAGAAACATAATTCACCTCATTTCTAACTTGCATGTATGTAACAGATGTATTTTAGCAGATTTTCACTGATTACAGGAGATTAATTTGTCAGATCGTCCCGAAATCCCGTTAGATAATTATCTAATATGCTATCATTCTGAAATCTGCTTCTTCATCGGCGACCCTAGAATTGTGCTATTAGCAGTTGGCTTTTCGGCTTCAATTTAGCCTGATGTCAGCTTATATGTACTTTAGTATTCCAGATTAGCAATGAAAACATCCCTTAAAAAAGGGGAAGCGAAGTGAACTTCTGTATCAGTGAGTCGATGTGAATTCTTTGTTCGTAATGTAGACAGAAAAAAGTTTCTAAAGACGATTGACATTGACGTAACGTGAAGGTATATCCTAGTGGTAGACGCATGAATAAATGTTGTCAAAGGAGGTGTGCACCAGTGGAATATACGATTCAGAAATTAGGTCTACTTGCGGGAGTGAGTACGCGGACACTTCGCTATTACGATGAAATTGGGATTCTGAAGCCAGCCCGAATTAATTCATCAAAATACCGAATATATGGGCAGGAGGAAGTCGATCAGTTGCAGCAAATACTGTTCTACCGTGAACTGGGCGTGGGTTTAGAGGATATCAAGAAGATTCTACTGTCACCTGATTTCGATGGTGCTCGTGCGCTCAGAGAACATCACCGGCAATTAGTTGAAAAAAGAGCGCAAATTGAGCAATTGATTAACAATGTCGTGAAATCAATTGCAACTATAGAAGGGGAGAATAAGATGACAAATCAAGAAAAATTTGAAGGTTTTAAGAAGAAGTTAGTTGATGATAATGAGAAAAAATATGGGCAAGAAGTGAGAGCGAAATACGGTGACGAAGTGGTCAATCGTTCAAACGAGAAATTGCTCAAAATGACTGAAGATGATAATGAGGCGATTAATCAATTGACCCAGGCGATTCACACGACTTTGGCAGCGGCAATGGAAACAGGTGATCCTGCTGGCGTACTGGCACAGAAAGCAGCGGACCTTCACAAGCAGTGGCTCTGCTTCTACTGGGATGGCTATTCCAAAGAGGCCCATGCTGGACTGGGACAAATGTATGTCGATGATGAACGATTTCGTGCTTACTATGACAAGGAAACACCGGGAGCTGCGGCGTTCTTGCGCGATGCAATATTGGTCTATGTTGGCGAATAGTATCAGCAGAAAGTCTTACGCACGCTAGGTATCCTACTAGCATCGTGATTGAATAAGTAAATGAACGATCCTAAAAGGGCCCTGCTAGCCCAGGTGCGTGATGACACACACGGGCTAGCAGGGCTCTTTACTATTTCTGGCAGTCTATAGGGCAGTACTATAGGCAGTTAGTCTCTTTTGTTATAACAGGCGTTCAATATCGGCAGCAATCTTTGCTGGTTTGGTCTGCGGGGCGTAGCGCTTGATGATCTTTCCATTTCGGTCAACTAAGAACTTCGTGAAATTCCATTTGATCTTCTTTAGCCCAAAAGTCCCCTTTTTCTCAGAGGTCAGATACTTGAATAATGGATCAGCCTGCTCACCATTGACGTCAATTTTTGCGAAAATAGGAAACGCTACGCCGTAGTTCATCGTGCAAAACGATTCTGTTTCTGCTGCATCTGCATATTCTTGATTGGCAAATTGACTGCATGGAAATCCTAGGATGGAGAAACCTGCGGGTTCATACGTCTTATAAAGTGCTTGTAATCCCTCAAACTGGGGCGTTAGCCCGCATTTACTCGCTGTATTGACAATTAATAGCACTTTTCCCTTATAAGTTTCAAGTGGTACTGCTACGTGACTGCTTTTTTTGACTGTAAATTGGTAAATAGACATGGTACACCTCTTCATTTCTTAGATTAACCTTTATTTTGATGAAATAAGCTCTGGTTTTTCGCATATATAAAGCTTACGCGATCTTTCATTCTTTATGATGAAGCTGGTTTCAGAGGGGAGAATAATGGCAGATTGCTCGCTGTATAAATAGATATTGTATGGTACAATGTGAGACAAAGAAATAGCTAACTCGAAAGGAGTATTTTTATGATGAAGGAATCAATTACCACTATTTTATCACAACAAGTGAATGCAGAGTACTATTCGGCGTATTTGTATCTGGCAATGGCAACTGATTGTGACCGGAAGGGACTTAAAGGATTTTCACGCTGGTTATTTTTGCAGGCGCAAGAAGAGTTGTCGCATGGCACAAAGATTTATCAATATATTCTAGAAAGAGGCGGCACACCAACATTTTCAGATATTAAAGTAGCGCCAAAGACAGAATGGGATTCCTTAATCAGTCTTTTTGAAGAAGTCTATGCGCATGAGCAAAAGGTAACTGAAATGATTCATGAGATTGCTTCGCTATCAATGCAGGAAAAGGACCATTCGACGTATTCATTCAATCAATGGTTCATTAATGAGCAGGTTGAAGAGGAAGCCAGTGCAGATGAAATCTTGCAAACACTCCGCTATGTAAAGGAAGACCCGGCATCTGTATTTCACTTGGATCGTGAGCTCGGTGTACGGACATTGACACCTGAACCGGAAGTAGAATAACGATATTTTGTAGCGTAGCTTTTTATTGTAGGCGGCTGAGCTAGAAATCGGCCTGTGGAAACCCCAGTTCCCCAAAAAATGAAGAATCATCCAGATGGGATGTGATTCTTCATTTTTTGTTTTGACAATTTAAAAGTGGGAACGATGTTGCTAAACAGCAAGGTACGGCAGTTTTTTGTGCATCTATGTCTATAATGTTATGCCTAAAAGGTATTTATTTGTTAAACGAATTATCCAGTGTCAGCAGAATGAAGCTGATTGCGGCATTATTTTTTTGGTACTGGTTTATTTAACAACGTGAAAATGGTTACGTACCCCCGTTTTTAGGACATGCTCTTATGAGTGCCTTAACGTGCGAAGTACCGCGAACGAGTGGATCGATGCAGGTTATCCCACATCTGCGTAAATCATCGTTGTCACAAACAATCGCTACGTCCTAAAAGCGGTTGATGATATTGTTTAGGATTCATTTCAATTACATAAGAATCATCGGGGATTAGCCCTGATCTCACGTCGTTTTTCAGTTAGAACCGTCAAATTTTTATAATTTGTCGCAGTTTCGGGTAACTTAACATTAGTTTATTTGAAATCTCTCTGTTGGTGGGAGCAGTGTAGTCGCAGGATGTTATTGACCGTTTCTTTTATCTTTCCTGTCTGCTTTCACTTGTCCAGCTGATTTGTGATGTACATTATGTTGGCCTTATCCATACTATTTTAAAAAGAGGCACAAGGCTATTTCGGAGGAAAAATGACATATTTCATAGAAAATTTGCGTGAGGATGCCCGAAAGTTGGCTTTAACTCGAATTAGTGGCAAGAAAAAGTTGTCGGTCAGGTTATTTTTGACGGATTTTAATCAAGATATGGCTAGTCTTCATCAGTTCGCTGACACGCTCCAAGAAAATCCAGCGAGCTGTGGGCAATTAGCGGAAAATTGGCTCCTAGATAACGGTGAATTTATTGATGAACAAGCATTTGAAGTGTCGACAAATTTAAGCAATGCGCTACTGGATAGATTGCCTTGTTTAGATTCTGGTGCGCTCCGAATTCAATCAATTGTCAGTGGTTATTTGACGTGTGTTGATGGCGTGATTAGCGATGAATCATTGATTGCTTATATCAATGCATATCAAGAAATATCGGCACTCACGATTGCGGAGATTAGAACGATTCCATTAGTTCTCCGAGCGGCATTAATCCACCGTTTTGCTGAAATGATGCAGGAACTAAGGGTTCGTAAAGAAATCTGTCATGATGTCGATCAATTTATGGCACAGCTTGATACTCAGGCGTTATCTTCAGCGGTGATTAACGAGGCACTTGATCGTGCTGGACAGAAAGTGCCATTATCAGGAGCCTGGATTGTTCATTTGATTAGTCATTTGCGTGAATTTGCAGATGATAATGAGATGGTCAACGAATGGCTAAGTTGTCGTTTTGAAAATCAAGGTGACCTGAACAAAATTGTTTCTTATGAGCATGACCTGCAGTCGAGTTATCAAATGGTCGCAGGCAATTTAATCACCAGTCTGCGTAAAAATGAGCGCCGGGCTTGGGATGATATTTTTTCCAACATCAGTGTTATTGATCGGATTTTTCATGATGAGCCAACTAGTGTTTACCGTGAGATGGATCAAGAAAGTCGTAATCAATTATTAAATAAAGTGGAACTTCTTGGGCAGAAGCTGTATGTGCCCGAGCGGCTGATTGCGGAACGAGTCGTTCAGCTTGCAAGTGATGAAGTGACAAATGAAAAGATGCGTAAGCGCATGCCGAGAAGCTATTCTCGCCAAACGTTCATTGCTTATTATCTTTGCGAAGATAAGGGCGTTAAAATACTTGCTCGGTCACTAAAGAATTGTTGTAATCCGAAAGCACCAGCACCAAATCTCACACCAAAGTCGGAAAAGAACTATTTCATCTATCTAACTGGCTTCACGGTTGTATTCGCACTGATGTTTACGCTATGGCTTAGCTACGGTAAAACACATTTAATTGCCGAGTGGCTACTGATTATTTCAGCTGCCTGCTTCTTAGCAGGTGAATGGATGGTGACTTGGTTACACACCTCTATTGAACTGACGGTAAAACCAGAACCGTTGTTACGCTATGATTTTGCAAATGGTATTCCTGACGATGCGAAGACCTTAGTGACGATTCCTGTCATTTGGTCTACGAATGAGGAAGTATCCGAGACTGCTGAGCGGTTGGAACTACATTATCTCAGTTGTCGTGATGACCATATTTATTTTGCGTTGTTAGGCGATTTTGTTGATTCAGATCAAGAAGGAATGACGGAGAAAGATCGCCATTTATACGCATTCGCGAAGGAGACAATTGCCCAGTTAAACGCCAAATATCCGAAGGAGAACGGTCATTTTTTTCATCTCTTTCAACGGATGCGGTCTCACAATGAACGTGATGGTATTTTCATGGGCTGGGAGCGCAAGCGAGGTAAGTTGATCGAATTTGTTGAGATGATTCATGGTAAACAGGATACTCATTTTCAGCAAGGGGAACTTAGCTCAGCAAACGAGTTGCCAAGTTATTTACACGATATTCGCTACATCATTACGCTCGATGCCGATACGGAGCTACCGATGGGTAATGCGCATCGGATGATTGCGTCAATGCATCTCCCGTTTAATCGTCCGCGCTTAAATGCGAAATGTTCGAGGGTAATAGAAGGTTATGCGATGATGCAGCCACGCGTTGCTGTTAGTTTAGAATCTTCACGGCAGTCAAAGCTGACATCATTTTGGACGGATGCTGGGCTAGATCCCTATGCATTTGCCGCGGCAGATCCCTATCAGGATGCAGTCGGTCATGGGATTTTTACCGGAAAGGGAATTTTTGAAATAGAGACGTTTGGTTTGTTGCTTAGTAATCGGTTTCCAGATAATCAGATACTAAGCCATGATTTACTGGAAGGTTCATTCCTGCGAGCTGGATTTCTTTCTGATATTGAATTAATTGATGCACATCCGAATAAATTTAGTGCTTATCAAAAGCGGATGCACCGGTGGGTCCGCGGTGATTGGCAACTGGTTAAATGGTTGTTTCCCACTGTGCGTAATCGTGCCAATCAGAAGGAGAAGACGGAGCTAGCCGCGATTAGTCGTTGGCAAATTATTGAGAATTTACGGCGAAGTTTATTGCCGATTGCTTATTATCTATTACTGGTGATTGCGATATTTGTTTTTTCAGGGATGACGGGTATTTGGCTGAGTTTGATCTTCTTGTCTATGTCCTTGCCAATCCTAAAACAAATTAGCAGTATGTTTGAAGGTGGGCGCATGAGCAAAGGATTCGTCAATACGGTTCTGCAAGTGCTGATTAATTTTTGGATACTCCCATTTCAGGCAGCTGTCGTTGTCCATGCGGTCAGTGTCAGTCTCTACCGTCAGTTAATTAGCAAGAAGCATTTACTCGAATGGACTAGTTCTTCTCATATTGAAAAAATGCAACATCGTTCAGACCAAAGGACTCTGGAGGGAATAACTGGTGGTTATACGCTCATCATTCTCTTTAGCGTCTTAACATTCATCTACCAGCCATTCATTCCGTTCGTTTTCTGTTTAGCGTTATGCCTTTTTTGGGCACTTGCGCCCCTTGGTATGCGCTACCTAGATCGACCGACCCCGCAGGAAGAACTAACGATTGCAGATGAGGACCGTGCGATATTGCTGTCCCTTGCGGAGGATATTTGGCGTTTCTATGAAGAATTCGCTGATGAAGAAAATCATTGGTTGCCACCCGATAATGTTCAATTCGATCCAGATAAGGGTGCTGCTAACCGGACTTCACCTACGAATATTGGTTATCTGTTTACGGCAATTTTGGCTGCTGAACAATTTGGCTTTATTTCGATAACCGATGTTGTACAAAAGATTGAACGTGTGCTACAAACGCTCAAACAGATGCAGAAATGGAATGGTCATTTGTTTAACTGGTATGACACGATTTCACTTACACCGCTTGCCCCGAGATATGTATCGACAGTTGATTCAGGTAACTTTGTTGCTAGTCTGATGGCGACGAAACAAGGGCTAGATGTACTCAGAGAAACAAAGGCGGAAGAAGCAACTGCTGAACGCTTAGCGCTACTAAGCGAAGCGTTGGAACAACTCATTTCCGCTACTAATTTTCGGGCACTTTACAATGAAAAGGCTAAATTATTTGTGCTTGGCTACAATGATGTTGCCAGTAGACATGATGATATCCTATATGATTTATTGGCCTCAGAGGCAAGGCAAACGAGCTTTGTGGCCATTGCGCTTGGCCAGGTTCCCGTGAGTCACTGGATGGCACTGGGAAGGTCAACGAAGCGGCTCGGAAATCATATGGCACTACTTTCTTGGTCTGGAACAATGTTTGAATATTTAATGCCATGGCAGTTATTGCGGACATTTGCTGGTACAGTTTGGGAAAGCACCTATAAAGGCATTGTTGGACAGCAGATTGATTATGCACATGCGCAAGGTGTTCCTTTTGGGATATCGGAATCTGGTTACTACGGATTCGATTTTCAAATGAACTATCAATATTATGCATTTGGCGTCCCCGATACGGGTTTTAAACGTGGGCTTGGAGATGAGCTTGTGTTAGCGCCTTATGCGACCATTATGGCGTTACCTTTTGCTTTGGAAGCGGGTCTACGAGACCTCGGGCGCATGGCGAAACTCGGTGCAAGAGGCAAATATGGCTTCTTTGAAGCAATTGACTTCACAAAGAAGCGTATGCCAGAAGATGAAGATTATATGATTGTTAAAAGCTGTATGGCACACCATCAAGGAATGAGTTTGTTAACCCTCGTTAATTTATTGCATCAAAATAAGATGGTAGAATTGTTCCATCGTGATATGCGGGTGCGTTCAGCGGAGTTGTTACTGAAAGAGCGTATACCAACAAAAGCATCGAAAATTCACGAGCATGTCAGCCATGAAGAGAAGAAACAGACCCAGAAGAAAGCACAGCACCATTATAAGCGCCGCTATGAGAGTGCTGAAATGCCAGTTGATGTGAATATCCATTCCAATGGACGACTAACTTCCCTTGTGACGACACAAGGTGCCGGGTTCTTACAATTTGATGGCGTGGCTATCACCAGATGGCGTGAACAAAGTCCGCTAAGTTGGGGGAATTTCCTTTACATCCGTGATGTAGACAGTGGTGAAACTTGTTCACCAACATTTGAACCTTGCCAAAAACCGGCTCGGAAAATGAGTACACAATTTGCACTTGGGCATTCAAGCTTCTCACAAGAATCAGATAGTCTGCAAACAACGATGGAAATTTGTATTTCGCCAGAAGCTGATGTTGAATTTCGGAAATTTACGATCACGAATCTGCATCATGAAGAAAGGGCGCTCGAGCTGACAACTTTTGCAGAGCTTGCGTTAGCACCTATGCAGGCAGATGAAGCCCATCAAGCTTTTAGTAAGCTGTTTATTGAGACGGATTATGATGTCGGTCACAATTGTTTACTTGCAAGAAAACGACCGCGGCACCAACAGGAAAACGGTCTTTGGGCGTATCATACGATGGCGCTCATCTCAAATGAACAGTCTGCTACAGAAGTAGAACGCAGGCAGATGGAACATGAAACGGATCGTCACTGGTTCATTGGTAGGGGGTATTCTGGGGGACACCCGAGGGGACTCTTGGAGCCGTTAAAAGGAACGACAGGTGCTGTAGTTGATCCAGCGTTTATTATGCGGAAGTCTTTGAACCTGCGGCCAAATGAAACGGCGACACTGATCATTTTGACTGGAGCGACTGACAGCCGGGCGGCGGCGCTAGAAGCTGTCCAGAAATATACTGATGCCGATCAGGTAGAAGCGGCTTTCCGTTTGTCTTGGACACGAGGGCAAATTGAGCTCCGCCATTTCAGATTGACACAACAAGAGATTGCAACGTTCCAACAGCTTGTTGGGAAAGTATTGTTCACGAATCACACTTCTGAAGAACGTAGGCAAGCAATTGTTGCCAATAAACTTGGTCAGAAAAGCCTTTGGTCCATTGGGATTTCGGGCGATAGGCCAATTGTATTAATCCGGATTCCTGACACATCGTCACTAACACTAGTGAAGAAATTACTGACTTGTCACGAGTATTTGCGGAACATGGGTCTTCGTTACTCATTCGTATTTTTAAACGAAACAGAAGAAGGTTATCAACAAGATGTGCAGAATATGCTCAATCGTTTAGTTGAAAAAGCGGTTGAAGGGGAACAAAGTGACGCAGGACGGATTCATGTTGTCACGGCAAAGTTGTTAGATCCTGCAGTTAAAACATTGCTAGTTGCAATGGCTAGGATTACCTTTGAAGCCAATGGTCCGAGTCTAAAGTCTCAGCTTCATATTGGCAGAAAAAACCCAAGCAAATACCGGATGAAAAGCTGCACGGCAAATGCCAGCGCTAGAAAAGAAGCTGTATTAGCTAATCAAACAGAAGCTGGATTTGGAGTTCCTGATCCGAAAGCGAAACCAGGTGGCCGCGGTTATTATCATGAAGGCGTAGCAGTTTCAGAAGCGAAACCGTTCGCTACGCAAACCAAAATCGCAGCAATGAGTGAAAGTCAAGATGAAGCAAGCGAAACTGTCCACAATGGTAAAGACGAGCTCCTATTTTACAATGGCTATGGTGGATTTACGGCAGATGGAACAGCGTACAAAATGATCCTTTCAAAAGAGCGTCAATTGCCGTTACCATGGATTAATGTACTTGCTAATCCGTATTTTGGTACAATCACTTCTGAAAAGGCAACTGGTTATACATGGTGGCGAAATAGCCGTGAGTGCAAACTAACGCCGTGGTCAAACGACCCAACCCTTGATACACCTGGGGAGCGCCTAGAACTCATTGACCATGCTAGTGGCCAGACTTGGCGAATCGGAGCAGGTGATGTAGCATGCCAAGTCACTTACGGTAGGGGTACATCGGTTTATACACAATCAAACCAGCAATTAAGCCAAGAAATGACTGTTTTTGTCCCAATAGATGATCCAATCAAAATCATTCGACTTCGGGTAAAAAATGATGCAGAAACTGCACGTAAACTATCCGTTACGTATGCTGCTGATTGGGTGCTAGGTGTAAATCCGCCCGGCAATATGTCCTTTGTTGTCACAGACTGGGATGAAGCTAGTCAAACTGTGTTTGCTAAGAATCATTTCCAAGATCATTTCCGTTCTGCTACTGCATTTCTTAAAGTAGTCGATGATTCGGGGCAGGTCACAGAGGTAGGCGCATCATCTCTCAGTGATCAGGCTGAGAAAATGGGTTCATCGCTACCGGACTGTAACGATGCAGCTCAGCAAAACGCGAAGCAGGGGGACATAGCAATGCATCGCGGTGCTGATTCAAGTGATGAGCAAGTGGCTGACGCACAGCCTACAGCAGCTGAGCAGATGGAACCACAAGGCAGTAACCGTGGTAGCAAAGTAGCAACGACATTTACACTTGATGCTGGCGGGCAAAAAGACATTTATATTCTACTTGGCTGTACCAATGCAAAACATGTTGCTAAAGAACTTGTGACAAAATATACGGACCCTAGCCGCTGTGAATCTGCTTTTGTAGCACTACAGGCATTTTGGGAAAAGCTACTTGGACAGATAACAGTGAAGACCCCGAGCAAAGAAATGAATGTGATGCTCAATAATTGGCTCATGTATCAAACGCTTGGTTGCCGGATGTGGGCACGAACTGCTTTCTACCAGGCGGGTGGGGCTTATGGTTTCCGTGATCAATTGCAAGATTCGCTTGCGCTCCTGCATGTTCGTCCAGATTTGACGCGTGCACAAATTATCCTTCATGCTTCGCATCAATATATTGAAGGGGATGTCCAGCATTGGTGGCATGAGGAGACTGCACACGGTATCCGGACGCGGTTTTCCGATGATTTACACTGGCTACCGTATGCGGTACTTCGCTACCTTGAACATACGGGTGATAGGACGATCTTGGAGGAAACTGCACCGTATTTAGAGAGTGCACCCCTTGAACCAGACAACCATGAACGGTATGAACCGACTGTAGTTTCAGAAGAAGTAGGCACGATTTACGAGCACTGTGTTCGTGCGCTAGAACGCGGAATGACGATGGGTGAACATGGACTACCGCTTATGGGCATCGGTGACTGGAATGATGGGATGAGCCGGATTGGTGCTGAGGGACGCGGCGAAAGTGTTTGGCTTGGTTGGTTCTACGGTAGCATTTTGCAGCAGTTTGCGAATGTGTGTGAGCACCATGGTGATAAAGCCCGAGCCGAGCGGTACCGCTCCACTGTGAAAGAATTAGAAAACCACTTGAATATTCATGCTTGGGATGGTGCTTGGTTCAGACGTGCTTTCCATGATCAAGGGGTTTGGCTTGGTGCTGAGGATAATAGTGAGTGCCGAATTGATGCTATTGCCCAATCTTGGTCAGTGCTATCGGGACTCGGTGCAGAGAATAAAACGCGAAAGGCGATGGCTTCATTTGATCGTGAGCTCGTTGACAGACGGCTGGGGCTCGCGAAGATTCTTACACCAGGCTTTGACAAAATGGACCCAAGTCCGGGCTATATTCAAGGATACCCACCAGGTATTCGTGAAAACGGTGGGCAGTACTCACACGGTGTCGTTTGGAGTATACTTGCTTGGACAAAGCTAGGCGAAGGCGATAAAGCCTTTGAATTGTTCAATATGATGAATCCGATTAACCATGCGAAAACCAGTGAAGAAGTCCTGCAATACCGTGGTGAACCTTATGTAATGGCAGCGGATGTTTACACTTCGCTACCACACGAAGGTCAATCGGGCTGGACTTGGTATACAGGCGCATCTGGATGGATGTATCAAGCGGGGATTGAAGGGATTCTAGGTCTTACGAGGCGCGCTGATAAACTGCATATAAAACCATGCATTCCAGCGAGCTGGCCAGAATATGAGATGACCTATCGTTTTGGTGAAAGCATTTACCATTTCACAGTGAAAAACAAATCAGGAACCGCAGGAGATGTGCAAAAGCTGGTAATTGATGGTGTCGATGCACAGGTTACAAATGTGAATTCACCACTTGGTGTTGCACTTGAACTGAGTGACGATGGAGCGACACATGAGATTGAAGTGGAATTGTGATTTAGGTTGAAAGTGCTTGATTAAAGTTGAGAGCAGGTTTTTGATTATCATTTGAGATGACGATGCTGAAACGTTTTGTGAAACGCGTTCTTATTGCATGTTCAATCATCGGCTCATGGTCTGAAGGATTTTTGCCGAAAAAAGGCGCAAAGGACAAGGGAGGCTTATCGCTAGCTCCCTTGTCCTATTGTTTTATGACTCGTTTTGATGTCCAGTGAAACTCACTCCAGTCTAATACAGGCAGTTTGTTCCGGCAGGCGTGTTCAAATTGTGAGACTCCCTGTAAGCAACGATTGTCAACTACTAATCGCAGGCCTCACGCTCGTATCGAGGATGGTAAAGATATTGATTTCTAGTCCATGAATGATAGGTTGCATCGAACCATTATTTACAGTACGTGTTCCGCCGTATCTACGGTGTAGAGTTTGCTTTTTCTCCTAAGGTGTTCATACCATGTCTTGTTAACCATCATCAATTCCCCATTAGAAAAGGTGGAAATTCTGACTAGTCTATTTTAATAACGCATCAATAAATCACTCGTTTCTATGTCATAAGAACCGACTTCTAGATTTGACCACGGCTTAACATGAATTGAAGGTAGAGAGAGCATGTTTATCAATTGCGCCTTTGGTTTGTCAGACGATGTGCCTTGTCCATATTTTTCATTCTATTCTGATTTATCTTCCGTGAAAGATTCTATTTTTTCCGACAATGAATAAGATGAAATATCATAGTCAAGGGGGACAAAGATGAAGAAATTTTATATCTTATTAACTGTTGTAGCATTGGTGGGCAGTTTGCTAGCTGGCTGTGGATCAAATGGGTCTGGGGGTTCAGACTTAAAGGAAATTAAGATTGCGACACAGAGCCCGTTGTCAGGTGGTAGTGCAACACTCGGTGAGGCCATTAAACTCGGTGCAGAACTCAATTTATCAGAACAAAAAGCAGCATTCAAAGAGCTTGGTTACTCATTGAAACTTGTTCCTTACGATGATCAAGGAGATCCTAAAAAAGGTGTTTCCAATGCACAAACACTCGGTGCTGATAAGTCAATTGTAGCCCTTGTTGGTCATCTTAATTCAGGTGTGGCAATTCCTTCATCGAAAGTGTATGAGCAATATGGATTAGCAATGGTATCCCCTGCTAATACGGCAGTGGATGTAACAGAAAGAGGACTGAAAACAGTTAACCGTATCGTAGCACGCGACGATTTGCAAGGACCGGCTGGCGCGAAATATGCAATCAACGAACTAGGTGCTAAGAAGATTTTCATCATTCAAGATAAGACAGCTTATGGCTCGGGGCTTGCAGATGCATTCAAGGCTGCTGCAGAGAAAGCAGGTGCTGAAGTTGTTGGTTTTGAAGGGATTACTGTCGGGGAGAAAGATTTCAATGGTGTGCTAAACCTCGTGGCCAACCAGAAACCGGATGCATTATTCTTTGCTGGTTTATATTCAGAAGGTGGACTCATTATTAAACAAGCACGTGAAAAAGGCATTGATATCCCAATTCTCGGTGCAGATGGGATGGATTCGTCAACGCTCGTTGAAATTGCAGGTGATGCTGTGAAAAATACATATATCACTTCTGTTGCAGGCGATGCAGCCGCATCCAAAAAAGGCACTGCGTTTGTTGAAAATTATAAGAAAAAATTTGGTAAAAACGTAGAATCATTCTCAGTGTATGGCTATGATTCGATGGGTGTTGTCTTAGATGGTCTTAAAAGAGCGATTAAAGCCAATGATGGAAAGTTACCAAAGAGAGATGTGATTGCAGCAGCTATCCGTGCAACCAAAGATTATCAGGGTGCATTAACGCAAGTTTCGTTTGATAGCAAAGGGGATAATGAAAACGCGAAGGTATTTATTTATAAATTTAGCGAAGCGAAATACCCAGCAGACATGGTGTCAGAAGTGACGAAGTAGTCTTGCCCTGCAGTGATACATTAATCAAACACCAAACACCAAACACGCAATGTCTCCCTGCTGATTCATCAGCAGAGAGGGGCATTGCGTTTTATCAATTTAACAAGGTTTTTTAGCGCTTGCTGGTTATTTCAGCTGTGAAGTGATTTTCCCTCACAGTGCGTTTCGCTTTCACAAAACCCATGACAGTGTCGATAATTGCAATGATGAAAATAACCAAAATCGTGATGATCCGCGCTGATGCAAATCCGTCTTTCACAGACCTCAGTGAGATATCTAGTAAATCAGCTAAGTATTGCATAAAATCCGCTTCAACCAACGATTGGTCTAGTAACATCATTGTCGCAAGGATGCAAAAGTAGAGATTCTGGATTGTGTTGACAATGGCGATTTGCTGGTTCCAAGTGCCCTTAATCAGTTTCATTATATTCATCGCTAAATAAAGTGCAATATATAGCATCATAAAGGGCAAATACTGATTGTAGCGGTCTGCATTGAATAAGGCCGGGATTGGTTCAGCCGTTGTATAAAAAAACCTAAAATTGGGCGTGAAGAAGATCAAGAAAGAAAAAATAAGCGTAAAGACAATGCTGACAATCGGCTCATACTTTGGAATTTGTTGCTGTGGTATAGCTGGTAAAGTGCCTGGGTCCCAAGTGGTAGGAATCGCCTTGCCATGCTTCGCTTCGTAATAGACAACTTTCTCAATAATGATAAAGACGACAGCAACGATAGCGGCACTGAGAAAACCTGATAAGACTGTTGTGCCATAAATGTCAAAGAAATGCCCGAAAACAAAACTCAGTGTAGGTGTTGATTCAGCTGAAAGTGTGACAGCAATGATTTTTCCTACCGCAACGACGGACATCGTGATGATGACCACTAGCTTCACAGTTGCAAGGAAGCTATGATAATACGTTGGACCGATTAAATATTGATGATCACTATGGTAGGCTTTCGCAAGTTCTTCTGGTTTTCCGAGGCTAGTCAAGACTGCCTTAATAGCTGCTGTTGAGGCAGAGGGAGGCAACATATCCTCAATGTTTGCTCTTAATTCATTGGTCACCTCAATCCGTGATTTTTTTGGTAAGTGCTTAACGACTGCATAGATGTAGCGTTCAACTAAATCCATTTCTGTACACCTCCTATATAAATTGCGCCATCTGATTCACGACGTTCTTCCATTCTAGCTTCAACTGATGATAAATCCGTTTTCCCATCAAGCTCATTTGATAATATTTTCGTGGTCTTGTTTCGGTTGTGTCCCACTCACTAACGAGAAGTCCTTGCTTTTCAAGGCGCCGAAGCAATGGATAGAGTGTTCCAGCTTCGATACCTGCATGTTTTTCCTCAAGTAGTTGCAATAGGGAGTAGCCGTATTGTGGTGAAGTCAGTTGACTCAGTACAACTAAAGTGATTGTGCCGCGCTTCAGTTCAACGAGAATGGTCGCCAACAGCTCTTCCTCTTGTGCCATCATCATTCCCCCCACTCAGTCTCAATAAATTTGTTTCGACACCTCATACTATAGTGTATGTAATACAGTATGTCAAATAAGTAGTAGGAATTACTTGTGGCAAGTGGGTGAAAACGACAATGTAGTCGTCCTGTTAGGTTAGCGAGTCAATGACGAAGCTAAGTGATATGGGCAATAATACCTGAAGATAGGGTATTTTACCGTGCCATGTATGTAGTATAATCATCTAAGGAAAGAAGGTGTACAGGTATGGAAATGATACCTGCCAAACATATAGTGATAAAGACCAAGAGCCCAGCTGGATGGTTTGGTGTGAATGAGTCCATGAATATTTATCGTGGGTGTTCGCATGGCTGTATTTACTGTGACAGTCGTAGTGACTGCTATCAAAATCCGAATTTCGATACAGTGAAGGTGAAGGAAGATGCACTGCGGGTGATTCATGATGATTTACAGCGTAAAAAGGTGAAAGGGATTGTCGGAACGGGCGCGATGAGTGATCCTTATAATCCAGTTGAAAAGCACCTACGGCTTACCCGGCAAGCACTGGAACTACTGAACAGGTTTCGGTTCGGCGTGGCGATTGATACGAAAAGCCCCCTTGTTACACGTGATGTCGATGTTCTGCGGGCGATCATGGCGCACTCACCAGTGATTGTTAAAATGACAGTGACAACTGCTGATGATGATTTATGCCGACAATTGGAACCGTATGTAGCAGCAACTTCAGAGCGGTTTGCAGCACTGAAAACACTCTCTGATAGCGGGATTTTCTGTGGTGTGCTGATGATGCCGATTCTACCGTTTATCAATGATTCAGAAGAGAACATCGTAGGCATACTACAACAAGCAAAGGCCGCGGGTGCCAAGTTTGTGTACCCAGCAATGGGCATGACGCTCCGCTCTGGCAACAGAGAGTACTACTATCAGAAGTTAGAGGAACGATTTCCTGGGCTCAAACAGCAATACATTCAGGTATATGGCAATAGATATAATTGTTCAAGCCTGCATGCAAAGAAGCTATGGTCTGTGTTCTTATCAACATGCAACGAGCTAGGTTTGCTCTATAACATGACTGATATCATTACAGCCTATCAAAGTGGATATCGAACGGAACAACTGAGCCTATTCGGTGATGAATTGGAATGGTAGACTTCCTGCAATTGGACCCGATAGCGATTATTTCATTTAAGGAGTAGCGTATGAAGGATGTAGATAGAAAAGAATTTTATCAAAAAGTATACCACTTAGTTGGGAAAGTACCAGCGGGATATGTCCTAACCTATGGGACGATTGCCTTCCTTTGCGAGAGACCACAAAATTCCCGTATGGTTGGAAAAGCAATGACAGTGGTACCGAATGATGTTCCAGCCCACCGTGTGGTGAATCATGCCGGGAGGACAGTACCTGGGTGGGATGAACAGCGGTTGCTGCTTGAAGATGAGGGTGTCACTTTTAAGGAAAATGGTCATGTCGATCTAAAGAAACATATTTGGAGGCAAGCCACAATATGATGTGGCGTTTTTATAGAGTGGGGGTCATTAAATGCTTTGACTTGCATGATTTTTTTCTGTATCATTAGCCATGTGTAGCACTGGTTTTGATTAAAAGTAAATTGATTGGAGGAATTATCCAATGCCGAAAGAAGATTTTGAGCTTCAAGTGTTGACGTTACTAACAGAATTTAAAAAAGAATTAACAGGATTTAAAGAAGAACTAACAGGAATAAAAAAAGATGTTGCTGAACTCACAGATAAAGTTTCCTTATTAATGATGAATGACGAGCGTCATCGGGAAGACCTTGATGAAATTAAGCTGAATTTGTATAAAACGAAACATGAGCCAAATGAAATTTCTCAATTATTAAAAGTTCATGGCAATATACTCCAGCGCAATACCTACGATATTGAGGTACTTAAAACAAAAGAATCAGAAAAGATCCCAGTCTAATTTTCTTCTATTTTATCGGGCAAGAAACCGTATATACAGGATTTGAATTTTGAAAATCATTTGCTATAACCCTTTACTACCCCCGTATTTCTCTGCTTCACAGTATCTAATCTTATCCTTTTAACATTGCAAAAGATTCTCTACTCGGGAAGTACTCCTTAATCTGATAATTTCTATGTAATTAACACTAAAAATCAGTCAACGCCGGCTGACCCACGTTTCCAATCAAAATTTATTACGATGAACGATGGAGAGGTTAAGAAGTTTAGAAAAATATTAAAGAGGAGATGTTCCAAAATTCAGTTTGATTTTGTGAAATTTGGCGCATTTGATTTGTATACCTAAAGCTGATAAAAAATTGTTTTAATGATGCTTGTATTTGGATGTGAAAGCATAAAGTAGAGAAGTGCTGGAGGTAAGACCAGCACTGAAAGAAGTTTCCTTAAAGCGGGGGGACCACTAGTCAAGCACCAATCCAACAGGACAATGGTCACTGCCGTAAACCTCAGCATAAATACTAGCCTCAGAAATCTGCCCCTTCAAACGTTCGGAAATTACAAAGTAATCAATCCGCCAACCGACATTTCGCTCACGGACACCTGGCATGTAAGACCACCATGAATAACAGTCTTCCCGGTCAGGATAAAAACTACGGAAACTATCAACAAATCCGCTCGCCAGCAATTCAGTCATCTTCCCACGTTCTTCAGTTGTAAATCCAGCATTGCCGTGGTTTGATTTAAAGTTCTTAATATCCAGTTCCTGGTGTGCAACATTGAGGTCTCCGCACAAAATAACAGGCTTCATTTGATCTAGTTCCAGCAAATATTGACGGAAATCATCTTCCCAAGTCATTCGGTAGGGAAGACGAGACAGATCACGTTTCACATTAGGTGTATAGCAATTGACAAGGAAGAAATCCTTATACTCAAGCGTAATCACGCGTCCCTCATGGTCATGTTCCTCAATCCCAAGTCCATAAGTCGCACTAATCGGTTCGGCCTTTGTAAAAATGGCAGTACCAGAATAACCTTTCTTATCAGCGCTATTCCAATATTCATGATAGCCAGCAAGATCGATTTCTGCCTGCCCCTGCATCATCTTAATCTCTTGCAAACAAACGATATCAGCATCCATCGTTTGAAAGAAATCCATAAACCCTTTATTCAAACAAGCCCTGAGCCCGTTCACATTCCATGAAATTAATTTCACTTTTATTCCCTACTTTCTTAATATTGCTATCCAAATCATAGCATTAGCTAGAGGGCGAGGCAAATACCATTTTATACACGATGTTGCTATTCAGCATAGAAGAATAGCAGTGCCTTACGAATGAAGTAGGCTACCCATCATGTAGCGGGCAGAACGCCAGTCTGAATCCATTATCCCAAAGCCTTGTTTAAGAACATTAAACAATTGTTGTAATATTCTAGTTGTTCATTCTAGCACCCCCCATCCTAGCATAAGCTTACTTAACAATGATCTAGGGGGGACATGATGCTGGAAAATATCCTGAACACACTACCGCAAGTATTGCTGGATGGTATCACACTAGGTACTGTTTATGCTGTGATTGCGATTGGCTACACACTCGTCTATGGTATTTTAGAACTGATTAACTTTGCTCACGGTGAAATATTTATGACAGGTGCCTTCATTGGGACTGCTCTGCTACTTGTCTTCACATCAATTAGTGGTATTGCCGCCATTCCAACAATACTGATACTGATTTTTGTCATTATCCTGACTGCATTCTGTACAGGCCTTCTTGGTGTTGGAATTGAACGTGTTGCATACCGCCCGCTCAGAAAATCACCAAAACTGATCAGCCTGATCACTGCAATTGGTATCTCTTTCTTACTACAAGATCTGATCCGTTTCATCACGGAGTATAAGAAAGGCAACTACATCTTGACCGGTCCAAACTTATTTAGTGGGCAAATTCCGATTTCATTCTCGAAAATCACTAGCGTTTTCAATGATGCAACGCTAAAAACATCATTCCTACTCGTCCTCGTTTTTGCTGTCATCATGATGATTGGACTTGACCTGTTTGTCAATAAAACAAGGTGGGGAATGGCAATGCGTGCAGTTGCACAGGACCGGGAAATGGCTTCGCTAATGTCGATTAATGTCAACAAAGTCATCTCATTAACATTTTTTATTGGCTCATCACTTGGCGGGGCAACCGGTGTGCTTTTTGCAGTTCAATACGGGACAATTGACCCATATATTGGTTTTATCCTTGGCATGAAAGCCTTTACAGCAGCGGTGCTTGGGGGCATTGGGAATATCCGTGGCGCGATGCTTGGTGGATTGATTCTTGGTGTTGTTGAAATGTTTGTGGCGGCAAACTTATCCATTCTCACCGATAATAATTTTGGTGCTGAGTATAAAGACGTATTTGCTTTTATTATCTTAATCCTAGTGCTCTTGTTTAAGCCTGAGGGAATCCTCGGCAAGGCACAACATGAGAAAGTGTAGGTGGCCCGAATGAAAAAGACAATCACCACACTACTGCAAGACCAAAAGAAACAAGTTTGGCTGACTGCTGCTTATATACTGCTGACTTTCCTTGGACTCGTCGTCGCGAGTACATCAGTCATCGCATTTCTGCTTTTTCTGATTTCACTACTATTTTTGCATTACCTAAAAATTGATGCTCGGCTCAAAATTGCCGCTTTTCTGCTGATTCTGGTCGTTCTGTTACCGTTTGCTGCAAGTCGGGGTGATTCCTACGAATCCTTCATGGATGTTGCGACGATGGTCGGCATTTATATTTGTATGGGGCTTGGGCTTAATGTCGTCGTTGGTTTTGCTGGGCTTTTGGACCTCGGCTTTGTGGCATTCTTTGCAATTGGTGCTTATACATATGCGATTTTCACGACACCACAGGCTGCGAACTTTATTCATTTCATCGACTTTCCGCTCAGTGGCGCGATGTTCTGGCCATTTATCCTACTTGGTGGTCTAGTTGGCGCGCTAGCAGGTGTCCTGCTTGGAATTCCGGTATTGCGTGTTAAAGGGGACTATCTGGCTATCGTCACTTTGGGGTTTGGTGAAATTATCCGGATTGTCTTTAACAACCTCGATAAGCCGGTCAACATTACCAATGGCGCTATGGGGATTTCCTCAATCAGTTCTCCCGTGTTATTTGGGACCCATTTTGTATCGCCGAGCCAGTTTTACTACGTTGTCTTGGTGCTTATGTTACTGACTGTTTACGCTGTTCGCCAGTTAGAGTTTTCAAAAATTGGCCGTTCGTGGAAAGCGATTCGTGACAACGAAATTGCTGCACAAGCCGTTGGCATCAACTTGCTCAGAACAAAGCTACTAGCTTTTGCAGTCGGTGCCTTTTTCTCGGGGATGATGGGCGTAGTCTTTGCTGCTAAGCAGGGATTTGTTGACCCGACAAGTTTCACCTTTAACGAATCGATTATGATTCTGGTAATTGTTGTACTTGGCGGGATGGGCAGCATTCCAGGCGTAATCTTTGGTGCAGCGATGATGACTATTTTGAATCTACAAGTGCTAACGGAGGTAACCAATTGGCTTGGAGATATTTCTAGCATGGCAAATTTTCAGATTCCGCAGGCACTGTCCCCTGATAAATTGCAGAAATTTATCTTTGGGCTTGCATTAATATTAATTGCACTCTTTAAACCAAAGGGACTGATTCCTTCAAAGAACCGTTTGCATAAAAAACTACCAGAAACAAAAACGAGTAACCAAAAAGGAGGGCGGGCACTATGACACTCCTTGAAGTCAAAGCACTGACAAAGAAATTTGGCGGACTAACCGCAATTGATGCTGTATCACTCACAATCGAAGCTGGCAAAATTACAGCAGTCATCGGCCCTAATGGTGCAGGAAAAACAACTTTCTTCAATATGATCACTGGACTTTACCAAGCAACATCGGGCACTATTTATCTTGACGGTGAGTTGCTTCATAAATGTAAGCCGGATCAACTATCAAGGCGCGGTATTGCTAGGACGTTTCAGAATATTCGTTTGTTTTCTGAGCTAAGTGTACTCGATAACGTACTGACCGCCTTTCATACGCATCTGAAGGCCAATCTATTTTCGGTACTAGTGCAATTACCAAAGATGAGGAATGAAGAAAAGAACGCTATACTGGAAGCCTACCACTTGCTTGAATACGTAGGGCTAGGGGCATTTGCCAATGAAACAGCGATGAACCTCAGCTATGGTGCCAAACGAAAACTAGAGATTGCCCGGGCACTGGCAACAAAACCAACATTATTACTACTCGATGAACCGGCAGCAGGGATGAATCCAAAAGAAACCACGCAACTCACAGGGTTAATCAAAAAAATTAGAGAAGATTTTGACCTATCCATTGTATTGATTGAGCACGATATGCGGCTTGTTATGGATATCTCAGAACAAATATATGTGCTTGATCATGGGGTGAAGATTGCCGAAGGAACCCCATTTGAAGTGAAGAATAATCCCAAGGTAATTGAAGCCTATCTTGGTTCAGGTTCAGTGAAGGAGGAATGACATGCGTTTACTAAACGTTGCTAATATAGACGTATCTTACGGTGGAGTCAGTGCGATTCGTGGTACTTCATTTCACGTAGATCAGGGTGAGATTGTTAGTTTGATCGGCAGTAATGGGGCAGGGAAATCAACGATCCTCAAATCAATTAGTGGTCTTGTAACCCCTGATGCTGGGACAATTAGTCTTGAGGGAAAAGAAATCCAGACGGTTGCGCCACATGCTCGAACAACACTGGGCATTGCTCATGTACCAGAAGGAAGAAGAATATTTCCAAAACTAACTGTCAAAGAAAACCTGCTGATGGGTGGCTTTACAATTCGTAGTAAAGAGCTCATGAATGAGCGGCTTGAAATGGTATACCAGTACTTCCCGAAGTTACAAACAAGGCTAGAACAAAAGGGAGGGACTATGAGTGGGGGCGAGCAGCAAATGCTTGCCATTGGCAGAGCCCTGATGATGAATCCAAAATTACTGATGCTCGATGAACCATCTATGGGTTTAGCACCAATCATTGTTGAACAGATTTTTCATATTATCAAACGGCTTAACCATGAAGGAACAACGATCTTCCTTGTTGAGCAAAACGCTTACCAAGCACTGCAGATTGCTCATCGCGGTTATGTATTACAAAGCGGTGAATTGATCCTGTCTGGGACGGGAGCAGAATTATTGAAAAACGAACAAGTACGTGAGGCGTACCTAGCGTAAACAATTTGATGAAAGAAAAAAGTGAAACATCTCGAAGCTAAACTGGATTTCCAGTGGCCAACAAGTTTCACTTTTTTATTTGTCCAATTATAAAGGCTGAACCGATTAAGTACCTAGTTGTTGAATCTGGAATAACCGATAATAAGCACCTTGCTTTTCCATCAGTTCGTGGTGTGTGCCAATCTCCGTGATTTCACCATGCTCAATCATCGCAATTCGGTCGGCATGGGTAATCGTTGACAGTCTGTGTGCAACGATAAAAGTCGTCCGATTCTTGGAGAGTTTAATAATTGATTCCTGAATCAAATGCTCGCTTTCTAAATCAAGTGCTGAGGTAGCCTCGTCCAAAATTAATATCGGTGGGTTTTTCAAGAAAACGCGGGCAATTGAAATCCGTTGTTTCTGTCCGCCCGATAACTTGACGCCACGTTCGCCGACGAGTGTCGCGTAGCCTTCTGGTAACGCAGCAATGAATGCTTCCGCATTGGCCTGTTTAACGGCTGCTTCTACTTCTGCAAAACTAGCCTCAGGCTTACCAATCAAAATATTGGAATGGACGGAGTCGCTGAACAAAATACTATCTTGAAACACAACACCTATATTATCCCGTAATGAGTGAATCGTTACATCGCGAATATCTTGTCCATCCAGTAGAATGCTACCGCCCGAAATATCATAGAACCGGGGGAGTAGTCCGACTAGAGAGGACTTTCCGCCACCACTCATCCCAACTAAGGCAATCGTTTCGCCACGTTTGACATCGAGATTAATATTTTTTAGCGCATAACGATCATCATCGTAATACGAGAAGTAGACATTTTTAAAGGAAATATCCCCATGAACGGCCGTGCAATCTTTGGCACCTTCCCGGTCATCAATATCGTACTTTTCATCAAACAGTTCAAAGACTCGGTCCATTGAAGCAAATGATTGTGTCAACGTGGTTGATGAATTGACTAGACGACGTAGTGGATCGTACAGACGGTCGATATAAGCAATAAATGCCACCATCGTACCGAGTGATAACTGACCATTAATGACTTGAAAACTACAATAAAAAATAACCACAAGTGGTGCGATGTCTGTGATCGTATTGACGATTGCAAATGATTTGGCGTTCCAACGCGTTTGATCAAGTGCTTTCTCCATGAAATTGACATTAGTCTTATCAAAATTCTTCTGTTCATGCGCTTCAATAGCAAAACTCTTGATGACAGATACACCTTGAATTTTCTCATGAAGATACCCCTGCATCTCGGCCAGTGCCTGTGACCGGCGTTTCGTCAGGGTCCGCAGTCTTCCAAAAAAATAGCGAACCGAAATGGCGTATAGTGGCAATAATATGAGTGAAATCATTGTCAGTTTGACATTGAGAGACAGCATAATAAGGATGACAAAGAATATAGTAGCGATATCAAGCCACAAATTCATTAGACCAGTGATCACAAAATCCTTCGTTAATTCCACATCATTAATCATCCGTGAAATGACTTCACCAACTTTAGCATTGGCATAGTACTTAAAGCTCAGTTTCTGTAAATGCGAATAAAGTTTTGTTCGTATATCTACTAAGATTCTTGTTGCGGTCCATTGGGCGAAATACTGCCTGAAATACTCAACGGGTGGACGGATAACCATGTAGATGATAAACATTAGCCCCATAATCAGAAAGAGCTGATGAAATTTCTCATCTTGCGAAAGCTGACCATTCCCAATGATATCATCAATAATATATTTGAGCATAAGCGGCATGACTAAAGGAATAGCAAACTTAATCAATCCGATAAAAATCGTGCCGACAATGCGCCATTTATACGGTTTTACAAATTTTAAATAACGTTTAACTGAATCCAAACACATCACTCATTTTTAAGGCAAGGAATCCTGCTAGAATTTTTGTGATTGTTGATTTTTACAACAATCTTGATCTTTTTTTCCGGACCAAATTATTATACTTGCGGTGCCAATTCTGAACAAAACCTGGGGCAAAAGGCCCTTTTCGTGTTTCAATCCAATGAATTAACAGCTCCATATTCTGACGAAGGATATGGTCAATACTATCTGGATACTGCATCAGTTCCATATGTAGGGCGTATTCATCTTCATCTAAAATAGCATATGACATATCAGGGAACACTTTGATATCTAGGTCGTAATCAATATACTTAACGGTGCCTTCATTATAAATGAAGGGCGAACTGAGATTGCAGTAGTAGTAAATACCGTCTTCCCGCAGCATTCCGATGACATTAAACCAGTTTTGGTAGTGGAAATAGCAAATGGCGGGTTCTCTTGTCCACCAAGTTCGACCATCCGATTCAGTCACAAGCGTGCGCTCGTTTCCGCCAATAATAATATATTGTGAGGCCTTCAAAGTGGTTGATTCTTGCCATGCTCGATGAATATGTCCATTGTGCTTGTAGCTGTGTATCTGAAACTTATCTCCTTCTTTAGGAATCATTTTTGAACCTACTTTCACCTAGTGCAAACTAACTCATGTATATAGTCCTACTTATTATACCTTATTTGAAGATAAAATAAATCAAATATGTGTCTGGGTTAGTCTAAAGGACTAAAGATGAAACTGAAAAATAGCACGTTGTCTTTAGAAATTATGTGCTAGGGTGCCTGGCTACAATGAATGATCTAATAATAGACAAGAAAAAAACCTGCTCTTATACAAGCAAGAGCAGGCGCGTTTCACAATTTAATTGATTAATTATTTTTTCCGTTTTGTTTTTGTTTTTGGACAGCATTTTCAGAAGCAAACTCTGTTCCAAAACCAGATTGCTGGGTATTTGGTGTTTTCGCAGCAGAGCTTTTTCCTTGTTTAGCGTCTGTTTTCTTTGATTTAGCCACTTTAAATCACCTCCACAACGATTAATATAACCAAGGTTGATTCCGGTAATGCATGAAAAAACGAACTCCCTTTATTTCTCAATTTTGGTGAGCGAATGAAGCACGGTTGTAGGGAAAATAATAGAGAGGTACGGAACATTAAAAGTAACGGAGGGACAAAATGTCTAAGGATAAAGGAAAGAATAATGATCAGTATCAAAGTGAACTACTGCAACAGCACTCCAATCGAAAGAATTTATATAATCAAGTGAATGGAGAGACACAGGCTAATCAGACAGACCAAAAGACGAAGTTGCATAAAAAACGGGGCGGATAATGGCTGGCTGCGGTAGCGCACTTTTGTTTTGAATGCAGCTCATTGTTCAATAAGTGTTATAGGCCCAAAGGACTTTCAGGCTAGGACCTGAAATTTGTGTGTAACTAGCAGGCAAATGAAGTTATAGTGATAAGAATACCCCAGCATTTCGCAGTGCTGGGGTGATTTACTTATTCTCTTTATAAAGATCTATGATTTGTATTTCCAGATACTCGTGGATTGTGGTCTCTTATGAATACCTATTACGTGATTGATTTGAAACATTACCTGTGTATGTTGACTAGGCTTTTAAAGTGAAAACGCATGTTGGATCCTTATTTATCAAAGGAGGCAAGTGCGGCTTTTAATTGCAAATCATTTTGCTCATCTTTAATTTTTTTAATAATATTTGCTTGCATTTTTTCAGCCGTTTTCTGATCAACAACACCAGTGACAGTTAATGCTTCATTTCGTTGAAAAGCCTTAACAGCCGTTTCAGTTTGATCATCGAAATAGCCGTCGTTACGTCCCGGTGCAAAGCCATTAGCAATCAGGCTTTCTTGAGCTAATTGCACCTGGTCTGAGTTATCATTCACCTTTAATGTTTGAGTCAATTGGAGTGGATGTAGGCTAAAGTAAGCAGGTTGGTGCACTACGATTTCTGGTGTAATGCCTTTTTTGTGAATCCAAGTTCCATTCGGAGTAAGCCATTTGAAAAAGGTCATCTTGATTTCACTACCATCTCCAAGAGATACGGCTTGTTGAACTGTTCCTTTACCAAAACTTTTTTCACCAATCAATGAATAGCCACCTGCTTCATCCATTGCAGCAGCAAGAATCTCTGCAGCAGAGGCACTTCCTTCATTTATTAGCACAGTAATCGGGTAGTTTTTTTCTTTTTTCAATTTTGTCCGAAAAGCTTCTGTTTTGCCATTGCGATCCTGTATTTGAATATAAGGCTGATCCCCGGGAATGAAATTTCCAAGGACACTTTCAACACTAGAAAGTAGACCGCCTGGGTTTCCTCTGACATCAATAATAAGTCCCTTAATATGCTTCATTTCAAGTGCAGTAAGTGTTTTTTTAAAGTCATCAGCCGTTTTCTCGCTAAATTGTGTGATTTCAATATAGCCAATGCTTTTACCATCTGATTTCTTCACAGCAGAGTGAATCGTTTCAATCGGAATTTCTTTTCTTTCAATGTTAAAAATCACAGGTTCTGTGCTACCAGCTCTGAGGATACCAATTTTCACATCAGTGCCACTTTTCCCGCGAATTTTGGCTACAACATCGTTGACTGTCATCCCAATGGTACTTTTCCCATTCACTGATACAATTTGATCATGGGGAAGTAAACCAGCCTTTTCTGAAGGTGAGTTTTTGAAAGGGGAGACGATGACAATCTTGCCATCCGAATCACTAATCTCAGCGCCAATTCCCTGAAAAGTAGAATCCAGTGCTTCCTCAAACTGAGTGGTTGCTTCTTTATCAAAGTAGACTGAGTAAGGATCTTTCAGTTCTGCAAGCATTCCTTTGATAGCACCTTCAGTTAAGCGTTGCTTGTCCACTTTTTCAACATAATTTCCGACAATCAACTCATATGCACGTGTGATTTTGTCATATTGCTTATTGTGAACTGGTTTTGCCGTCGTTGGTTGTTCACCAACATGCGAAAATCCCCACCAAGCACCTGCTGTCATTGAAATTAATAATCCGAAAATTGCACAAAAACTCCAAACCCAAACCTTTTTCATCATTAAGTCCTCCTGGTGTACGACTGCCTTTTTCACTGAGTAGAAACATTGACAGGCTATCTGTCTATTTCTATCATCTTATGAGTGCGTGGACAAACTTATGAATATGCACAAAAAAACACACAAGCGTTGCAACTTGTGTGTTTGCGTTGAATATGACTGTTAATAGTTTAGGTATGGCATTGGATTGATACAGTTTGAATGGTTTGCTTGAAATCCGCCTCGCATCAATTCAAAGTGTACATGCTGCCCATGCGACTGACCAGTATTACCCATGATACCAATTTGCTGTCCTTGTGAAACGGTATCTCCAGTGTTGACGTAGCGATTCTGCATATGTGCATATAAAGTGGAGTACGTTTGACCATTATAGCGATGGGCAATAATGACGCAATTTCCATATGAATTCGAGTAGTAGGAGCTACTAACGACTCCGTCTGCTGCCGCATAAATTGGCACGTCTGATTTGTTAGCGATATCAACACCATAATGGAAACCATCCTCACGCGAACCAAAACCGGACGTGATTGTACCGGCAGCTGGGTTGCTTAGAAGATTACCACTTGCTGGAGGAGGGGTATAACCACCACCGCTAGAACCACTAGATCCGCCAGAACTGCCAGAACCACTGGATCCACTAGACCCGCCAGAACCACCATTATTATTATTATTATTATTATTATTGGTTTCTGCCGCCGCTGCTTCTGCCGCTTCTGCTGCCGCCGCCGCTTCTGCCGCTGCGGCCTCTTCTTGTGCAATCAACTGTGCAATAGCGGCCTCCTGACCTTCAAGAATCACATCTTCTTCTTCTTGATTGACAATATAACTCTCGATTTCATGCTCCTGATCTGTTAATGTAACAAGTGTTTCTTCCTTTTGCTCTTTCTGAACCCCGAGTGTTGCCTCGAGACTTTGAAATTCAGCATTCAGTGATGCTAACTCTTCCTTGTTTTTTTCAAGATCTGCTTTGGCACTTGTTAATTTCTTTTGGTCAGCAACTTGCGCTTCAATAATGTCTTGATCGGCAGTCACTAACGCTGAAACTGCATCCATCCGCTCAACAAATTCTCCGAATGAACTGGCACCAAAGATGACTTCAGCATATCTCGATTCCCAACCGTTTTCCTGTACAAGAACGAGGCGTTCACGGATGATTTGATCCCGTGCGACTATGTTCTCTTGTAACGTGGCGATGTCAGATTCCAGTGAGACGATTTCATCATTTACCTGATTAATTTGATCAGTTGTTGTTCTAATCTTCTCAGACGTATCAGAAATTTGTTGGTCAAGTTGCTCAATGTTGACTTGCGTGTCACCTTTTTCTTTTTTTACACCATCAAGTTCAGCTTGGCTCTGGTCAATGTTCTGGTCAATTTGAGATTGTTGCTGATCGATGTTTTCTTGCTGATTTTCATACTCTGAAACACTTGTAGCTAGAACGTGGTTCGGTAAGAAAATAAGCAATAGACAAATCATCGAAACGAGTAAGCTTCTTGCTTTTTTCATTGTCCGTCTCCTTTCTATATTTTTATATACTTTCTAATCGATAACAAACTAGCGATTACACCAATAACGGTACCAATTGTAACGATTGAGAGTGCTACATAAATAATAAATGGATTTGGTGGTAGTGTTTTGAAAAATTCAAGCCCTGCGCGGCTTAGAATTTCATGGCGATCGACATAGATATAGCTAAGACTAATTGTTGCGATTGGAATAATCGATCCAAGTATACCGAGCCAAATGCCTTCGAGGAAGAATGGCCATCTGATAAATGCATTTGTAGCACCTACTAGCCTCATGATTTCGATTTCACGTTTCCTAGAGAGAATGGTGACACGAATCGTATTAACAATTAGGAAAACAGCAACTAATGCGAGTGCGACAATCAAAACGAAACCGATTGTTCGTCCCCATTTTGTAAATTCAAACATCTGCTCAACGTAATCTTCTCCATAATTTATATCGTCAACATTATTGAGCTCTTCTATTTTTGGTATAACTTCACTCGTTTGTTGTGGGTCTTTCAATTTGACAACGAAAACGTCATGCAACGGGTTATTGGCTTTGTATTGCTGATACAATTCTTCGCTTTGGTCAAGCCCTAGGCTTTCCTTGTGCATTTCCAGTTCCTCATCCTTCGATGAGAATTTAATAGAATCTACTTCAGCTATGTTGTCTAGCTCTTTTTTTAATTGTTGTTCATCCTCGGGGGTTGCAGTGACGTCAACATGGACCCTGATTTCTGCACTCTTTTCAAACTGTTTTGTAATATAGCTTGTATTGGCGCCAATGACTACGAATACACCAAGCATTAGCAGTGTAACGGTTACCGCACCGACGGAAGCAACAGTCATCCACCCATTACGAGCAAGGTTGAGCAAGCTTTCTTTGAAGTGATAGGCAAGGTCTTTACCCTTCATAGCCATATTCACCTCCTTCTTGGTCGCGGACAATTTCTCCACCTTCTATTGCTAGTACACGATGGCGGAAATTATTGACTAAGTCTTTGTTATGTGTAGCCATCACAATCGTCGTTCCCATACGATTGATTTCTTCAAAAAGGTGAAGGATATCAACAGATGTTTCAGGGTCTAGGTTACCTGTAGGCTCGTCTGCAATAACAATCTTAGGGTTCCGTACAATTGAACGAGCAATCGAGATACGTTGTTGTTCGCCTCCAGACACTTCATAAGGTTTCATCCGGATTTTGTGTTTTAACCCAACTAGGTCAAGGACATCCATTACACGCTTCTTTTGCTTACTGCCTGTTGTACCAGTTACTTGCAAAGCATAAGTAATATTCTCGTATACGTTGAGTTTTGGTAGAAGCTTAAAGTCTTGGAATATCACTCCGACTTTTCTCCGGAGAATTGGAATCTTGCTATTCTTGTAACTTGAGACATCGACTCCGTCAATAATCACTGAGCCAGTTGTTGGTTTTTCTTCACGATACATTAATTTAATAAAGGTTGATTTACCCGCACCACTCGGTCCGACGATATAAACAAACTCTCCAGCTTCAATGTTCACATCAACGCAATTGATTGCACTGACCCCATTGGGGTAGGTTTTGTATACATTTTTCATTTCAATCATATTTTTATAGGCACCTTTCTATTTTTCAGCGTTGTATGGTCTATTATAATCGCAAGTGAAAGTGCCAGCTTCAAAAGACTGAAAGCCAAATAAAGTATAGGGCGCACTTTACTAATTTTCTAGGCGAGACACTTTTGTTATCTTATCATTATAGCACCTTAGCATCTGGGTGGGCAGGTTTTTTTGTGGGAATAATTTCTGATTGGTTGACCTGAAAAAAACAAGCACATTGCTGTATGTACTTGTCTTTTTCAGCTTTCATCAACTGAGCAGGCTAGTCTATATTTGCCAATTATCAACCTGATTTCGTCAATGAACCAAAATTTTTAGTAATTTAACCAAGGAGCAGGATCAAAGCAGTTTGCATGACCATCTTGCCATCCACCGGTCATCAACTCGAAATGAAGGTGCTGTCCAAATGATTGACCAGTATTGCCCATAATGCCGATCTGTTGCCCTTGCGTAACTACCTGACCATCTTGAACAAAGCGTGCTTGCATATGAGCATATAAAGTTGAATACGTTTGCCCATTGTAAGAGTGTGAAATAATGACGCAGTTTCCGTATGACGGAGAGTAATACGATTTAGCAACAACGCCACTACCAGCGGCATAAATCGGAACGTCCGCTCCGTTAGCAATGTCCATGCCTGGATGAAAATCTGATCCACGATTGCCAAATGGTGAAGTCACAGTACCCATCGTAGGATTAACAAGTGGGCTACCATCAATTGGCATTGGTGGTGCACCGTTGCTTCCGGCCTGAGCTAGTTGTGCCATGGATTTTTCCTGCGCCGCCAAAATCTCCTCTTGCTCTTTTTGATCAAGAATGTGCCCTTCTAGTTGGGCTTCCTGTGCTGAAAGTGAAGCAAAAAGTTGTTCTTTTTGTGCTTTTTGAACTTGAAGATCAGCAGATAGTTGTGTATACGCTGCACTTAAATTAACCAGTTCTGCCATTTGGTTTTCAAGCTCTTTTTGTGATTCTTCCAGTTTCTTTTGGTCATTCATTTGGGCCTCAATAATATCTTGGTCAGCGCTAACGAGTGATGAGACAGCGTCCATTCTTTCAATAAATTGCCCGAAAGATGCTGCTCCGAAAAGAACTTCTGCATATCTTGATTCCCAGCCGTTCTCTTGTACTAGCACAAGCCGCTCCCTGATAATCTGATCACGTTCTACTATTTTCTTCTGTAACTCAGTTATTTCAATTTCTAAACTAGCAATATTTTGATTGACGATGTTAATCTTCTCTTCTGTTTCTCTAATCTTAGCAGCTGTTTCACTTACTTTCATATCCAGTTCTTTGATTTGTGCATCTGTTTCTGCTTTAGATTGTTTCACTGCATCTAGCTGTGCCTGACTTTGGTTAATATCGTCTTGTACTGTTTGTTGTTGCTCATCTATAGTTGCTTCTGCAAGTGCAGTGGGCATCTGCCCGGTTGGTAGCAAAAGTAAAGACAGGCATGTAGCAGAAACAATTAACTGTTTTTTTATTTTAGTCATAAAATCTACCTCTCCATTAGCGATATTTGTCCTCGTTATGTTAGCAATGCATCTTCTTATCTAGTACATTGCGATTTATTTACTTATATTTTCAGAGGTGCGTCTTTGTAAACGATTGCAAGTTGTGCAAGAGCTACGCACCCAACAAGAGATATTATATCATTATTTGCTGACAATGGCGCTGATATTTTCTTTACAAATAGATTACAAATTATAACTGGAAAAATAGACTACTGTTTTTTCTGCAATTCAGTATTGGTAGCGTAAAGCCTTTTACTACAAGGATGAGTTTGGTTTAATAGCGTAAGGGCGAGCTCTGACAGAGGAGGGACAGGTGATTGCTACAAGGAAGCGTAAGCTGAATCTATCAGTTAAATTGAATGTTGATCAGTAAACCTTAAATCACATGAAATGGCGTTAAAACACCAACGCGTTTCCTATCTGGCGCAATTTAAAGGAAGGAAACTGTTTTTTGAAAATAGCGTGAGCGAATCTTTTCTGATGGCTGGGGACAGGGGGTACTTATGAAGCTTGTATTTGCTTTTGAACTGTTTCTTTTCCTTAGGGAAATCCTCGGTTCTTAGTCGTAAATAAACCGTTTGATCCTACTGCGAAATAGGCGTAAATCGGGACATGGTCATTCGTGTCGCTGTTGAATGGCAACTCGTTTTCGCTATCTTGAGGTAAACGAATTATGATGAACTTTGAAATTTTACATTTAGTGACGTAAAATAGGATGAACTGATGTGATAGAAAAGGAGACAAGATGCCAACAGTTGCAAAAATTGAACAGCAGAAAAAGAATACTCAGCGTTATAACCTGTTTTTTGAGCGGAACGGACAAGCTGAATTTGCCTTTGGTGTCAGTGAAGATACTATTGTTCATTTTCAGATTTCAAAAGGAAAAGTGATTAGCGATGAAGAAATTGCTTCTATTCTATTTGAAGATGAAGTGAGCAAAGCGTTTCAAGCAGCGATGAACTACATTTCCTACCGGATGCGTTCTGTACTGGAAGTGAAGGTGTACTTGCGAGAACGAGATTACACGACTGATGTAGGTGACGCGGTTATTGCGAAATTATTGGAGCTTGGCTATCTGGATGATTTAAAATTTTCGCAGTTCTATGTGCGTAACGAAATGAATATTGCCCGAAAAGGCCCTGTGATTATTCAAACCGAGCTGAAAAACCGTGGGGTCTCACCTTACTTGCAGGAGGCAGCGTTGATGGAATATCCAGAAGATCTACGTGCTGAGAATGCGATCAAATGGGCAAAAAAGACCTTAGCGAGGCAGAAAACGGCCGTAAGAACGGCTGAGCAGAAGACATTACAGCTACTCATGCGAAAAGGGTTTACAATGGAGATGGCGAAGCGAGCATTGGAACAAGCTAGAGGCAAGAATGGTACGGATGAGTGGGGTCATCTTTGCGCCGAGGGATATAAGATTCACCGCAAGTACCGCGCTTATGACGATACTGAATATAAACAGAAAATGACGGCAAGTCTAATGAGGAAAGGCTATCCATATGACTTGATTAGCCGGTTTTTACGGCATGAGAAAGTAGTTATCGAGAACCGTGAGGTAGAGGCGAAAGTCGATTAATCCTGTGAATCATATTCATATAGGTACTGATTTTGGCAACAGAAAATAGGATAGCAAAGATTGAAAAAAAGCATGACGGTCATTAACAAACACTTGTTCGTAATGGTTTTTTTTGATAAGATAATCCTATCAAATCTAAGTGGACTTACTATTTTGGTATGCAGTGACAATAAAGCAGACAGGTTATGGCAAGGAACCACTTTGAAATCGAGGGCATTATGGCAGATCAATTTGAATTAGTATCAAAGTTTGAACCGAGTGGAGACCAGCCGGGAGCTATTCGCCAATTAGTGGATGGGCTTCATGCTGGTGAGCGGTATCAAACATTACTTGGAGCAACAGGAACCGGAAAGACGTTCACCATTTCTAATGTGATTAAAGAAGTGAATAAACCAACGTTGATTCTCGCACATAATAAGACGCTGGCAGGGCAATTGTATAGCGAGTTTAAAGAATTCTTCCCCAATAATGCAGTTGAGTATTTCGTCAGTTACTATGATTATTTCCAACCAGAAGCGTATGTGGCGCATACGGATACGTACATAGAGAAAGATTCTAGTATCAATGATGAGATTGATAAACTGCGTCACTCGGCAACATCATCATTGTTTGAGCGCCAGGACGTTGTAGTGATTGCCAGTGTTTCTTGTATTTATGGCTTGGGTAATCCAGAAGAATACCGGGAACTTGTGGTTTCGTTACGGACTGGCATGGAACTCGAGCGCAATCAATTATTGCGTCGCCTTGTGGATGTGCAATATGAACGAAATGATATTGATTTCAAACGGGGAGCTTTTCGTGTTCGCGGAGATGTTGTTGAGATTTTTCCAGCGTCTCGTGATGAGCATTGTATTCGTATCGAGTTTTTTGGAGACGAAATTGAGCGGATTCGGGAAATCAACTATCTAACCGGTGAAATCATTGCAGAACGCGATCATGTCGCCATCTTTCCAGCATCCCACTTCGTTACAAGGGAAGAGAAATTACTACAAGCAATTGAGAATATTGAGGTAGAGTTAGACGAACAACTGAAAGTGTTTAAGGAAAATGGGAAGCTACTCGAAGCGCAACGCTTGGAGCAACGAACTCGATATGACCTAGAAATGATGCGTGAAATGGGTTTCTGTTCTGGCATTGAGAACTATTCGCGTCATTTGACATTACGTGAACCCGGGTCAATCCCCTATACGTTGTTAGACTATTTCCCAAAGGATTTCTTACTAGTCGTTGATGAGTCGCATGTTAGTTTGCCACAAGTACGTGCAATGTTTAATGGTGATAAAGCACGAAAGGAAATTTTGGTTGAGCATGGCTTCCGGCTACCATCAGCACTAGATAATCGGCCGTTGCAATTTCCTGAATTTGAGGATCATATTACTGGTGCTATTTATTGTTCAGCGACACCAGGACCGTTAGAACTCGAGCGATGCCCGAATATGGTTGAGCAAATTATTCGTCCAACTGGACTACTTGATCCAATCATTGAAGTCCGTCCAATTGAAGGGCAAATTGATGATTTGATTCATGAAATTCATGAGCGAACAGCAAAGGATGAGCGCGTTTTGATTACGACGCTTACGAAGAAAATGTCTGAGGACTTAACAAAGTATTTAAAGGAAATCGGCATCAAAGTGAACTACTTGCATTCTGAGGTTAAAACACTTGAGCGAATTGAAGTTATTCGTGATTTACGTCTTGGAAAATATGATGTGCTGGTCGGGATTAATTTGCTCAGAGAAGGACTTGATATTCCAGAGGTTTCGCTCGTGGCAATCTTAGATGCTGACAAGGAGGGATTCCTTCGTTCAGAACGATCGCTGATTCAAACCATTGGGCGGGCTGCTCGAAATGAAAAAGGCCGTGTGATTATGTATGCGGATCGTATCACCAACTCGATGGAAATTGCCATAGGAGAAACAAACAGGCGCCGCACAATTCAGGAAGCTTACAATGAAAAGCATGGGATTATACCGCAAACAATTAAGAAAGATATCCGTGATATTATTAAAGCAACACAGGCAGGTACAGCTGATGGTATGGGTGAGGAAGAAACACCGAATTACGCTTCCATGACGAAGAAGGAGCGTCAACAGATGTTGAACCGCTTAGAACATGACATGAAAGAAGCAGCTCGGTCACTTGATTTCGAGACAGCTGCACAGCTTCGTGATATCATTATTGAATTGCGAGCACAGAAGTAATCCATGCAGTAGCACGAAACTGCAGGAGAACTCATGTATATGAAAAACATTCATGCAAATTGGATCTTACTGTTTAGCTCGTTCATTGATGCGAAGGGAGTGGCTATCTTGGTACGAGCGGAAATGTATGTTGCAGTTCATCTCTTTCTCATCAAGGATGATAGAATTCTATTGCTTCGGCGATACAATACTGGCTTTATGGATGGCCAGTACAGCGTTATAGCAGGTCATGTTGATCGGGGAGAATCCGTGGTTCAAGCAATACACCGTGAAGCAGAGGAAGAAGCGGGTATCCTGCTTGCACCTGACCAATTACAAACAATACAAGTCATGCACCGAAACAGCGATACAGAACGAATTGATTACTTCTTTTTTGTGGAAAATTGGATAGGGACCATTCGGAATGCAGAGCCATCTAAATGTGATGATTTGGCTTGGTTTGCGATTGAAGCATTGCCTGAGAATATGATTCCGTATGTACGATATGCATTAGAGCAGTATCAGCAGGGAGAATACTTCACTCTATTTGGTTGGGAATAAGCAGATAGCGATGGCATGAATTTAAAAGGAATGAAGAGGTAGTTAAGTTATGGCAATGGATAAAATCGTAGTCAAGGGTGCACGTGCCCATAATTTGAAAGATATAGATGTGACGATCCCGAGAGATAAATTGGTTGTGCTAACGGGTCTTTCTGGTTCGGGGAAATCGTCATTAGCATTTGATACAATTTATGCAGAAGGCCAAAGGCGGTATGTGGAGTCACTATCGGCTTATGCTCGTCAGTTCTTAGGACAGATGGATAAGCCAGATGTCGATACAATCGAAGGGTTGTCGCCAGCGATTTCAATTGATCAAAAGACCACTAGTCGTAATCCGCGTTCAACCGTTGGAACGGTTACGGAGATTTATGATTATTTGCGATTAATGTATGCGCGGGTTGGACGCCCAATTTGCCCTACTCACAAAATTGAGATTACATCACAAACAGTGGAGCAGATGGTTGACCGGATATTAGAACATCCAGAAGGAACAAAAATGCAAATCCTTGCACCAATTGTTTCTGGCCGAAAGGGAACGCATGTAAAAGCTTTGGAAGATGTTAAACGCCAAGGCTATGTACGCGTGCGCATAAACGGTGAAACGATTGGGCTTGATGACGATATTCAATTAGAAAAAAATAAAAAGCACAACATTGAGGTAGTCATTGACCGTATTGTTGTCAAAGATGGCATTGCAGCTCGCCTTTCTGATTCACTAGAGGCGGCACTACGTTTGGCGGATGGCATGGTGCTCGTCGATGTGATTGATCAGCAGGAAATCCTATTTAGTGAACACCATGCCTGTCCGTACTGTGGGTTTTCAATTGGAGAACTAGAGCCAAAGTTATTTTCATTTAATAGTCCGTTTGGTGCCTGTACAACATGTGATGGTCTGGGTATGAAGCAGATGGTTGATCCAGATTTGGTGATACCAGACAAAAGTCTCAGCTTGAGGCAAAATGCGATTGCGCCGTGGGATTCGCCAACAAGTACGTACTACCCGCAATTACTGGAAGCTGTTTGTGACCACTTTAAAATAGACATGGACACTCCTGTTGGAGAGCTTCCTAAGGAACAATTTGAGATCATTCTCGGTGGTTCCAAAGGTGAGAAATTTCCTTTTCGTTATGTCAATGAATTTGGTTTCACGCGCGACTCGGAAACAAAATTTTCAGGTGTCATACCGAACATCGAACGCCGTTACCGGGAAACTTCATCAGAGTATGTCCGTGAGTCAACAGAGCGCTATATGGCGCAAGTGCCATGCCCTACTTGTAAAGGACATCGTTTGAAAAAGGAAGCACTAGCTGTCCAAATTAACGGAAAGCATATTAGTGAAATCACTTCCTATTCTGTTACAGAAGCAATGGATTTTGTTGGCGGACTTGATTTAACTGATAAAGAGAGACAGATTGCTCGGCTTGTACTGCGGGAAATTGAAGAGCGTTTAGGATTTCTCATCAATGTTGGGTTAGATTATTTAACCTTGTCCCGAGCGGCGGGTACGCTTTCAGGCGGAGAGGCACAACGTATTAGACTGGCAACCCAAATCGGATCTCGTCTAACAGGCGTACTGTATATACTTGACGAGCCTTCGATTGGCCTTCATCAGCGTGATAATGAGCGCTTGATTGAGACGCTAAAAAGCATGCGTGATATTGGCAATACCTTGATTGTTGTAGAGCATGATGAAGATACGATGCTCGCGGCAGACTATTTACTGGACATTGGTCCTGGTGCGGGAGTTCATGGTGGTGAAATCGTTTCGATTGGTACACCAGAGGAAGTAATGAACGATCCAAAATCCCTCACAGGTGATTATCTTTCAGGTAAAAGATTTATTCCATTACCACTTAAGCGCCGAAAGGGCGATGGTCGTGTCATTGAAATTATCGGAGCCAAAGAAAATAATCTCAAAGATGTCTCTGTCTCGATTCCGTTAGGAACTTTTGCCGCAGTTACCGGTGTTTCTGGCTCGGGGAAGAGTACGCTCATTAATGAAATTCTCCACAAGTCACTCGCGCAGAAAATTAATCGAGCGAAGGCGAAGCCAGGAGAACATAAGGAAATCCGTGGGGTTGAGCAGTTAGAAAAAGTGATTGATATTGACCAATCACCAATCGGGCGGACACCAAGATCAAACCCAGCGACCTATACGGGTGTTTTTGATGATATTAGGGATGTCTTTGCAATGACAAATGAGGCCAAAGTACGCGGTTATAAGAAAGGCCGCTTTAGCTTCAATGTCAAAGGTGGTCGTTGTGAAGCCTGTAACGGTGATGGCATTATCAAGATTGAAATGCATTTTCTTCCAGATGTTTATGTTCCATGTGAAGTTTGTCGTGGTAAACGTTACAATCGTGAGACACTTGAAGTGCTTTATAAAGGGAAGAATATTTCTGACGTATTGCAGATGACCGTGGAAGATGCGATAAGCTACTTCGAGCATATACCGAAAATCCAACGTAAAATGACAACTTTGTTTGATGTTGGACTGGGGTACATTACCCTAGGGCAACCAGCAACAACACTTTCTGGCGGAGAAGCACAGCGTGTGAAACTAGCATCAGAATTGCATCGTCGATCGAACGGGAAGAGTTTCTACATTTTGGATGAGCCAACAACAGGGCTACATGTCCATGATATCGCTCGCCTCCTCGAAGTGTTGCAACGCTTAGTGGAAAATGGTGATACTGTGCTCGTTATCGAACATAATTTAGACGTAATTAAAACGGCTGATTATGTGATTGATCTTGGTCCTGAAGGTGGCCATAAAGGTGGCCAGATTATTGCGACTGGTACGCCGGAAGATGTGGCAGAAGCGAAAGCAACCTATACCGGTAAGTACTTAAAACCGATACTGGCAAGAGAACGATCACGAATGGCTGAAGCTGGTAGTCAACTGGAGACCGTTTAGACCACGCTGCCAGTACAATTCACCTCACCGCATTATCTGCCTGTTGATGCCTATAAGAGCTGTTTCATGAAAAATTAAGAACCAGTCTTATAGGCCGTTCATAGGATGCTAATAGTGGATTGTGAGGTGAAAAATTTGATTAACTGGTTTATCAAGTTTTTACTTTTTGGGCTTTTCTTCATCGGTGTTGATAAGACCGATATTTTTAAAGATTTCATGGTTTCGAGTACGGCTTGGGCGTTTGTTGTAGCAGCAGTCGTAAGCATCATTGGCTTAGGACTGAAGTACACAATGACTACGCTGATGATTCCAATGCGAAACTGGACGTATTGGCTTTTTGGGGCGGCCTTTAATACAATCGTATTGGCACTGACAGACGGTGTTATTGGTGCTGACTTTAAAGCCGGAACCGTGTGGCATCTAATTGCCATTTCATTGATTTTGTCACTAGGTAGCATGCTGGTTGATAAGGTCCTTAGCTTTAAAAAATAGTGAGGTAAGTCATAATAGTGGTGTTTTGTTCCATCGGACAAAAACTGCCTTAGGATATTCCGTTCTTGGGCAGTTTTTTTGATTGTTCTGGAAAATGAAGATAACCCGACAGTATTTTTGTTTACTTCGTTTCTGTGTGTTACAGTAATCCTAACAACTTGCCTAGGTGTATGCGCAAGTGGTAGCGATGAAGGGGGAGAAGAGGTTGATTGCACAGTTTCAACCATTTCCAGAATTGGTGACTAAGAGGCTAAGATTACGACAGTTAATCAATCAAGACGCACCTGAACAATTTCTTTGCCGGAATGATGAAGAAATGATTCGATTGATCAACACCCGAAGACTAGACAACACAAACGAGGCTATAACATTGATTCACTCCCTAAATCAAGGCATTGCAGAGAACCGATGGATCGTTTGGGTGCTGATGTTGCAAACGGATTGTGATCATCGTTTCATGGGGAGCATTTGTCTTTGGAATTTTTCCACCGAGGACCAAACTGCTGAACTTGGATATGGAATATTGCCTCCGTATCAGGGGCAGGGGTACATGGATGAGGCAGTTAAGGCTGTGCTTCAATACGGATTTCATCAGATGGATCTAGCAAGCATTACTGCAATTACAGAAGCAACTAATCAATCATCGCTAGCACTGCTTAGTCGGAATCGTTTCATAGAGGTTGAGGATTTCCTGAGAATCGATCGGAATTTTAGAGGGGACGAGCTGAGGATGAAGCAATTTTCTCTTAAGAGGGGAAACCTGTGATGTGAGGGTGTGTTCACTGCATGTATTCACTTTTCCAAACACCGATTGAGTAGCGTTTACCCATCCAAAAACAAACAAAGTGTAGTACGCTCCAAAAAGCTAGTTCAAAGCATTGATCATTTGGAGGCATACTATACTGAGGTGTTTTTTCATTATGAAGCTGTAGGTTACTTTGCCGTTGCTTCGATTTCTTGTAGTATCGTTCGCAATGCATCACGTCCCTGTGCAAGCGCCATTCTGCTTTTCATTTCAACAGACTGCTGTACCAGTTCTGTGAGTGATTCCAAAAAGGATTTCTCAGTAATGGATTCTTCATCAAGTGTTAATGCTAGCCCTTTTGTTGTGAAATTTTGTGCATTCAAAATCTGATCGCCGCGGCTTTGTGCTTTGGGTAATGGGATAATCAGCATCGGTATTTTCAGTGCAAGAAACTCGAAAATCGCATTAGATCCACCGCGTGTGACAACAAAGTCTGTCGCAGCTAAGATATCCGCAAGCGATTCGTCAACATACTCGAATTGCTGATAGCCATCTTTGTTCGTAAGCGAGTTGTCTAGATTACCTTTTCCACAAATATGGACGATTTGAAAGCTGTTAGTGAGCGTGGGTAGTGTTTCGCGGACAACTTCATTGATTTTTCTTGCACCCAGGCTGCCGCCCATTACAGTAAAGACAGGCTTTTCGGGTGTAAATGCCAATAATGCTAGACCATTCTCCTTTGAACCATTCAATATGTCTTTGCGTAAAGGTGAGCCGATTGCTTTTGTTTTATTTGCTGGCAAGTATTTCACCGTCTCAGCGAAGGATGTAAAAATTTTTGTTGCAAACCTTTGTGAAATTTTATTAGCAAGTCCTGGGGTTAAATCACTTTCATGAATATAGCTGGGAATCCCTAATGATTTTGCCGCTAGAATGACTGGAACGGAAACAAATCCACCCTTTGAAAATACGAGTGTCGGCTTTATTTTCTTTAGCGTCGACCTGGCGCCAAAAATACCGCCTACTGTGCGGAAAGCATCTTTGATATTTTCAAAATCAATGTACCTTCTTAGTTTCCCGCTAGCAATTGGATGATAGGGAATATTAATTTTCTCAATCAATTCACGCTCAATCCCAGATTTAGAGCCAATGTAGTGGATCTCCCATTGCGCCCGATCTAACTGATCAATAATTGCAATATTCGGGGTGACGTGTCCGCCAGTTCCCCCGCCTGTGAAAACAATTTTATGCTTGCTCATATTTCCTCCAAACAGCTATTTTCCCTAGCGATAAGGTCACCCTCGGGGGTTATTTGCGCTGAATATTTTATCATTTATTCAAGTTCTTTATACAATTCAATCTAGTGGTTGATCCGCCAGTTGCTTCCATGTTTCTAATGACTAAACTGCAACGAATGGTAACAGTACAGGCAACAAACCGTGCGAAATGTAATGTCATTATAGCAGATTAAGCAATTGACGACATCTTTTTCTACACATGCGTCAAATTTAATGCCGATCGTACCAACATACAAGAAAACACATTTGGCAAAAATTCATTTCCCGCTCTGTATGCTGGTTTTGTCATTTCACAAAGGGAGAACTGGTTCGTTTAAAAAGCAATTTAAGTATCTGCATGTAGTTTCTTGATTAGCGCCGTCTAATCATGATCATAGAAGGGGTTCTGTTGCATTGTCTAAGGAGGGCACTGTCATATTCTTAATAGGAACACTTCATTTAATCACCTTGTTGCTTTAACATTAAAACGGCGCTTATCATGTGGCTTGATCACGGCAATGCTCAGTTTGACATGGTTGCTGAATTTCGTTAGAATGTACTCTCGATGAAGCGTGGAATTTCAAAAGGATTCCTGCATGGAACTATTCAAAAAAGTAGTACACTATATGATCAATAGGAATAATGAAGGGAAGTGTTCTTGATGGCAGATGTTCAATTGAACCCTAAGGTTGATGCGTATATTGCTAGATCAAAGAAATGGCCGACAGAATATGAGCGGCTGAGAACAATCGTACTTGATTGCAAGTTGACCGAAGAATTAAAATGGGGCGTACCTTGTTACACGTACCAAGGTAAGAATGTCGTGCTGATTCATGGCTTTAAAGAGTACTGTGCTATTCTATTTCACAAAGGGGCGCTTTTAAAAGATACGCATAATCTGCTTGTGCAACAAACGGAGAATGTTAAAGCTGCTAGGCAACTTCGGTTTGCCAGTATTGAAGAATTAGTTGCCAATGAAATGATTGTGAAGGCTTATATCTTCGAGGCGATTGAACTTGAAAAAGCCGGTGCAAAAGTAGAGAAATCAAAGCCTGCTGAGATTGTATTGCCAGAAGAATTACTGGAAAAGTTTGCAGAAGCGCCTGAAGTGAAAACGGCATTTGAAGCGCTGACCCCTGGGCGACAAAGGGGCTATATATTGCTTTTTTCCGCGCCTAAGCAATCAAAGACGAGAATGGCAAGGATTGAAAAAGCCATTCCGCAAATTCTTGCTGGTAAGGGACCGAATGATTAATCTAACGTACAAACAAATAAACACTCACCTGAAATGAGGTGATTCAACTGAGTCGCTCATTTCTAGTGGTGGATCCAAATAAACGCTCGTTAAACGAGGCCGAGGCATGTTGCAGATGGAATTCTGTATATATGCCTTTTTTTTTGAACGCTGCTTCTGCTCTCTAGAAGAGTTAATCGCATAGGAATCAGGTGTGATTTTGTGACGAAATGTATGGGTGTGCAAGTGATATTTTCTGATGGAAAACATTGATAGAACATTCAATGAAGATTACTAAGTGACTTAGCCTGTAGAAATTTGCTATACTAGCTATTATTCGTATAGGGACTTTTGTCATATGAAAAGCCCAAAGTAAAGTGAGGCAATTGGTATGAGTGTTTTAAATGTAGAGAATTTAAGTCATGGTTTTGGAGACCGTGCTATTTTTAACAATGTTTCCTTCCGTTTGTTAAAAGGGGAGCATGTTGGTTTGATTGGGGCAAATGGCGAGGGAAAGTCTACCTTCATGGATATTGTCACTGGTAAACTGCAGCCTGATGAAGGAAAGATTGCTTGGTCACGAAAGGTTCGTGTTGGTTATTTGGATCAGCATGCAGTTCTTGGGAAAGGGCAGTCGATTCGTGATGTGCTGAGTACGGCTTTCACATATCTATATGAAGCTGAGACCGAAATTGGTGAGCTCTATATGAAAATGGGTGATGCCACGCCTGAAGTGCTGGAGAAATTATTGGCAGATGTCGGTGAGTTGCAGGAAATATTGGATCATAACGATTTCTACCAAATCAATTCAAAGGTTGAGGAAGTTGGTCGTGGGCTCGGGTTACATGAAGTCGGGTTTGACCGGAATGTTGAGGAACTCAGTGGTGGACAGCGGTCTAAGGTGTTACTTGCAAAGCTGCTACTTGAGAAGCCTGAAATTCTGATGCTGGATGAGCCGACGAACTATCTGGATGAACAGCATATTGAGTGGTTGAAACGGTTCTTGCAGGAGTATGACAATGCCTTTATTCTCATCTCACATGATATTCCTTTCCTCAATAGTGTGATTAATTTGATCTATCATATGGAGAATCAAGATTTAACGCGTTATGTTGGGGATCATGATAACTTTCTGAATTCATATGAGATGAAGAAGCAACAGATGGAGTCTGCATTTAAAAGACAGCAACAAGAAATTGCTAGCTTAAAGGATTTTGTTGCTCGGAATAAGGCGAGTGTTGCAACGCGGAATATGGCGATGTCGCGCCAGAAGAAACTCGATAAGATGGAGGTCATTGAACTTGCGAAGGAGAAACCAAAACCCTCGTTCCAGTTTAAGGAGGCACGGACACCGAGTCGCTGGATTTTTGAAACAAAGGAGATTGTGGTTGGCTATAATGAGCCGCTGTCAAGACCGCTTGATCTGAAGATGGAGCGTGGGCAAAAAATTGCCTTTGTTGGCGCAAATGGTATTGGAAAAACGACACTTTTGCGTAGTATTCTTGGCGAAATCAAACCGATCTCAGGGCAGGTTGAACGTGGTGATAATCTGCACATAGGTTATTTTGAACAGGAAGTGAAAGGGGCGAATCGGAACACTTGTTTAGAGGAAATTTGGAATACGTTCCCGTCACTGACGCAGGCAGAAGTTCGTTCGGCTTTGGCGCGATGTGGTTTAACAACGAAGCATATTGAAAGTAAGGTTGATGTGCTCAGTGGTGGTGAGAAGGCAAAGGTACGGCTTTGTAAACTGCTCAATATTGAGACGAATTTACTGGTGCTCGATGAGCCGACAAACCATCTGGATGTCGATGCAAAGGAAGAGTTAAAGCGGGCACTGAAGGCTTATCGCGGCAGTGTTTTGCTGATTTCACATGAACCAGAATTTTATCGTGATGTTGTGCAGGAAGTTTGGAATTGTGAGGACTGGACAACGAAGCTGTTTTAAATCAGGTTTGTTGCCGATAAGCGCGTAGATGTTTTCATTGCTGATAACAGTGGTATCCTATTGTTCAAACAAATGGGGGGTGTGGGTGATGATTCTGCAGAGGTTAGCGCAGACTGATCTGGCGTTGTTTTTGGATTTTTGCAAACGTTACCGAGATATGGTCGATGATTCTTATCTGACAGATGATGAATTGGCACTGTTTGTCGTGGACATGGTGAAATTTCCTACGGTTATTGTTAAGGATGGTTTAGCAATTGTAGCGGCAGCGTCACTGATTGTTGATGCTGAAAATCGTGTGGCGAGGTTTCGGATTTTCCACTCAGAAGCCTCTGAAGACTCACTTTATCGTGAAATGTTGGAAGCAGTTCTAGCTGGATGTGCAGTGGATGCTGTGTCGATTTATGGCGATCATGATCGCGTAGATTTCTTTATGCGATTGGCACGGTTACAATTTGAGTTCGAGCGGTTCATCTTTGTAATGAGGCGTGAGATTGATGGCAGTCAGGTTCCTGTGCGACTGCCGATAGGATACCGGTTGCGACCGATGCAGTTTGATCAGGATGAAGTGATTTATCAGCAGGTACGAAATACAGCCTTTGCAGGTCTTGCCGGTAGCATGCCACTATCATTGGAAGCGGTAGCGCAGTTGCCAGATCAACATGAGCATCTAGACAATGGGATTTTGTTACTTTGCCGAGAAATGGCGGTTGTTGGTCTTGTACGCGTGACGAAGTATGAGGAAGGTGGCAAAGTAACGACAGCGATTGAGCCGATTTGTATTCTACCAGATTATCAAGGGCAGGGGCTTGGACGACATTTGCTTCGGGCTGGACTCAATATTTCTGCCGCCCATGGCATTTCTACTTGCACACTTTGTGTGAATGCAGACAACAAGCGGGCAGCACTGTTGTACGAACAAGAGGGATTTACCTTTGAACATATCGTGCAATGTTGGCGTTACGCTCCTTAAATGTTGGCTTGGCTGTTACTACAGAAAGTTTGTGTGGCCGCGGGTGTCAGTATTTTTTCGCTAGAATGCTAGAGATGCGAGACATATGATATGAATATCTGTATACTGCTAGTAGGAGATTTGGTTTGACTGTAGTTTAGATTCGGTTGTTTTGTACCAATCAATTGCGTTAGATTGTGATGAATTACGGTTATAGATAAATGATTTTTTTATTAAATGAAATGATGAGGTGTGTGGAATGGAATTACTTATGCTTGATCCGGTGGCATTTACGCTTGGACCATTGACAGTCTATTGGTATGGGCTGATTATTTCACTTGCAATTCTGATTGGCATGATGTGGGCAATTTATGAAGGGAAGAAACGCGGTATTGATCCTGATACATTTGTTGACATGTTGATTATCATCATCCCTGTAGCCATCCTTTGTGCACGGCTTTATTATGTAATTTTCAGTTGGTCAAGCTATGCTGGGCATCCGGTAGATGCGTTTAAGATATGGGAAGGTGGTCTCGCGATTCATGGGGCACTTATCGGTGGTGTGATGACTGCATATCTATTGACACGGAAACAAAAGGTGCCATTTTGGCTTCTCGCAGACGTCGTTGCACCAAGTATCATGCTTGGACAAATCATGGGGCGTTGGGGTAATTTCTTCAACCAAGAAGCTTATGGTAGTGAGGTTTCAAAGAGTTTTCTAGAGAATTTACATTTGCCTGACTTTATCATTAATCAGATGTATATCAATGGTGCTTATTATCATCCAACTTTCTTATATGAATCACTATGGAATGTAGTGGGTCTCGTACTTGTGCTACTCTATCGCCGAAGCAATCAACGCGTTGGTGAGTCATTCTTATTGTATGTGATTTGGTATTCTGTAGGTCGTTTCTTTATTGAGTCACTTCGCACTGACTCGCTGATGTTCTTCGGTCTAAAAACAGCACAGTTAGTGTCGCTTGCGCTGATTATTGGTAGCGTGATTGTCTGGATTTACAGAAGAAAGATATCAACTGTCAGATACATGGATGTTCAATTGGTGCAAGGGACGAGCGAAATGGTTGAGGCAGAGAAAAAGGAGTAGGCAAGTATGGCAATGGTGAGGCGTGGGCTTTCTCTTGGTCTGGCAACGACTTGGAAATTGGCGAAGATATTGTTCCCGATTACGCTGATCATAACCTTTTTGTCATACACAGCAGCGCTTGATTGGTTAATTGCGATTGTGACGCCTTTTATGAATTTGATTGGATTGCCAGGGGACGCAGCGATTCCGCTCGTCCTTGGCGCTACACTAAATATATATGCAGCTGTTGGTGCTGCACTTAGTTTATCGTTTACTGTGAAAGAAATGTTCATCATCGCTATGATGGTTTCGTTCTGCCATAACATTTTCGTTGAAACGGGTGTGGGGATGAAGCTTGGTGCAAAAGCTGCTGTGATTGTCAGTGTGAGACTTGGTCTTGCACTGACTTCTGCTGTTTTAATTAATTGGTTATGGTCTGGCGGGAAAGAGATGGCTGTTTCAGGTGGAAGCGCTTATATAGATGCTTCGGTCACTGGATTTTGGGAGATTCTTTCGGTCTCGGTTCAGAAAGCAGTCGGTAGTGATTTGCAGGTAATGAAAATTATTTTGCCACTGATGGTATTGATTCAGATCATGCGCGAGAAGAATTGGTTGCTAACATTTTCTGAATGGATGGCACCAGTAACACGTTTTTTGGGGCTTGAAAAAAAGCATTCATTAACACTCGTTTCTGGCATGTCGCTTGGGTTTGTGTACGGAGCAGGTATTATGCTCGATGCAGCAAAGGAAGACAAAGTGAATCATGAGGATATTACCAAGATTGTTGTCATCTTAATTGCCAGTCATGCGATGTTTGAGGATACCTTGATTTTCATTCCACTTGGGATTCCGATTGTACCGTTGTTTAGCTTGAGAATGCTGACGGCAATGCTTGTTGCCTTTGTATATGCGAAAGTGATTGGGAGGAGAAATTTAGATGGTGAAAAAGATTACAACATTACTGTTTGATGTAGATGGTACGTTAATTGATACAAATGAGTTAATCATTGATTCGTTTCTACACACACTGGAACATTTTTGTCCGGGGCAATATGGACGTGAAGATGTGATTCCGTTTATTGGTCCGACGCTCGAGGAGACATTTAGCTCGATTGATGCAGACCGAACAGATGAGATGGTACAGGTGTATAGAAAGTTTAATGTCGGTAGACATGATGCGATGGTCAAAGAATTTACAGGCGTTTCAGAGGCAATCATTGCTTTAAAAGATGCGGGATACAAGCTAGGAATTGTGACTTCTAAGATGAATCGGCTTGCGATCAAGGGGCTGAATTTGTATGATTTAGATCGGTATTTTGACTGCATTATTGGTTGTGATGATATTGTCAAACCAAAACCTGATGCTGAACCTGTGCTAAAGGCGTTGTCGCTCCTCCAGGCAACACCAGAAGAAGCGCTGATGGTCGGTGACCGGCATCACGATATTTTGGCAGGAAAGAATGCGGGCACGGGTACAGTTGGTGTTAGTTGGTCTTTACTCGGCAGGTCTTACTTAGAAAAGTATCAGCCTGACTATATCATTGATGATATGAAAGAGCTGCTCGCGATTGCTAAAGGGGAGTAACTGAATTTGTTAGCAGTTTCCTAGAAGAAAAGTTGTACCTAAAGGGAGCATCAAAATTACCGCGGGGAGATGAATTTGTGATCTACTCGCTTCTCCTTATCAAATCAGCGTTTGTACTGTGCACATTACACCGTTTTGGCAAATTGAGAGGGCATGTTCCAATGGTTTCAACTAGGAGCCTGAATTTCCTCTCGTTTTTTTACTGAGAAATTGATAAAATAGAAAGATGATTTATGAAGGTAGTGTGATGTAGTTGAGTTTTTTTAAGAAGTTATTTGAAGAAGATGAAGAAAAAGACAAAAATGAGGTGGATGCAACAAAAACAAAGGGGAAGTTTCGCTTTCCTGTTGTTGATGACCATTCCTTTAATACACTAAATGATAGAGATGTGTTGCAGCGAGAGCGGGATACAGATGATGAAGCGTATTCGCGGGTGAAGCGAACACGTCATTTTCGCACGGCTGATCCGGTCGAGGCACAAACTTCCCGCCGAGTTGGACGATCAAAGCTCAAGCAGCCCGATATGGAGCAGGGAACAGGTTTATTCCGCAAGAAATTTAGACCGCTTGAAGTACCTCCACCAATGCACTTGATCAATCAATGTGATGAACAAGTGGTATTTGTTTTGCCTGATTTAGATGAAAAATGGGGCATAAGCTCCAAGAGGTCAGAGAAGACTCTTTATAGCGAGTATTTGAATTATATAGATGACATGAAGGGCACAGATGTAGCAAACCAATTAGATGCCGAACCTCAAGCAGTTGCGGAACCTCAAGCAGTGCAGGATGAAGTTCCAACTGCCGATGATATCCCAATTTTGCAAACTGGTGTAGCGCAAACGCCGCTAGTGGGCAGTAGTGAAAAGCCACTGAACCATTACCAGCAATATCTATCGCCAGACCTCCTGTCTGCGTCCGAGAAAGAATCAAGTTCTCTTGTAACACAGAAAGAGCCTGATACTGCTACTTTTGTTGTGAGTTCTGTTCCGGTGCAGGGGGCTATTCAGATTACAGTGCCGAATGTATCACCCGGAAGTGAGGTTGATGTTCGTGTAAGGCAAGCAGATGACCGTGTTGCTAGCGATAGTGGAGGTCTACAGCAAATGGCGGTAAGAAGCGAACAATCAGCAAGAATGTCTAGCGAGTCAATGCAGGAGACAATGACCCCACCAGATCAGGTAATTGAACAAAGTGATTTGGGGCAGGCATATAACGAAATACTAGAAGAGGGGCAACCGCAGACGGCGAGTGGTTTGACGGAGCGAACATTGCAAGAGGAAACCGTGCTTGCTAGTATTCAGCCTGTCAGTACAATGCCTGTACAAGATGACCAAGTGATGGTAACAACGCTACCAGAGGCGAGTACGATCGTCAAAACAGCGCCAAACGCCGAGCAAGGTGCCGAACAAACTATCGCTTCAAATATAGAGCAAAGTGCCGCCCAAAACGTAGTTTCAATGGCTCAGCAGGATGCAACAACGGCATCAGTATCGGTAGCAGCGCCAATAGAGCCAATAGAGCAAAATGCTGATGCGAGTAAGGCTTCACCGCCAGTGCAAGCTGAACCATTCGCTTCCACTGCAATACCAGAGCCAAATAGGGCGGTCAATATAGCGCCAACATTGGTGCAAGATATAGCGGGAACAGCATCAATATCTTCGGAGCAGCTCATTGAAACAGATCCAAACACATTCCAAGTGCAGCTAGAAGGTTCCGAATCAACTGTCACGGCAGCAGCACCAGTGTCTGGCATAGCTACAATGCCTTCAGAAGCAGTACTTGCTAGTCAATCAGAGCAAATAATGGCTAATGATGAGCAGGGACAGTATGAAAAGCCGCTCATGGCATTTCTACGTCCGAAGAGTGACCAAGTAGCAGATACAAGTTGGGCGGAGTCGCAGGCGCAAGTACTTGACAGTACACTGATGGAGTTTAACGTCAATGCCAGTGTCGTTGATTTTGCACAAGGACCATCTGTGACACGTTTTGAAATTCAGCCAGAGCCTGGGGTGAAAGTCAGTAAGATCACCAATCTTAGCGACGATTTGAAATTAAGTTTAGCAGCGCGTGATATCCGTATCGAGGCACCAATTCCGGGTAAGCGAACAGTGGGAATTGAAATTCCTAATCGTGACACACGTCCTGTTTTCATTCGTGAAATTCTCGAAGAAGATGCTTTTCAGAAACATCCATCGCCACTTGCAGTTGCAGTTGGGCTTGATATTTCTGGTGAGCCGATTGCCACAGATTTAGCGAAAATGCCACACGGCCTTGTTGCTGGTTCAACAGGTTCAGGGAAAAGTGTCTTTATCAATTCTTTACTAATTAGTCTACTGTATAAATCATCACCAGATGATGTGAAGTTTCTTTTAATTGATCCGAAAATGGTTGAGCTCAATTCTTATAACGGGATTCCTCACCTCGTCTCTCCTGTGGTAACTGATCCGAAAGTGGCAACAGCGGCGTTGAAGTGGGCTGTCGAGGAAATGGAACGTCGCTACGATCTTTTTGCAAAAACAGGCGTGCGCGATATTGTTCGTTTTAATGAAAAAGCAAAGAGTGCAAACCAAACATCAGTCAAATTGCCGTATATTGTGATTGTCATTGATGAGTTAGCAGATCTAATGATGACAGCTCCTGTTGATGTTGAGGAAGCTATTTGCAGAATTGCTCAAAAGGCACGGGCTGCTGGGATGCATTTGATTGTCGCAACACAAAGACCATCTGTTGACGTGATTACTGGTCTGATTAAGGCCAATATCCCAACGAGAATTGCCTTCTCCGTCTCAGCACAAACTGATTCGCGGACAATCCTTGACCAAGGCGGCGCAGAAAAGCTACTCGGGCGTGGTGATATGCTGTTCCTTGAGAACGGAACATCGAAATCGGTTCGCTTACAAGGGACCTATGTCTCAGACGATGAAATCGAGGAAATTGTTGATTTTGTTAAAAGACAAGCAAAACCAAACTTCTTGTTTGCACCGGAGGATTTGATTAAATCTGAGCGCAGTCAAGCCGAAGAGGATAGTCAAGATCCGCTCTTCTTTGAAGCTTGCCGATTTGCGGTGGAAGTTAGTACCATTTCGATTTCCAGTCTGCAACGAAAGTATCGTGTCGGCTATAACCGGGCAGCACGGATGATTGATGTAATGGAACAGTTTGGCGTTATATCAGCATCGAATGGTAGTAAACCGCGAACGGTACTCATTTCATACGATGATTTAGATACGATTAAAGATTTGATGACGATTGAAGACTAACGACTTCGGGTTCGGTATTCTGGTAAACACTTAGAAATGGTTCAGTCCAATGAATTGCGACTGAATCAATATAAAGGCGTTACCCAGTCGCTCAGTTTGGTTGATATTGATAAAGTTGATGCCAAAATCGACGATCAATAACGATGAATCAAGTGATGAGACATTGATTCTACAAGGAAAAGGGATGGCTATGAAAGAGATTGAAATGAAGATGAATGGTGAGATTAGCCGTTTGACAAACCGAACATTTAAATTCGATAAACGCATTGCGGAAGGCTGGTTTTCGGCAGTCTATTTCCTGAAAACAAAGGAGATAGTTGAGGCAATGGTGCCAGACAACCTAGTGACAATGCAATTTTTTCAACGTGAAAATGGGGTTATTTGCGGGACGGATGAAGCCATTGCTTTAATTCAGTCCTTCGCTGAGGATCCAATGGCACTAGAAATCTATTCACTTAAAGACGGTGATAAAATGGAGCCGTTTGAGACAGTGATGACAATTACAGGTGCCTATCAGAATTTTGGCTTCCTTGAGGGAATCATAGATGGCATTCTGGCAAGAAGAAGTTCTGTGGCAACGAATGTGTTTAATGTTGTGAAGGCAGCGAAGTCTGCGGGTGTTCAGAAGCCAGTTATTTTCATGGGTGATCGCGATGATCATTTTCAGATGCAGTCTGGTGATGGCTATGCCGCCTATATTGGCGGGGCAACGGCGCAAGCAACACATGCAATGAATGAGTGGTGGGGTGTAGAAGGCATGGGGACAATGCCACACGCACTGATTCAGTTATTCAATGGCGATATCGTGAAGGCTTGCGAGGCGTATGTCGAGAAGTTTCCAGATGATGATTTAATTGCGCTTGTTGACTACAATAATGATTGTATTGAGGATTCGTTAAAAGTGGCACGGAAATTTGGAGATAAACTAAGAGGTGTTCGGGTTGATACATCAAGAACGATGATTGATCAGTACTTCCTGAGAAACCAACAGCTCTTAGGATCGTTTGATCCGAGGGGTGTTTGCGCTGAGCTAGTCGTTGCCCTGCGAAGCGCCTTGGATAAGGAAGGCTATGGGCATGTAAAAATTTGTGTCAGTGGTGGTTTCACGGTAGATCGGATTAAATATTTTGAGAAAAATGGTGTTCCTGTTGATATGTACGGCGTAGGCGGTAGTTTGCTGAAGGTGAACTTAGGCTTTACAGGTGACAATGTTCAGCTGAATGGAAAGTCAGAAGCAAAGCAAGGGCGTAAATATCGGCCAAATCCTCGATTAGAAAAAGTAGAATTGCTAAATGATTGTCCAGAGTAATGTAGTGAGAATAACGTTGCAATCCAGCTGTGGATTTCATAATGGGTCTTTTTTTACAAGAGGTGAGTTGTGTTTGGCAATGAGGTATACAGGCATAAATGAATTGTTGAATTAGGCCTGTACCTTTGGATGGGACTCTGCTCTCCTGGCTATAGCTGGGTGATGAACGCTTTCTAATCAGCATTTTGTACTGGCTGTGAGGAAAACAACAAGTAACAGTATGAATCTGTAGGCAATGCTCACTTACAAAGAAAGGAATGCACGATAACCACTATGCATTTTCCAAATAGCGAGTATTACTAGTTGACTCTGTGTTGTTTTTCAGGCATTCTAAAATGTGATTCATGAAAATAGTGCGTTGCAATGTAGAATCGGTTCATTTTTTCAACTGTGATGATTATTAAATGTTTGATTCAATTTTTAGACATAATAAGAATGTCAATAAAATATATAGAAGATAGTACGCTGCGCTAAAGTGGCGTCGGGGGTAGGACATGACAGTGTATCATTTTGTGGGAATTAAAGGATCAGGCATGAGTGCACTGGCACAAGTGCTTTTCGATATGGGGCTGACTGTACAAGGATCTGATATTGATAAACATTTCTTTACAGAGGTAGCACTCGTGGAACGTGGTATCAGGATCATGCCTTTTTCTGAGGAGAATGTTGAAGGCGGCATGACAGTGATTGCGGGTAACGCTTTCCCTGAGACACATATTGAAATCGTTCGAGCGATGGAACTAGGTGTGCCCATTATTCGCTATCATCATTTCTTGGGCGAACTATTGAAGCGTTATACGAGTGTGGCAGTAACTGGCTGTCATGGTAAGACTTCAACAACTGGCCTGCTAGCTCATGTGTTAAGAGGGCTGGCACCGACATCTTTCCTCATCGGTGATGGCACTGGTCACGGTGATGAACAAGCTGAATATTTTGCTTTTGAGGCTTGTGAGTATCGCCGTCATTTCTTATCCTATCATCCCGATTATTGCATTATGACGAATATTGATTTTGATCACCCTGATTATTACAAGAACATGGATGATGTCTCAGATGCCTTTCAAGAAATGGCGAACAATGTCAGTAAGGGAATCATTGCCGATGGCGACGATGAGAATCTGCGCAAATTACGTGCTGATGTTCCGATTATTTACTATGGATTCGGTGAGGACAACGAGTTCAGGGCATGTAATGTTGTGAGTACTAGTGAGGGGACAATCTTTGATGTTTACGTCAAAGGTGATTTTCTTGATCAATTTCTTATTCCGACATTTGGTAACCATAGCGTACTTAATGCATTAGGGGTAATTGCCCTTTGTACATATGAAAAAGGAGACCTTGCGATTGTGAAAATGCAATTGGCATCGTTCACTGGTGTGAAAAGACGATTTACCGAGAAAGCTTTTGCTGGGCAGACGCTTGTTGATGATTATGCCCATCATCCAACGGAGATTTTTGCCACATTAGATTCAGCACGCAAAAAGTATCCTGACCGTGAGCTGGTGGCGATTTTTCAACCACATACCTTCACACGAACGCAAAAGTTTTTGAGAGAATTTGCTGAAGTGTTGAAAGGGGCTAATAAAGTCTACCTTTGTGATATTTTCGGTTCAGCAAGGGAAGATGCAGGTAGTTTATCAATTGAGGATTTACGTAAGGAAATTCCGGGTGCAGAAATCCTTTCTGAAAATGATACGGCGAGACTGAGGCAGCACGAAGGCGCTGTGCTCATTTTCATGGGTGCTGGTGATGTACAGAAGTATCAGGCTGCTTATGAGTGCTTGTAATTTGCTTGTATAGAGAGATTCTGAATAGAAAAACGCGCTAGTTCCGGGTCAGGAACAGCGCGTTTTTCTATGCACATAGTTTGATCTGGACAATGATCATTTTCTAAGGGTAAGTAATTCGGCGTAAGTATCACGGCTAAATGTTTGCAATCCTATCTCAAGTTTTCTGGATTCAGACAACTGAGTTCAGGGAGGACAAAGTGTCCGTCTTTACGAATGAGGACATCGTCGAACCAGATTTCTCCCCCGCCCCACTCAGGGCGCTGAATACTCACTAAATCCCAATGGATAGCAGAATGATTTCCATTCGATGCTGCCGCGTAGCATGAGCCTGGGGTAAAGTGAAAACTTCCATCAATTTTTTCATCAAAAAGAATATCTTGCATGGGGTTTAATATGTAAGGATTAACGCCTATTGCGAATTCGCCAACATAACGTGCGCCTTCATCGGTGTCAAACACGTTGTTCATACGCTCGGTGTCATTTGAAGTGGCCTCGATAATCTGCCCATCTTTAAAAGTCAGTTTGATTTGCTCATAAGTGAATCCTTGGTATGGTGATGCGCAATTATAACGGATCACCCCGTTGACGGAATCACGCACAGGTGCAGTATAAACTTCGCCATCAGGGATGTTTCGCAGTCCACAGCATTTGACAGCTGGAATATCCTTGATGGAGAAAGTCAAATCCGTTCCTGGTCCAACTAGGTGAACGCGGTCAGTCCTGTTCATCAGGTTGACGAGTTGTTCCATTGATTCAGCCATATGCTGATAGTCTAAGTTACAAACATTGAAATAGAAATCCTCGAATGCCTCTGTGCTCATCTTTGCTAACTGTGCCATTGAACCATTTGGGTAACGAAGGATGACCCATTTTTTCTTTAAACGATGGTTTTTGTGCACCTCTTGTAGAATTGTTTGCTCATAAATCTTTGTTTTTTCCGCAGGAATGTCTGAAAGTTCATTGATGTTAAATCCAGAGCGAACCCCGATATAAGCATCCATTTCCTTCATCAAATTAGCTTCATATGCTGCCATCGTCTCAAAATGTTTGGTTGTCGCACCTTTACGAAGTGCTCGTTCAACCCGCGCATCTTTCACGCTAACAAATGGCTGTCCACCAGCATTATACGCTTCCTCAATTAATGCTGTGACAAGCTCTAACTCAAATGAGCCGTTATTTTCGATAAACACCTTTTCTCCCTTTTGCAAGTGGACTGAATAGTTAATTAAGTTTTTTGCTAGTTGTTGCACTCTTGAGTCTCTCAAAACGAATCTCTCCTTTGTTGTGTGTTTGGTTACTAGCGGGTTAAGATTGCTTCAGCGTGGGGCAGGATTTGGTTTCATCTTTCACTTTTCAGCTTTAGGCTAACAGTCATCCAGTTTAACTAAATATCAGGACGGTAAGCTGACGGATAAAAGCACTTACCCATTGCCTGAAATAGGTAAGTGCTTTTGTCCGCTTTAAACACTATTGAAGGTTTTCTGGGTTTAGACACTCAAGTTCTGGTAGAACAAAGCGGCCATCCTTGCGGATCAACACATCATCAAACCAGATTTCCCCGCCGCCCCATTCAGGACGCTGAATGTTGACTAGGTCCCAATGAATGGCGGATTGATTGCCGTTTGATGCCTCGTCATAGCAAGACCCAGGTGTGAAATGGAAACTACCATCAATCTTTTCATCAAAGAGAATGTCTTGCATTGGGTTTTGGATGAAAGGATTGACGCCAATCGCAAATTCACCAACATAACGTGCGCCCTCGTCAGTATCAAATACTTGGTTAATCCTTTCTGTGTTATTGGCAGTTGCTTCAATAATTTTGCCATCTTTAAACTTCAGCTGAACATTTTCATAGGTAAATCCTTGGTATGGCGATGCGCAGTTATAAGAAATAACGCCGCTCACTGAATCACGAACTGGTGCCGTATAGACTTCTCCGTCCGGGATATTTGCTGTCCCTGCACATTTAATTGCTGGTATGTCTTTAATCGAGAATTTCAAATCAGTACCTGGTCCAACAAGGTGAACGCTGTCTGTATTGTTCATTAGTGTGACCAAATTTTCCATCGCATCACCCATTTTGCGATAATCGAGATTACAAACATTGAAGTAGAAATCTTCAAAGCCCTCTGTACTCATTTTCGCAAGCTGTGCCATAGATCCTGATGGGTAACGAAGAACGACCCATTTTGTTTTCAAGCGATGTTCTTTATGTACGTCATTCCAAATCGTTTGTTCATAAATTTTTGTTTTATCAGCTGGGACATCTGACATTTCATTGATATTTGCACCGGAGCGAAGACCAATGTAGGCATCCATTTCTTTCATGAGGTTTGCTTCGTACTCCGCCATTTTCTGGAAATGTCCTAGTGTTGCCCCCTTGCGAAGTGCTCTTTCAACGCGTGCATCCTTCACACTAACAAACGGTTGACCACCAGCTTTATACGCTTCCTCAACTAGTGCAGTGACTAGGTCGAGTTCAAAAGTGCCGTTGTTTTCAATGTATACGGTTTCCCCTTTTTGCAAACTTACAGAATAATTAATTAAATTTCTGGCTAATTGCTGTACTCTTGGATCTCTCATTTTACTGTCTCCTTCTGATAAAGGTTGAACCCTTTGATAAACTACATTCTACACCATATAAGTCAAAAAGTTAAATGATACAGGTTGAGAAAAAACAGACCGCTCTACGTGCGGTTAGAGTAACCTTGTACATAGGTGCTCAGAGTCAAGGCATTCGCGTGAAAGGTGCTTGACCAGTTCTATATAAGTGATGCTTATTCATTTGACTGAATAAAAAATCGCCGGATGACTATCGTAAATTTTCTGGATTCAAGCACTCAAGCGTTGGCAAAGTGAAGCGGCCGTCCTTCCTGATGAGGACATCATCAAACCAAATTTCACCACCACCCCATTCAGGGCGCTGAATGCTAACAAGATCCCAATGAATCACAGACTGATTGCCATTTGAAGCACCACTGTAGCATGTTCCAGGCGTGAAATGAAAACTGCCTGCAATTTTTTCATCAAATAAGGTATCCAGCATTGGACTGAGAATATGCGGATTGAGGCCAATCGCAAATTCACCGATGTACCTAGCGCCTTCATCCGTATCTAAGACCTTATTCAAACGTTTGCTATCATTGGCAGTTGCCTCAACAATCTTGCCATCCTTGAATTTGAAGACAATATTTTCAAAAGTGAAACCATTATGGATGGACGCACAATTGTAGGATAGAATGCCGTTGACTGAGTCGCGCACTGGTGCGCTATAAACCTCTCCATCTGGAATATTCCGAATGCCGTAACATTTGACTGCAGGAATGTCCTTAATTGAAAAAGTCAGGTCGGTACCTGGTCCGATAATATGTACGCGATCAGTATGATTCATCAGCGTCACAAGATTTTCCATGGCATATCCCATCTTGCGATAGTCAACATTTGACACCTTGAAATAGAAATCTTCAAATGCTTCCGTACTCATCTTGGCTAGTTGGGCCATTGAGTTACTTGGAAACCGAATTACGACCCACCGAGTATTTTCTAAATTTTGATGAATGGCTTTGACAACTGTTTGTTTAAATATTTGATTGCGCTCGCCGGATACGTCTGATAATTCATTAACATTTGTACCTGATGTTAAACTGATATAGGCATCCATCTCTCCAAAAATAGCGGCTTCATAGTTAGCCATTTTTTGAAAATGATCTACTGTCGCTCCGTTTCTGAGGACTCTTTCAACTCTGGCATCCTTCACACTAACGAAAGGTTGGCCGCCAGCTTTATAGGCTTCTTCAATGAGAGCAATTACGAAATCTTGTTCAAAGGAGCCAAGATTTTCAATAAGCATCTTCTCTCCCTTTTGTAATTTGACAGAATAATTAATTAAATTACTTGCTAATTCCTGCAGACGAAAATCTCTCATCTTAAAATTGTCCCCCTTAGTATGGTGTTTGACACAGGTGTTTCCATTACTTCATAAATGGTGTAACCTCGGTTCAGGGTATTCCAAATTTCTTGGGATAGTATGGTTATTCAAACCAAAATGAACGAACACAGGTCAAATGCACCTCAGGTAGAACTATTTTACACTATGTAAGCGGATAAGTTAATCTGAATTTGACAAATAATTATTTATTTTTAAATTTTCAAAAACTTTTAATGGTGAAGCAGTAAGGTTTTCAGGTGTATTTGAGGCAATTTAGCGCCTCTTTAAAATGGGGAAAAGAAGCTTTTGATTTGAAAAAATTTAGAAAGAAATTTTAACGTATGATTCCGTGCAATCTGATGAATACTAAAAAAAGTGAAATGAGCTATTTCAATTTTCAACAAAATAGTGTATATTAATAGGGCAAAAAAGAATATCTAAAGAAGGGTTTACTATGGAAAATATTCTTTATATTAGTGTTGCGATCTTTGCTGTTGCATTTCTCATCCTAGCGATTTACTTAGCGAAGACATTAGCTTCGGTAAAGCGAACTGTGAATGGAATCAACCAGACAATAAGTGGTATGGAAAGTCAGCTACAAGGTATTGCGGCTGAGACAGAAAGCTTACTTCAAAAGACGAATGCGCTTGCTGATGATATTCAATATAAATCAGAAAAATTGAATGTCATGTTTGAGCTAGTCAACGATGTTGGCGAATCTGCAAAAAAAGTAAAAGATTCCATCGCGAATTTCTCGCTAAAGAAAGATGGCGTTATTGGCAAGGAAAGTAATCATTCTTGGGTTTCAACATTAACGGAAATAGGAAAGATTTTTTTAAAAAATAAATCAAAATAAGCGTCGAAAAGGGGTAATTTAAATGGCTAATTCAAAAGATTTTGTAGTAGGTGTTGTAATAGGTGGTATTGCTGGTGCAGTGACTTCGTTGCTTCTTGCACCGAAATCCGGAAAAGAACTTCGTGGTGACATAAAAGAGAAGTCAGGTGAACTTTACCAAAAGACGGAGCCGATGCGTGAGAAAGGTTCTGAATGGGTAACGATTGCAAAGGAAAAAGGAACAACAATGAAGCAAAAGATGACTCAAAAAGGCAATGAAGCTGGAGATAAAATCGAAGAGTTAGTCGAATAAAGCGTTTTTTGAATGAACCAATTGAACATCATTGAATGGCGAAACCGTTCAATGATGTTTTTTTTTGAAACCTACGGATAGTAACCCTAAACGCAACCTTTTGTACGTGAATAAAGAGGGAAGGTGGCATTTGGTTCTAGTACAGATCCGTTCGTGTTGACAGGATCGTTTTAAACTGGATCGTTATAGGATGCATAATTTTTGCCATTGCTAATTCATATGGCTTATCTTGAATAGAGATCATGCAGTTACAAAACGGTTTGGTATTGATATGTCAGGACATTGATTGGAAATGGGAGGAGTATTGTGATGAACCTAGATAATTTCAGGGAAAGCATTTATGAGATGATTGTCAGTACGTCAACTGACTTGCCTAAAGACGTGCGAAGAGCAGTTAAACGTGCAACGATGAATGAGAGTGCAGGAACCCGGGCCTTGCTCAGTCTTGAAACAATTGGTCAGAACATTGCCATGGCAGAATCCAAGATGTCACCGATTTGCCAGGATACAGGGATGCCAACATTTAAACTCCGTTGCCCAGTCGGTGTCAATCAAATTGAGTTAAAAGAGGCAATTCATGAGATGGTGATTAAAGCAACAGATAAGGGCATTCTCAGACCCAATTCTGTTGATTCTCTTACTGGTGAAAATAAAGGGAACATTGGCCCGGGAACCCCGATTATCAAGTTTGAACAATGGGAAGAAGATGTGATTGAATGTAAACTCATTCTCAAAGGTGGCGGCTGTGAGAATAAAAATATTCAATATAGTCTGCCGTGTGAACTAGAAGGTGTGGGAAGGGCTGGTCGTGACCTCGATGGAATCCGCAAATGCTTACTGCATGCCGTTTACCAAGCACAGGGGCAAGGTTGTGGACCCGGCTTTATTGGTGTCGGAATAGGTGGTGATTGTAGTAGCGGATACGAGCTTGCCAAAGAACAACTATTTCGCCATATGGACGATGTGAACCCAAACGAGACACTAGCAAAATTGGAAGACTACATCATGGCGAATGCCAATAAACTTGGTATTGGCACAATGGGATTTGGTGGCGAGACCACACTATTGGGTTGTAAAATTGCCGCCGCTAACCGGTTGCCAGCAAGCTTCTTTGTCTCTGTTGCTTATAACTGCTGGGCGTTTCGTCGTGCAGAGGTTCGCATGGATGCGCATACAGGTAGGATTGATGAGTGGTCTTACGCTGATGGAGACAAGACGCTCTTTGCTAACGGTCGCAAAGAGGAAAGTGATGGTTTTGAAAAAGCAGATGGTGTGATGGTGCCTTCGGAAGTGAAGCATTTAGTGGCACCTCTTAGTGAGGAAGCGGTCCGTGCACTAAAGGTTGGTGATGTGGTTCAGATTGACGGGATGCTCTATACTGGTCGTGACGCGATTCATAAGCATTTGTCGACGCATGAATGTCAGGTGGATTTGAATGGGCAGATTATCTACCATTGTGGCCCCGTGGTGATGAAAGATCAGCATGGACAGTGGAAAATCACTGCGGCAGGTCCAACGACAAGTATGCGCGAAGAGCCCTATCAGGGTGATGTCATGAAGAAATTTGGGGTTCGTGCTGTCGTTGGGAAAGGCGGTATGGGAGCGAAAACGCTGAAAGCTTTTGAGGAACATGGTGGTGTTTACCTAAACGCGATTGGTGGTGCAGCACAGTTTTATGCAGCAGCGATCCAGTCCGTTAAAGCTGTTGATTACATGGAATTTGGTATCCCTGAGGCAATGTGGCATCTGCAGGTGAAGGGATTTACCGCGATTGTCACCATGGATGCGCATGGGAACAGCCTTCATGAGGATGTTGAAAAAACATCGCTAGAAAAACTTAGTCAATTTAAAGATCGGGTTTTCTAATTTATCGGGGACTACAATTTAACTGTAAGGTTAAGTGGCTGCTGCTTGTATCCTCACGGGAGTAGTCACTGTCACCGTTGATGCTAGAGGCATGCCGTTATTGAACCGAGATGTGCTGAAATAAGCTGGGTGATGTAGCTGAAAATCATCTGAGCATGCAGACCGACTGATAGCCAGCTTTTTTAATTGGAGTATGGCGTGAAAAGAAGTATAATGAAACTAACGAAGGGGGTTTTTTAGCATGGAGCAACTACACAGTATTGAGCAATTGCGCGAGAAAACCAATAGTGGGTTATTTCTATTACTAAAGCATAGTATGACCTGTCCAATTAGTCAGGGTGGGTTTCATGCGTTTGCTGACTACGTAGCTACACATCCTGAACAGCCAGCTGGGTATCTAGTTATCCAAGAAAATCGAGATTTCTCTGCTGAGGTAACTCGGTTCGCGAACGTGAAGCACGAATCCCCACAAGTATTATTATTTGAAGACGGAAAGGTTGTTTGGAGCATTACGCACCAACATATTACCGTTGAAGCGATTGAAAATCAAATTGCAACTTTTCGGTAGGGAAACGCCAAGTGATATTGGACTAATAAGACCAAGATAAAGTAGATTTTCATGGAATTAGCCCTTTATATGTGCGAGGAAATTCAGCAAAAGATGAGGCAATTCACTCCGTTTTGGAGAGGTGTCTCATCTTTTTTGAGCGGAGCGAATTCTTCAAAGCTCTGGGCTTTTTTGGTGTGCCTCGCTGTCCCGCTTTGAACCAACGAGTCTGCTGATTTCCGCTAGTAGCTCAAGTCTTTTTGTGCAATGAATTATTGGTTATTTTCAATAATTCTTCTAATCTAGACAGGGTATTTTTCTCTTTTTCAATTGATAAATTGCCGTTTATTTCTAGCAAGTTGCCTATTGGGTGTGATGTCATAGGCAATTGTTGCTTATAATTAATGATAATGCTTATAAATAAGAAGATATTTTTGAAAATACTTAGCATTTTATTGATAATGAGGAGTCATCTAATTTAGAATAACTTTTGATAATAATCCTGTTTTTCACAGGATTTAAAGAGTGAGGTAACCATTGATTTTACTTATGAAAACAGTGTTCTATGAAAAAAATTAGCCAATATTCTTGATAAAAAAATTTAACTAGTATAGTATAAAAGAGAGATTAATTGAGAATGAAAAATCTTCTCAACAAAACTAATTAAAAGACGGAGGTCTTACTATATGAAGGCAGTTTCGACACTTACGATAAGAGATTTACATGTGAGCATTGAAGGTAAGGAGATTTTAAAAGGTGTTAATCTGGAAGTGAAAGCAGGAGAAATCCATGCGATCATGGGGCCAAATGGTACCGGGAAATCAACACTATCATCTGCAATTATGGGGCATCCAAAGTACGAAGTGACACGTGGTGAAATCATTCTTGACGGTGAGAATGTACTTGAAATGGAAGTTGACGAGCGTGCAAAGGCTGGATTATTTCTAGCAATGCAATACCCTTCAGAAATCTCTGGTGTAACCAATTCAGATTTCCTTCGCTCTGCGATGAATAGTCGCCGCGAGGAAGGGAACGAAATTTCAATCATGAAGTTTATCAAAGAGATGGACAAGAAGATGAACTTTCTTGAAATGAATGAGCAGTACGCAACGAGATATGTCAACGAAGGATTCTCTGGTGGTGAGAAGAAACGTAACGAGATTCTGCAACTGATGATGATTGAGCCGAAAATCGCTATTCTCGATGAAATTGACTCTGGACTTGATATTGACGCGCTCAAGGTTGTTTCTAAAGGGATCAACGGCATGCGTTCAGATGCATTTGGTTGTTTGATTATCACACACTATCAACGTTTACTTAACTATATTACCCCGGACTTTGTGCACGTGATGATGCAGGGGAAGATTGTGAAATCAGGCGGAGAAGAATTAGCACAGCGACTTGAGTCAGAAGGATATGATTGGATTAAGGCTGAGCTAGGCATTGTCGATGATATTGTTGAAGCACCGTCCGCTATATAAGATCGGAAATATAGGAGCAATGTGGGTAACAGGACGACTGCCCAGTCGTGCGATTGTCATCATGCACAAAAGAGGCTTTCACAGCATCCTGGACTTTATAAAATAGAGAAACTTTTGAACGATGGAGGTTGCAATGACAACAGAAACAAATATTTCTTTTGATAAAAATAGCATTGAAGCGTTGTCGAAGAAGAACAACGAGCCAGCATGGTTTGCTGAACTGAGACAGTCGGCATTGGTAAGTACAAGTGAGTTACCACTTCCGAAGCCAGATAAAACCAAGATTGATTCTTGGAACTTCACGAATTTTAACCAACACCAGATTGATTCCAACCGTATAGCTGATTTTGCAGCGATTCCAAGTGAGATTATGGCGCTCGTTGATACAGATACAGATACACATAATTTGATGATTCAACAAAATAATACGATGACTTATTGCGCACTTTCATCTGAAGCATCTGAGCAAGGTGTCATTTTGACAGGGATTTTGGAGGCATTGCATGACTATCCTGAGCTAGTGCAAAAGTACTATATGACTGGCACAAGTGCCGATCGTATTCAAGTTGATTCACATAAACTAGCTGCACTAAATACAGCATTATTAAATGGTGGTGTATTCGTCTATGTGCCAAGAAATATTGTTGTCAAAGAACCAATTCAGGTGATTTTCGCGGTTGACCATGCGGAGACTAGCCTTTTTAATCATGCGATCATTGTTGCTGAGGATTTCGCTCAGTGTACGTATGTAGAAAATAATATTTCGCTTGTGGCTTCAGCCGGGACAGTTGCCAATTTAATTACCGAAGTCCATATTGGCGCAGGCGCACATGTCACTTACGGTGCAGTTGATACACTTGATAAAAACATGACCACATTTGTTCATCGTACGGCATTTGTTGGCCGTGATGGAAAGATTGAATGGGCACTTGGGCTTATGAATGATGGAAATACAATTTCTGAAAACATTACTTTACTTGAAGGTGATGGTTCATTCGCAGATACGAAGAGTGTTGTCGTTGGTCGTGGCGTTCAAAAGCAAAATTTCACCACAAAGGTGATTCACACTGGACAACAATCAGAAGGCTTTATTTTGAAGCACGGTGTGATGAAAGATGAAGCGAGTGCCATTTTCAATGGGATTGGGTATATTAAGCATGGTGCCACAAAGTCAAATGCGCAGCAAACTTCACGTGTGTTGATGCTGAATAAGAAGGCACGCGGTGATGCCAATCCGATTCTACTGATTGATGAGGATGACGTTGTTGCTGGCCATGCAGCTTCGGTTGGTCGTGTCGATGAGATGCAGCTGTACTACTTGATGAGTCGCGGGATATCTCGTCAAGAGGCAGAGCGATTGATTATTCATGGATTTCTAGCACCAGTTGTGAATGAATTGCCTGTTGATCAGGTGCGGAAGCAACTGGTTGACGTGATTGAGAAGAAAGTCATGCAGTAAACCTGTTATGATTAAATAGCGTTCATTTGGAACCCGTTTCTTTAGTGGGGACCGAATACAGTAGCAAATAATTAGTGAGGGGGTTTATCTTGATTTCAAAGAATATAAGAGCACAGTTTCCGATACTAGACCAAGAGGTGAACGGGCATCCGCTTGTTTACCTTGATAGTGCAGCTTCTGCGCAGAAGCCATTGGCAGTGCTCGAAGCGATTGATGCGTTCTATCGGTATGATAACGCGAATGTTCATCGTGGTGTGCATACGCTAAGTAACAGAGCGACAGATGCCTACGAAGGTGCACGTGAAAAGGTACGGAATTTTATAAACGCAAAAAGAACAGAAGAAATTGTATTTACGCGAGGGACAACAGCATCACTGAATCTTGTTGCAACTAGCTACGGAAGGGAAAACCTGACTGCTGGTGATGAAATTGTCATTACGCACATGGAGCATCATAGCAATATCATACCTTGGCAACAGGTTGCAAAGGTGACCGGTGCAAAGCTAAAGTATATGGCGCTGAGACCAGATGGCACAATTTCATTGGATCAAGCGCGTGAAGCCATTACGGAAAAAACAAAGATTGTAGCAATCACGCAAGTGTCGAATGTACTTGGCGTGATTAATCCAGTGAAGGAAATTGCCAAGCTGGCGCATGATCATGGTGCCGTGATTGTAGTTGATGGTGCGCAGTCAGCACCGCATATGAGAGTTGATGTGCAAGAATTAGATTGTGATTTCTTCGCGTTTTCTGGGCACAAAATGTGTGCGCCAACAGGGATTGGTGTACTCTATGGTAAGAAACAACTACTGGATCTAATGGAGCCAATCGAATTCGGCGGTGAGATGATTGATTTCGTTGGATTACAAGAATCAACGTGGAAAGAGTTGCCATGGAAATTCGAGGGCGGTACGCCGATTATTGCAGGGGCCATAGGACTTGGTGCTGCGATTGATTTTCTTGAAGAGATTGGCATGGATAACGTCACTGCACATGAGCAGAGACTAACAAAATATGCTTTTGAGAAAATGGCAGACGTATCTGGCGTGAATATTTATGGACCAGATGCAGACCATCGTGCTGGTGTGATTACATTTAACCTCGACGATGTGCATCCACACGACCTAGCAACTGTACTTGATTCATTTGGCGTTGCTGTTAGAGCAGGTCATCATTGTGCACAACCACTGATGAAGTGGTTAGAAGCTTCAGCTACAGCACGGGCAAGTGTTTACGTGTATACAACTGAGGATGATATTGATTGCTTTGTTAAGGCGCTAAGGAAGACGAGGGAATATTTCTCCGCAATTCTCTAAACGCCGTAGGCGTTTAGCAAGAATTGCGCATGCCAGAAATGTCCTGCGAACCAAGCCTGAAGGGCGAAGGAGAGCATCGACATTCACGGCTCCGCGGGTTCTCTGAGTTCCGAATAACTCAATCACTAAGATGCAAATTTTTGTCTTAGAAAAATAAGCTAGCAGTGAATATCAATCATACCTAGCCATCAATAAATCGTACAATACAAGTTTTGTTTTTACAAGGAATGGAGTTTTAGCATGTCTGCAAATAATTTAGATGTACTTTACCGTCAGGTTATCATGGATCACTACAAGCACCCACGTAACAAAGGGGCACTTGGCAGTGATAGCCTGACGATTGATATGAACAATCCAACTTGTGGCGACCGGATTCAGTTGACACTTCGCGTGGAAGATGGCATTGTTACTGATGCAAAGTTTGATGGTGAGGGTTGCTCAATCTCGATGTCGAGTGCATCGATGATGACTGTGGCGATTAAAGGTCAACCTGTTGAAGAAGCCATGAAGCTTTCTAAAACATTTTCAGATATGATGCTTGGAAAAGAAATAGATGACAGCATTGATTTCGGTGATGTCGAAGCACTTCAAGGTGTGGCAAAGTTTCCGGCACGGATTAAATGTGCAACACTAGCGTGGAAGGCAATGGAAAAGGGTTTGCAAGAAGAATAATTGATTATAATTAATGAACGGAGGTTTTATTCAATGGCAAAAAAAGAACCCGAAATTGGCGATTATAAATATGGTTTTCATGATAAAGACGTTTCGGTATTCCGCTCAAAGCGTGGTTTAACACGTGAAATCGTTGAGGAAATCTCAAAGATGAAGAATGAGCCTCAGTGGATGCTCGATTTCCGCTTGAAATCTTTGGAGCTGTTTTATAAAATTCCGATGCCTCACTGGGGTGGCAACTTGACTGGGTTGAAGTTTGATGAGATTACGTACTATGTGAAGCCTTCTGAGAGGACGGAGAAGTCTTGGGATGAAGTACCTGAGGAGATCAAGAATACATTTGATAAGCTTGGGATTCCTGAGGCAGAACAGAAGTATTTGGCTGGCGTGTCAGCGCAATATGAATCAGAGGTTGTTTACCATAGTATGAATGAGGACCTCACTAATATGGGTGTTATTTTCAAGGATACTGATTCTGCACTCCGCGAGAATGAGGCTATTTTCAAAGAGCATTTTGCGTCTGTGATTCCGCCAGCTGATAACAAGTTTTCTGCTTTGAACTCTGCAGTTTGGTCTGGTGGTTCGTTTATTTATGTACCAAAAGGTGTGAAGCTTGATACACCTTTGCAAGCATATTTCCGGATTAATTCTGAGAACATGGGACAGTTTGAGCGTACGCTGATTATTGTTGATGAGGATGCTTCAGTGCATTATGTTGAGGGCTGTACGGCACCTGTTTATACGACGAATTCATTGCATAGTGCAGTTGTTGAGATTATTGTGAAGAAGAATGCTTATTGTCGCTACACGACGATTCAGAACTGGGCTAATAATGTTTATAATCTGGTGACGAAACGTACTGTGTGTGATGAGAATGCAACGATGGAATGGATTGATGGTAATATTGGCTCGAAGCTTACGATGAAGTACCCTGCATGTATTTTGCGAGGTGAGGGTGCTCGGGGGATGACGCTGTCAATTGCGATTGCTGGTAAGGGGCAACATCAGGATGCGGGAGCGAAGATGATCCATCTTGCACCGAATACGTCGTCAACAATTGTTTCGAAGTCGATTTCCAAGCAAGGTGGTAAGGTGACTTACCGTGGGATTGTGCATTTTGGTCGTAAGGCTGATGGCGCGCGTTCTAATATCGAATGTGATACGTTGATCATGGATAATGACTCGACTTCGGATACGATACCTTATAATGAAATTTTGAATGATAATATTTCGCTTGAACATGAGGCGAAGGTGTCTAAGGTGTCTGAGGAGCAGTTGTTCTATTTGATGTCTCGCGGGATTTCGGAGCAGGAAGCTACTGAGATGATTGTTATGGGATTTATTGAACCGTTTACTAAGGAATTGCCTATGGAGTATGCGGTTGAGATGAATCGGTTGATTAAGTTTGAGATGGAGGGAAGCATTGGGTAACCCTTTATCCATGGGGTTTCCAAGACTTTTCGTAGTTGAAAATGACGCTTTGTCCATAATTTGTCCTTAGACTTTTACTTCATATATTGCTCATACTTTTGCATTGCATCTGTTTCAATCTTTTTGGTCACATGCAAGTAAGTATCTGCAGTAGTTTTAATAGATGCGTGTCCGAGTCTTTCGGATACGTATTTTAAATTTGCACCAGATTCAAGTAAGTGAACTGCATGTGAATGTCTTAGAGCATGAGGTGAAAGAATTGGCACTTTAGCACGTTTGCAATTTACTTTAAAATACTCTCTCACTACATTTGTTCTAAGCCATCTGCCATCATGTTGATAAAAGACAAGGTTATCTACGGATGGTTTGTAATTTTCGTACATGAGGTATACTTCTTTTTGGTTCAACCGATGCTTTTTGAGTGTCTGGATGGTGTTACTATCAAGCAATACCGTTCGGACGCTTTTTTCTGTTTTAGGTTTGGATAAGTACGGATTAGTATTTAAGGGATAAACAAGTGTTTTCTCCACAGTTAGAGTTTTACCTTTAAGATCAATGTCATCCCAAGTAAGAGCAAGTGCTTCACCAATTCTTAGACCTGTTCTAGCAAGCAATGTAAATAAGGCGAAATACTGTGTAGAATGCTGATATTTTGCGTTTTTTTGTTTTATAATTAATGTGTTCAAAAACTGTTCTAATTCATCGATGTTAAAGTATTTTAATTTTTTGGTGGACGAATCGAACGGCATTTTAATTTTCTGAACAGGGTTTTCTCTTAAATATTTGAAGTCAAGTACTGCGTTTAACATAGCACAATTCATTAAACTGTGGATTCTTCGTATAGTACCAACGCTATAATGATCTGCTAGCTCATTGATCCATTGTTGGTATTCACCTCTTGATATGTCCTTGAGACGATAATTTCCGAAACGAGGAATAATATTTAATCTAATGTTTCTCTCTATAACGGAATTGGTGATTGGTCGGATGTTGGGTCTATTATAAATTTCCAACCAGTTGTTAAGATAATCTTGAAGTAACATATCTGCATTTTCGACTTTGCCAGTTTGGTTAATATTCACTTCTTCTTGAGAAGCGTCCAGAAGGCATAAACAAAGAAAGATAGGTGGCAATGTAAATTGAAAATTGCAATACTTTGTTTAGTAATCTCAGCATGTTTTATTTCTTTTATTTCTTTAGTTGGATGTAATTCTAGCAATGAGGTTTCTGAAATCATTGATGATCAGCAATACTCTGAAGTCAAAGTATCTTATGACGGAATTGAAGATACTCACGGATTTGATACAAAAGATAATAGAGCCTACATCAATTCAAACCGCCAAAAAAAAATTATTGGGTTTCGTGAAAATGAAAACGGAGTAGTTTATGCTCGTGATGAGATTGACATCATTGATGGGGAAAATGATTCTTTTTTCGCAGAGGAAACTAAAGAGGACTATTTTGACCCCATAACAGTTCTTGATCTTTCAGTCGAGGATATAAAAGAGGCTAATTATGTGATTCATTATGACAGTGATGATGAAGAAATATTTACTGTAGCGGAGACACTAACATCAGAAGATGACGCAGTGTTTAATTCAGTAACAATAGAATTTAACAAGGATTTTCAACCGACAAGTTTGGAATACAGCTATCAGCTTGAAGAGGAAGAAAGCACTGTAGTATACACATACTCTTACCTTAGTGAAAAAGAATTTGATAAAAATTTTAATCAAGTTAAGGATGATGTAACAGAATTGCAACAGAAAACTGAGTAGAACAGCTTTAAACTATTTAGTTCAACTTCATCTGCAGGCTCTGGGAAATTTGATTCATTGCAGAAATCTAAGAGGACTCATAATAAAACTGCTTTGTTTGAATCAAGAGGACAAAAACTCACTATTTGTCACCAAAATATTCTGATTACAATTAATATCATTAGCGTTGCATAAAAACCAAATCAATTTGTCAAGGGGTTAGGGCAAGAAAAATTAATTCATATATTTTCTATAAATAGGAAATAAAGTATTTACAACTATAAAAAAATTCCTTAAAATTTAGATAAGGTGTCTCACCAAATCCAAATAATAAGGAAAAATCCCATGGATAATGATACTACAAAAACCACTCTAAGTGAACTATTTGATGAAAAAACCAGAAAATTATTTTCTATAATGGTCAAGGAAATGGCACTAGACAAGTATGCAAAAAAGTTGTCGACTGAGAAGTTTCTAATGATTTTTATTCTCGCTCAAATCAATGATCAGAACAGTCTTGCTCATATTTCTCAGAACATTCGTGTTGATGATACGCTTCAAAAGACCTTGGACTTCAATTCTATTAGTGCGTCCCAACTGTCAAGGAAACAAGGGAATATCCCACCAGAATTGTTCGAAAGAGTTTTCCACAAGTTGTTGATGGAAATTCAGATACACTCAAAGAAGTCCCCAATTATCAGAGACATTGCAAAACTAAGGGTGATCGATTCATCGACAATTAGTATGAGTCTTTCGGAACACCCTTGGGCTTCCTTTCGAAAAACGAAAGCTGGTATAAAACTGCATACTCGGATACAGGTAACAGAAGGTCAAACGATACCAGACAAAGTGATTTTCACACCTGCCAAAGTGGCAGATCGAAAGCAAATGGACCCATTAATTGAACCTGATGCAGATGCCATCTATTTGTTTGATAGAGCATATCTTGATTACGAGCTGTTTGACCAGTATTGTCTTGAAGAGATTCGTTTTGTTACTAGACTAAAAGCGAATTTGAAATACGAGATTCTAAATGAGCAAATGTCAACTGAAAATCTGATTTACAGGGATGCAGAAGTATTTCTTGGCAACAGAGATGTCAAAAAGAAAA
>JAVBKF010000060.1:0-9574 GCA_031554215.1 Caryophanales bacterium
GATGCAGTTGTTAACTACATAAGTCGGTTAACTTGTCCCAAGGAACAACGAACTGCTCTAATGGATGCTGTAATAAATGAACTCCGAGAGAAACAACAATAGCCGTTGATGCTCAGAGTTTTGGCAAGATATTTTTCAAATAAAATATACTCTAGATTCGCACCTTTGCTTAACAGCATTGAGTGCGTTTTTTTTTGTTTACAGCAATGGATAATCTGAAGGTGGCTAACAAGAAAAGTTCTAAATTTATTGACTGAGATTAAGTTAAGTGTGCTTTTAGATAACTTCATTTTTTTAGAAATAACATGCTATAATCATATTGGATTTATTACAAAAAAGTTCCTCATAATAAAAAATAAGGTGGGTACTTATGAAGTATCAAAAATTAACACCAGAAGAATTATCTGAATCGGATATCAAGACTTATTCTGAAGCTTTGGACTTCGTGTGTACACAAAAAGACTTAACTAATATAGCATTGAGCGGGGCGTATGGCTCTGGAAAAAGCTCGGTAATAAGAAGTTATGAAAACATTCGCAAGAAAGGAAGATATATCTATATTAGCCTTGCAAATTTTGAAGAAAAATCAATGGAAAATCTGGAGAAGCAACTTGAGGGTAAGATTCTTAACCAGTTCGTTCATCAGGTAGACTATTCAAAAATGCCTCTAAAACGGTTTAAAGTTACGGGATTTGAAAGGAAAAGTCTAGCTTTGGGCAACACGCTCAAGTTGTCGGTAGCAATTATTCTGTTTCTATATTTATTTTTCTATTCTCAATGGTCAAATATAGTTTCTGCACTCTCTAATAGTAATTTGAAAAGCTCGCTGTCCTTTACTTTAAATCCATATTGGATTTTAGGAGCAACTGCAATATTGTTTGTTATAATTCTAAACTTCGTCTATAAATCCATCAGGGCGCAAAGCTATAAAAACTTTTTGCAACGTCTAAAGATTGCAACAACAGAAATAGAACTGTCGAATCAGGCTGAAGGCTCTTCATATTTTGATAAATATCTGGATGAGATACTGTATGTTTTATTACACGCACATGTAGATATTGTTGTTTTTGAGGATATTGATAGATATGAAGGAACTTTAATTTTTAGCAAGCTTCGTGAGATGAATATTCTGGCTAATACGAAATTAAGATCATCAAAAAAGCCACCTATTAGATTTTTATATTTATTGCGAGATGACTTGTTCGAATCCAAAGACCGCACTAAGTTCTTTGATTTTATTATTCCAATTGTTCCCGTTGTTGATAGCACGAATTCTATAGATCGAATAATTAAGGTTTTTGGAGAAGATCATGAAATAGTTAAATATGATGTGCAATTTCTTTATAAACTCTCTCTTTACATTGATGATATGCGTGTACTAAAGAATATTCATAATGAATATTCTATCTATCGAAATAGACTTGGTGATGTTCCAGAACTCAAAAATGAACTTTTGCTATCCCTAATTGTTTATAAGAATATTTTTCCCAATGACTTTGCTAATACTCAGCTGGGGCTAGGAAGAGGAGTAGTTCATCGTGTTTTTGAAAGCAAAAATCAAATTTTAGAACATTGCAATTCGAAATTAAATGAGGAAATTGATTCTTATAAGAATCAATTAAAAGAGATAGAAGCACGTTATATTTCCAATATTGATGAGCTTGATGCGTTACATATTGTTATTCCAGTTAATTTGCTTCTGAATAATCAGGATGTAAGTAACTACGGGAGACTTTCAGTTGTAAAATCTTTAAAAAGTCCAGATAGTAGATTCACGATAAAAGGTTATAATAATTATATGGTTCCTTATGATTGTAAGTTACCTTTTTTAGAGTTGGAAAAAAACAACGAATATGTAATACAGAAGAAAATTTTGGGGAACGGAAAAAATGAGCGTATAGGTTTCATTGAAAATAAAATTAGAGAGCTTGAACAAGAAAAATCAAAATTACTTGGTCAGAAGTTACACCGAGTAATTCAAGGCCAAAATGTTGATGATATTTTGTGTCTCCATCTAAAAGGTCTTGATGAAAAAGATATTGCGAAAATTGAATACCATAAATTATCAATTTCACCTTACTTTTCTCTACTAAAGTTTTTAATTCGCACAGGGTATATTGATGAAACTTATCGTGATCACATGACTTACTTTATTGAGGGAAGCTTGATGACTAGCGATAAAGTGTTTTTAAGAAGCCTTACGGATTCCAATGAATTGCCTATGAGTTATCGTCTTGTAAAAGTGCCCATGGTTGCGGCGAGGTTGGATAATGCTGATTACACAAAAAATGAAATACTAAATTTTGATCTATTAGCTTATTTGTTAGAGTATGATGAAGATAACGCTAAAAAAATTATCCAAGAGATTGTTCAAAACAAAAGAATAGACTTTGTTCATGGGTTTGTTCAGGCTAAGACAGTTAGTAGTATGGTGGAAATATCAAGTTTAAGGTTTGAAATTTTTCAAACTGAAGATTTGAATTATAAAGAACTTCTAAGAAGTTTTAGTGCGGTATCAGGAAAATTTTTCGATCTTTTAAATAAAGAATGTCCAGTTATGTGGAAATGGTATAGTGACTATAAGCCAGCCAGCGACTATGATAAGCTGCTGTACCTGTACAGCACATTTAATTTTTCTTCAAAAGAAACCCTATTAGATATGAATAACGATGGAGAGATGACAAGTTACTTGGATTGTAAAGTGGATATACTTCAGATTTCAACATCGCCAAACGTACTATTAGATGAGGTGCTATCACATGACGTTGGAAAGATAAAGTCTGCTTTTGAAATTCTTGAATTGAAGACAAAAGGATTATCCAAAGTAAATCATAAACTGTTTAAACTAGTTTATGAAAATAATTTTTATGAAATTAATTATAATAATATTGATCATATGCTGGTTGATATACACTCAATTAATGGAAATGAAGTTGGTCAATATACAAAGATACTCATGCTGAAGGACAGCCCAGTATATAAGTATGTCCACCAAGAAATAAATCAATACGTAGAATCATTAATTGCTAGTGATTTGACAATTTCGGATAGTGAAGCTGCCACAGTTGACCTTCTAAATAGTTTAGACTTAAAAACCAGTTTAAAAGGAGAGTATATACTTAGATTTGCTGCAAAAGTATCTGACCTCGAGGTTGTTAAAGATGATTCACTGTGGGAGGCATTGATTAATAATAACAAGGTAGTATACTGTTCGGAAAATGTCCTGTCATATTATTTCCGAAACTCTCTGGATTCAACGTTGGTTGATTTCTTAAACAATGGTAATTGCAACATTGATTTTTCAAGAAAGCAATTAGGGCAAGAGGTTGGAGACGATAAAGCGAAGTTATTCTTTTTTGATATCATGAGTTCGGTTGATTTGACTCTTGAAAAGTATAAAATGATTCTAGCAGGATATGAATACAAAATTCCATCATTTGATTTTGTAGACATTGAGGATGAGAAGATTCAAGTACTAATAGAAAATGGCAGTATTACGATGAATAAAGAGAATCTTAATTTCTTAAGAGTAAATTATTTGATTGAAATCGTGATTGTTTTTGTGATTTCTAATCTTGATGCTTACATTGAGTTAGCTGTAGGAGAATTGTTTATCAATGATGAGGGGAAAGAATTGCTCCGAAGAGAAGAAGTAAGTGTTAGTGAAAAACTTGTGCTTGCACAGAGAATCACTACACCAATATTAATAGATGCAAAGCTTGTTGAGAATGAGCTAATTTTATATATCTTACAAAACAAATTTGATAAAGATAATATTGCTCTCATCTGTTCATCTGATTTTTATAATCGAGCAAGTACAGAAGTCAAAAATGAAATTGAAGGGCTGGTTATTTCAAATTCAGACCTTATAGGATCGAATCCGATCGCACCTGATCTTTTGCATTCTCTAATCTACAGTGATGATTTGAGCATGGAAGAGAGCAAAAGACTAGTTATATGCTATATAAACACAGTATCAGTTGAGAAGTCTTTGGACTGGTTTCGAATTTTAAAAATGAATCAATTCATATCTTTATTGAAAGGCGGTAATCCCAAATTTGATAATTCTCCAGATAATCTTACGCTGTTGGGGAAATTAGAAGAGCTTGGATGGATATCTAGTTTTGATGATACTGATCAATCAACAATTCGAGCATATGGAAAAAGAAAGAAAACATAGTGTTAATGGCGTATTAGAGCAAGCAAGGAATAATCAGGAGATCGCAATAGTCTGTATGTATATCATGAGTCTAAACTTAATTCCAAAACGCAGCTGGGTGTTGTGTTTTGGAATTTTCACAAATGTACTTAGGGAATAGGTGCCCTAGATCATGTGGAAATACGGCTATTGATATCGCAATAAATAGAATCAATAGTATACGGGTCGTTTAAGCTAGACGATAATCGCCCCATAAGACATCCTACACGTAAATATTAATCAATACTCATTGTTTATATCTTGAATTTCGAAAGTTTCCCACAAAAAATATACTGTTGTGATTGCTGAACCAATTGCCAAACGTGCATGACGTGGAGTCAAACCCTTATAACTAGCACTTTTACCGTGTCCTGTTCCATACATGTTTCTTAACTCAGCCATACCGTGAGAAATTCCTGAAAGATTTTGCAATATTTTTTTAATTGTATCGCTTGCTTTAGCTTTATCAGGTATATCATCTGGGGTAAGTCTTAACTCTTTACATGTTTCTTTTACAAGTCTTTGTAATGTCCAATTAATTTCAAATTTGGCTCCCTTGTGATTCAGGATTGTCTGACAGCATGATTCGAGTAGTTCTTTGGATTTACCAATTGAATCAGTTGGATGAGTTTCTACAGATTCGTGCATTTGTTTCACTTGAGCTGCAATATATTCAGAGTTAAAAACATCAACCAATTTATCTGATAACCTGGCGATTTCTGTCATTGAAGTTTCCTTTAATTTCTCTACAATACTCCAGCACTTTTCAAGACTTTCGCTTTCCCATTCAACATTTCCATTATGCTTAAGACGGTATGCTTCGTAATATTTCAATAGTTCTTCAAGTAAAGTTGCCTTCAAACCATTTTTAATCATTGGATCATCAAAAAAAGCTTTAAGGGACTTCCCTTTTGAAAGTTTATATTTTTCACAGATAGGGATTCTAATGCAGTTAATGGTGAAGTTATCAAATGACTCTGTTGCAAAGTCTAAAACATAACCACCTTGATTAAAAAGCTTATCAATGTATACCTTGTCAACATAGCTTAAATTGTAAATGTTAATCACCTCAAACAAATTATCAATCTCAAAAACATTTTAACACAAAAAACCTTGCGTTCCTGCATTTGTCGCTACATTTAACCCATTCTAATTGCATACGCCATGTATCTTTGCCAGCAATTTCTACTCATACGATGTTGTTCTTTCTCATAGCGACTAACGGTCTTGTAATTGACATCGAGAATGGCACCAAATTCTCGTTGCGTTAGCTTGTTACTCTTCCGTAATGTAAGTACTTGTTGTCCCTGACCATTAAATAGAAATTGGTGGTAGTCATCAAGTAAATCTGTAATTTCAATTTCAAATAGTTCTGCAATCAAGGTTAGCTTGTCCAGTGGATAACAATCCATGCCAGCTTCATAGCTTAAATATGTTGTACGATCAATTCCAATATAATCTGCTACTTGCATCTGAAGTAGTGACTTTTTGTAACGATAATATCTCAGCTTGTCCGACATCTTTTCTATAAGGTTTGGATTAGAGTGCATAAAATTAAACTTTTCCCGTTCTGCCGATAGTCGAGGCAGAAGTAAACGAAAGCTTGTAATGAAGACAGGTGCATAAGTGTAGCTATCTTTATTTTGTTTAAACAAGATAATCAGGTTATCATTGATTTTACGATATATTTTCCATCCCTTAAAAAAAGGAACATCTTTAGTGTCATTTAGAGCCGTAATGTTAGGATAGTTTTTTCAATGCAGCGACTGGCGTATGTGGCTAGCTTCGTACCTTTGTCGATTGAGAAACTTTCGATGGCTTTGATGAGACCAATTGTTCCGATGGAGATTAGGTCCTCGGTGTCCTCGCCCGTGTTTTCAAATTTTTTGACGATGTGGGCGACGAGGCGTAGATTGTGCTCGATTAATTTATTGCGTGCTTCTTGATCACCTTCAGCCGCAAGCAGTAAATAATGACGTTCTTCATCAGCAGGGAGCGGCTGGGGGAAAGCGTTATTTTTTACATAGGAAACGAATAGGAACAGGTCCTTCATTAGAAAGCTGAATAATGCAAGTAGACTGGACATAAATCACCTCTCGAGCAGTCGATTTCTCATGAGTATATGTGGGAGATGGCTTGGCTGATTCGCAAAAAAGGAATCATTCTAGAAGTGTGGATTTATGAGACCAAGGCTATCAAAGGTGAAAATTCATCCAGTCATGATGGCTATGTTAATCAAATCTCAGCAGAACCTAATATTGACTTTAATTTTTTTCAGCAGACATTGCGCTTTAATGGTGATAATCAAACCTTTAGCTTGTTTTACTATATTCAACAAGCAGATAATACTTATTTTTTTAAGATGTCGGAAAAGAAGAGACTTGATGCGCGTCTTGTAAAAAGGTGTCCTCTTTATTGGTATGGATAGGAAACGTATGCCAAAGTAATCAAGAGCATGACTCTAAGCGACAAAGCATCCAAAAAATTTGTTGTTATTACTTAATAGTTTTTTAAAGAGAAGATTTATTTGTTTTAAAAAGGATGATTTTTACCCAAATTAAACGACGCTCAAAACATTAATAAATGTTAGTTTTGCACAATTCAAAATTTAAGTATTAGATGATATTCTATTGAAAACTCAGTAACTGCTCGCTCACAAGCGGACATCGGTTGATTCATAATGACCAAAAGTAACCCGGATTTTTGCATTTGAGGGGGATGTTTTTTTATTTTTTCTTCTTTCAAAGAATAACACTTGATGATTAACAAGTGTTATTTTATAATGGATTTAGGAATGAAATATAGAGGTGATTATGATGAAAAATGAAGACATAAAAAAAATAGCTAATGAGATTCTTTTTAGCAAGGAAGCGGCTGACTATTTGGGTATTTCTACTCAGCGATTGAATCAGCTTGTACATTCTGGTCAAATCAAACCTATCAAACAAAGTTCTTCGGGTACATTGTTTTTTAAAGCTGACTTAGATGCTCGAAAGCAGGATGTTACAGACATTGGTGTAGATATGAAACCTCAAAACAACTTTAAAACACTAGACCTAAAATCCTCTTTTATGCTTGAAGCAATGAATTATTTTACTATCCAACGATTTTACAACTTTTCTGATAAAAAAACAGATCCTGTTATTAAGGAATTGTCACAAAAGGTAGATTTAACTTTGAATATACAGGATATCTATAAAGATGTTAGCTCCTTTTTAAAGGTTTCAGAATCAGAACTTAAAAAGAATTATGCAATAGTTGAAAAAGGATTTAGTCAACTATATTGCGATGATTTGATTCTAAAAAAGGGCACATTGGACTACCCTGAATTGCTTGGTAGGACAAAAGAAGCGCCCCAGTATCTTTTCCTTCGTGGCAATATCGAACTACTTACTCAAAAAATTGTTTCTGTCGTTGGCAGTAGACAAGCTTCTGAATCAGGTGGGAAAAGAGCATATATGCTCTCCAAAATGCTAGGGGGTTATGGGATTGTAGTAGCCTCTGGACTGGCAAAAGGTATTGATACAGCAGCACATACAGCATCAATTGAAAATGGATTCAAAACGATTACAGTCCTTGGAACACCAATCACTAAAGCTTATCCAAAGGAAAATGAGCGTTTGCAAGCTCAGATTGCTGAAAAGGGCCTAATCATTTCACAATTCCCACCATCCACACCAGTTCAGAGGTGGCATTTCCCAATGCGTAATGCTGTTATGAGTGGAATATCATTAGCAACTGCTGTAATTGAAGCAAGTGAAACCAGTGGTGCTTTAAAGCAAGCTGATTACGCACTAAAACAGGAAAGACTTGTTTTTATCCCACAAAGTGCACTAGACAACCCCAATATTTTATGGCCCAACAAGTACTTGCAAAGACCTGGCGCTCATAAATTCGCAAAAATTCAAGAACTTATTCAAAAGCTTGAAGAAACTAAGATAATGAGCTATGATTCAAACTTACTCAGTCTGTTTACAGAAGGAGTTGGTACTGATTATGTTCGTTGATTTAAGTGAACTTAAGGGTATTATGATAGATTTGGACTCAGTGGAACAGACCAATGATGATCAGTGGCGTTCTTTAAGCCACGAAATAAAGTATTTATTTTTTAGTAGCAATGAAGATAGGCTCGAAACCATCAAAACTTTTGATGAAAGATTCTTGATATTCAATGGAGCTTTGTTTTCACATTGTTACGTTACTGAGATTGAAAGAGAAAACCTAGCCAAGTCGCTTGCTATCATAGACTTACCAACTTATCATATCGCCCTATTCTCTAAAAATCTAAAGAATTTATTGTCAATAAAATCAATACAAATTGGAACTATCTTATTAAGTCCTAGCTCAGATTTCACAGACTATGACCGAGTTGGGAAACTACCAGACTTTGAAGTAGAAACAGTTGAAGGAATAAACGACATTCTAAAAAAAAATCTGACAGGATTCACTTCGGAAGTTGTATCTACTGTTTTTAACAATGGTAATAAACTTCAATGGAATTTGACTTCCGTTTGTTTAACAAAATTGAAAATCGAGGAATTAGATCGGACTGTCGAATTAATATTTGGCGGGCGATATTTCGGGCATATGGATTCACGACACCGTTTTCACCAACTGTCTCAAAGGGTTCTGAAAAACAAAGCCAAATCAACTAATCAAGTGAAAGTTTTTTTAACCGTCTTTGGTAACTTAATTGATTTTGTCAACGAAATAGACAAAGTCAGTGGTATAACAAGAATACCTCCGAGACCTCAACAATTTGATAGATTCGAGCCAATCATTGAAATGATTCATAAGGCTAGACCTTGTTTTGAAAATCATTCTAAATCATTCAGAGCAAATAGGAACTTTGAAAGCCAAAAGGCATTAGATGCCGAATCAAGAATCAAAAATGTAGATGGTGTGTTTGAATTTGAAGGCTCTTTAGAAAACAAGCATATGGTTATCATTGATGACGTGGTAACAACGGGAGCTACTGCCAAAGAAGCGGCAAGGGTTTTGTATAGTCACGGAGCATCAAAAGTAACTTTTATTGCCCTAGCTGTTAATCAGTTTGGTATGCCAGTACTTCATATAAAAGAATTAAGCTGTACAAGATGTGGAAATCAGATGAAAATGCTATTTACTTCAGATGACTCTGCAATATTTGAATGCTCTGGATCTCAAGGTTGTGGTAGGCAACTTAGTTACTTCGCGGGTTTAAGACAACGCAATATCCAAAACGAAGAAGCAATTATGAACCAGTTACACAAAAAAGTAGAAGATTTCTTCTTTTAAACTCAGTGAAGGCACTGTATTTTTTAATTAGAGCAATTTGCATTATTGACGGTTGTTGAATCTGTAGTGGATGCTGAATGTTTGATCAATTCAATTTGG
>JAVBKF010000021.1:0-3358 GCA_031554215.1 Caryophanales bacterium
ATTAATGAGGATTTGTCAGCAGGTTCGTATTACTTTGAGGAGATTAGTCCTCCTTATGGTTATACCTATGATAAGGAAAATGGTGCGCCTAAGAAGAAGTATCCATTTATTATCACGGGAGAGGAAACAGATTTTCTTACAACAGTTATCGCTTACAACCAGCAGCTAGATTCAAAACTAGAAATTCATAAACTCGTAAACAATGCGGATGGCACGCCACTCACAGATGCACAGAAGGAACAGTTATTTGCATTTAAAGTGACCTTTGGAGATGGTGGCACCTATCCATACCAAGTGGATGGCGGTGCGATTCAAACAGTGAAGAGTGGTGAACTGATCTATTTAAAGCATGATCAGAAAGCACAGTTTGTCAGCTTGCCAGTGGGTCTTTATTATCATGTGGAAGAGGTAGACTTACCCAAAAACTATCATTTAACATCAAGTACAAACCATTCTAATCATATTCCAAAAGAGGGTATGGGTGCTGAATTTCTCAATACAGCAGAATTTGGGAAATTGGCGATTACAAAAACAGTCGTAGGCACGATTGATCCAAATAAGGTGTTTGATTTTACAGTGATTTTTAGCGATGGTGGCACTTATCCATACAAGATTAGCAGTGGGTTTACTGGGACACTCGTGAGTGGAGGAAAGCTAAGCCTAAAGCATGGCGAGACTGCACTATTTGAACAGTTACCAATTGGTGTAACGTATAAGGTAACGGAGGATGACTACAAAGCAGATGGTTACCTGACGAAGGGAGCTTATCACGATGGGGAGATCATCCAAGGTCAAATTAACCTCGCTGTTAGCAACAGCAATGACACAACCCAAGAAAAGGGTACACTGACAATTGAAAAGAAGGTCAAAGGGACAGTTGATCCAAATCAGGAATTCCCATTCAAAGTAACATTCTCTGATGGCAAAGCTTACAAATATACGATAAACGGTGGTCCTGAAATCACACATTATAGTGGTGGTGTGATCATGCTGAAGGCAGATGAAAAAGCTGTCTTTACGGATATTCCAGTCGGAGTAGACTACAGCATCATAGAGGATTTAAGCGCTTTACCAGATTACAAAGCAGGCGTGAAAACAGCTTCAGGAACGATTATTTCTGGTGCGGAAAGCGCTGAGACGTTCGAAAATGAGCGAATTGTTAACACACCCATCAAGTGGATCGTTAAGAAAGAGGTAAAGGGCGAAGTACCTGACAGCGAGAAGGATAGAGAGTTTGAATTTACGGTCACTATCAATGGCGTAGAAACAACCTTTAAATTAAAAGCAGGTGAGGAAAAGCAATTTACCTTAAACAAAGGGGATACCTATAGCGTTGAGGAAACCGATTTCATCCGTGAAAACTGGAGCCAAAGCACCATCACAAACGGTCAAGGAACAGCAGGAACAATAGACATTGTATCTATAAAAACGAATACTTTCATTGGTCCAATTACAGTCAATGTGAATGGAAAAAAAGAATGGAATGTATCAGCAGATCCAACTGTCAAACTTCCAGCAAGCATTGAAGTGACACTGATGAATGGTGATAAAGCCATTGAAACGAAGATTGTCACACCAGACGCGAATGGAAACTGGAACTATACCTTTACTGCTGCTAAATATGATAGCCAAGGAAAACCCATTGCTTATACAGTGGTTGAGAAACCAATTGATGGCTATATTCAAACGATATCTGGACTGAATATTACAAACACATATGTGGCACCAGTCGTTGCCAACGCACCTAAAGTAAATAAGGTGATTGAAGGCAACCCAGCGACAGCTGCGACATTTGGTTTTACTTTGAAAGCCATAACAGAAAACGCCCCCATGCCTGTAGGAACTGTTAATGGCGAGAAAACGGTCACAGTAACAGGCAGTGGCGAGCAAGCATTTGGGAATATCACCTTTGCGAAACCAGGCACTTATTCCTACTCAATTACTGAGAACAAAGGCAATGAAATCGGTTATAGCTATGATAAGGCTGTCTACACATACACTGTTGTTGTAGAAATGATCGATCAGAAACTCGTAGTGACTTCAGCTACCTACCAGAAGGCAGGAGATAGCCAAAACTACGATATGGCAACATTTACAAATAAGTACGATCAAACAAAACCAACCGCTGTGAAAGTGAGCAAGGTTTGGGTAGGCGACAATCTTGATCAACCAGCAAATGTAAGCGTACAGCTTTATAAGAATGGTCAACCCGAGGGCAAAGCCATCACTCTAAACGCTACAAACAATTGGAGTTACACTTGGACAGGCTTGAGTCAGGATAGCACTTGGACAGTGGATGAGCCGACGGTTCCGAATGGTTACAGCAAGCAGGTAACTGGCGACGCACAGAATGGCTTTGTCATCACGAATACCTGGAAAGAAGTTCCTGTCGAAAAGACATCTGTATCCGTCACCAAGGTATGGGATGGCGCGAATGCGAACCAACCATCTTCGGTACAAGTTCAGCTTTATAAAGATGGTGTAGCCTATGGTGAGCAAATTACACTGAATGCGGGCAATAACTGGAGACATACATGGACAGCATTAGAGGCATCTGCAATTTGGACCGTAGATGAGCCGAATGTACCAACAGGTTACAGTAAGATTGTGACGGGTAGTGCATGGAACGGATACATTATTACCAATACATTTGGGTTTGTGCCAAACGCTGGTGATGTGACAATTACCGGGTCAAAATCTTGGATTCATGGTAATAATCCTGTGAGCAATCGACCTAGTTCAATTATCATCAATGTGAAAGCAGGAGAATTCATTGTCATTCAGAAGGTGATCACGGAGAAAGACAATTGGAGCTGGTCATTTGTATTAGAGAAGTACGATGCAAGTGGCGCCCTAATCGACTACTCCATTGATGAGAAACCTGTTAAAGGGTATGAGAAGAAAATAACTGGCTTTAGCATTACGAATAAGTATGTGGGTGAAGCTGGTCCTGGCGGCGGTGGAGGTACAATTCCTAAGTCTGGGGATAATGTGCCGATAGTCATGCTGCTAGCCCTACTAGGACTTTCCGTTCTAGTTGTGTTTAGAAAAAGATTTAGAAACGAATAAACCTGAAAGACAATAAAATATGCTTCTCTGATTAAGTAGACTAACGTCTACTGAAAAGAGAAGCATATTATTGTTGTTACTGAGGGAGCTGATTGCCAGATCGCAGATATAGCGAATAGTGAGTTGCTTACTAACAAGGAACAAGACTAGAACCATGCCTAACAGCTATCAACTTTTCCGACGTTTATTAAGCTTCAACATGAAAAAAACATCAACTAAAGAAGAAATTTTGCTTTCTAAAAAAAATATAATAAAATAGTTTACAAAGAAATGCGTAGAGTGTATAATT
>JAVBKF010000174.1:0-2988 GCA_031554215.1 Caryophanales bacterium
GATCTTGACCGTGACGGCCCGGCGCTGGGCTGCGGTCACTTGGTGTCGCGCTCGGAGGGCGAAACCATCTCCGGGCGGGGGAGCTTGTCGCCCTCCGCTACCGGCTCGGTGTCGCCGTTCTGCTCGTTGCGGACCGCCTCGGCGTCCTGCTCGTCCTGGAGGGCGGGCCAGTTGTCGGCCACCACCAGCACGTTCGCGTGGGGAACCGCGACCTCCTGGTTCTTGGCGTTGTAGTGCTGACCCTCGGCCCCGACCGGCTGGCCGCAGATCCCGCAATGGAATCCCGTGCCATCGCCGGGGGCGTTGTTCGGGTTCTCGGCCAGCGTGGCGCCGGGAGCGAGGTTGTCGCCTTCGGTCACCACCGGGTTGGTGTTGGTGCCCGCCTTGACCTGCTCGGGCTGCGGGTCGCGGTTGTCTGTGGTGTTGGCTGCCGGGGACGTTGCCGCACCCGTGTTACGTGCCACCATGAGGACTCCTGGTGTTGAAGGGGAATGGATGTGCTACCCAGCGCCGGGGGTCACCCGTCTAGAATAGCACCTGCTCTTCGTAGCCGCACTCCGGATCGAGAGGCTTGGGCTTGCCCGGCAACACGCGCACCTTGGATTCACCCTCCTCGTCGCCGTCCTGCCCGACCTGGTCTCCTTGCTTCTTCTTCACCACGCGCTGCGGGTTCTTGACGATGTTGTCTCGGTGAACGACCATCGTGTGGTAGCCGTCTTCGTGGACCGGATCGCCGGTGTAGATCCGCACCTTAACCATCGGCCAGTGGGTGTAGTCAAGGATCTCGGCAGCCAACCGCCTGAAGCAATAGGCAGGCGCCATCTTGGTTTGGGGCCGGAGCCAGCCGGTCTCCCCAACCGGGATCTCGTCCTTGTCCTTCACAGCGCCAGCGCCCGCAGGAAAATCAGCGCCCATCGGTTCGAGTCGTCGATCGGGATGTCGATCTCCTCTGTCGCGACGTTCCCCCGGACGTCTACGTATTTGCGTCCGTCTCTGTGCCGGTGCACCTCGACGTTGACCAGCTGCTCCCCGGTGTTGCCGGTGAAGATCTCGAACTCGGAGTGGATCGGCACGAGGTTCGGTTCGAGGCCGAGACCGGCGACCGCCATGCAGGCCGCATCCTGACCAGCGGGGGTCAACGCCAGGTAGCTTACGACGATCGAGTCCATCAGCGGGTCACTCTCCTTGGGATCGCGCGGTTGAGGATCGCGAGCAAAAGCAGGTCGGCTGTACTGGAAGCGAGGATACCTGAATCAGGCTCACGATCCCGGACGGCGAGGGCACGGTGTTTACCGCCTCCTCCCAATCCCGGTTGCTGTTGATCGAGAACCGCAGCTCCACGACCAGCTCGCCCGCCTGCATCAACGGAGCTGCCTGCTCCACCGAGGCGGTGTTCTTCATGGTGATGCTGAGCAAGTTCACGTCGGTACTTCCATTCGGAGGGGAAGAGCGGGTTGCCCTCCCACGGGTCGGACATCGGTGTGCTGGTCGGCCAGGGGCGGCGAGGCTCGTCCATGTTAGTAGCGGACTTCCCTAGCGATGGCGACGACTGAATCGGGCTTGACGTTCTCCATGCCCATCCGGCGAGCGTGCTGCCAGCCCGCCTGCTCGGCCCGGCTCTTCTGGGACTCGCGGGTGGACCGGTAGTCGCCGCACGAACAGACCGCGCGGTGACGCTCGCCCATCCCGACCTTCTCGGTTTCGATCTCGATCACGTGCTGGGTCGGTTCAGTCTCGTCCATGCTGGGTTCCCCTCAACGACTCGTGCCAATAGACGTGGTATTCGATGTTCTCGTTCAACCACTCGATTTGATCCCGGGCGGTGGCCTGGCAGGCCCAGATGATGCCTGCCAGACCGATTGCACCGAGGATCGCAGGGACCCAGATCAGCATCGCCCGTCCCACAGCTCCGGGGAGGCCAGCGAACCCGGGTCGAGCCGGTTCTTCGCGCGGGTCACCGTGACGTAGGCCAGCATGCGGTCGGCCGGGTCGATCTCGATGTCGCCGTTCTCGTCCGGCTCGGGCGGGGTGAAGTCATCCGCCACCTTGACCGAGTCCCATTCGAGCCCCTTCGCCTTGTGAGCCGTTGAGACCGTGACCGTCGCCTTGTCCTCGGGGACCAGACCACGCACGGCGTCGATCACCTTGCCGACCCCCATGCGGTTGATGATGTTGACCATCCGCTTGAGGTCGGCCGTGTTCTCCTCCTCCTCCACGAACTCGGTCAGCTGCTTCCAGGTCGTGAAGCCGACGAGGTCCGGGTGGTCGGTGCCCTCCTCGTTCATCAGGTCCTTAGCCGCCCAGGCGAACCGCTCGATGTCCTTGCCTGCGTTCTTGTCCCCCGGGGCGAGGGCAACCGGGATCTCCCGCTCATGGAAGGCCAGCACCCACCCCAGCGCCGTGCCGTTCCCCCGACATAAGATCGCACGCGGGACCTCGACCGGCTCGACCGTCGACCGGATCTTGTCGAAGCCGACGACCCGGTGCTTGGCCTCCAGCAGCTTAAGCCACTCGTTCGCCTGCTCCGCGATGGCCGGTCCGAATCGGAAGCTCTGGGTCAGCGGGAGCCGGGTCGCGCCATCCACCTTGGACATCGCGTCCACCGCGCCGCGCCAGCCGTAGATCGCCTGGTTCTGGTCCCCCACGTAGATGACCTGCGTGTTGTGTTGGCTGCCGACGATCGAGGCGATCACCGGGTCGGCGTCCTGCGCCTCGTCGAACATCACGTAGTCGAAGGGCAGGTGCGGGTTCGTCAGCTGCCACAGCTTCAGGTAGACGTCATGGCTGAAGAAGAACTTGCCGTCCGTCCGGGCGAGGTCCTCCCAGATCCGCTGGGCGATCGGGACCACGACCTTGCCGATCTCCTGCGGGCTGTGGTTGGCGAACACCCGGGACGGGATGTGGACCTCGGTGATGAATGGATCGGCGGTCTTCATGAATCCATTCACGGTGGCCTGCGCCATCCGGGTCAGGACCACCGGGTTCAAG
>JAVBKF010000189.1:0-22619 GCA_031554215.1 Caryophanales bacterium
AACGCAGAAAATGTGTTGTCGAACCTCAATAAATTTATTGAAGAGGTCCGGCGTGGTACCGTTGGATAAGTATCTATTAAAAGTGCGTAAACATGCTACGATCCTGCAAAAACATCGGGTCAGTATAGAAATGTAGGGTGCTTTGACCATATTTGCGGTAAATATAGAGAATACTGAAACTTCCCCATTCAAACGGGGAGGCTGAGTGAAAGAAAACCCTGGGAAAATCACCTGCGATAGGTCATTTTCCCAGGTTTTTTTTCCTGTAAATGGGTAAGTGCTAATTCTTTAAATGCAAACATTTTCAGTGGCCTCGACGATAGTCGGTGTCTTTTTTTGCTGTGAAGAGCCCTTTCTGAGCGTAATAAATGTCATTCAGATGAAGATGGTGTACACTAATTATGTCAAAATAGTGAACAAAAGTATGGAAAATGGAGTGAGAAGATGTCGAAACAAATGCGTGAAGTTTACAGGGCAATTGTTCTGCTCATTGTGTTCCTTGTGATTGCGATGGCATTCGTCGTCAAGTTTGCCTAATAGCGAAAGCGTTCATGACGCTCAGGTCGTTCCACATTGCTACCTATATCAATATCCCTCCACACAGAGGGATCTAGTGTAATCAGTGTCTCTTGAAGAAGGAGGGTGAATCTAGTGCAAAATCCAAAGTGCGTTTGCGGTCATGTGAATCCTGTCGGGACAGCCATTTGTGAGTCTTGCGGGAAAGAATTAATCGAATCCGCTCAACAAACATATGATATGCGCTATGATGGCGTTGCCCGAAAGTCACAAGTCTACAAGCAGTCGATCATCGATCAAATATGGCGTTTCTTTTCTTCTGTAAAAGTGGGGATTTGGCTAATTATTGCCCTACTAGTTGCCGCGGCGATTGGTACGATCTTGCCACAAAGTAATACGGTTACTGCGATGGTGCCGCTTGATCAATTCTATCAGAATGAATACGGCTGGTTTGGCAGTCTCTATTATACGCTCGGTCTCGCTGATCTCTACGGCTCGTGGTGGTTTATGCTAATTATTTGCTTGCTTGGTGCATCACTCGTGATCTGTAGTATTGACCGGGTTGTGCCGCTTTATCGTGCGCTTTCGCATCAACGTATCACAAAACATGATCAGTTTATGCGAAAGCAGCGCCTTTTTTCAGAACAAGACATCGCGCTCAGTGAAGCAGAGGTCAATACGATTCAGTCGAGGCTTGAAGCGAAACGTTACCATGTACGGCGCGAGGGTGCTAACTTGTTTGCTGAGAAGGGGCGATTTTCCCGCTGGGGTCCTTATATCAATCATATTGGGCTGATTATTTTCCTGCTTGGATGTCTTTTCAGACAATTTCCTGGGGTTAATGTCACTGAACATATGAGTCTACTGCAAGGCGAAACACAGGAGATTCCTGGGACAAACGGGGCGTATTACTTAAAGAACGATCAATTTTCAATTAAACTATATGATGATCAAAAAGATAAGGAACAATATGCTGCCATTCTTGAGGAAAACAGTGATATCGTCAAACAATATCAGACCGATGTAACCCTTTATCAAAAACAAGAAAACGGTTCCTTGCAGAAAATAAAAGACTTCCCAATCAATGTCAATAAACCATTGAAATTTGCGGACTATCAGCTCTATCAAATGTCCTACCAGACGACTGAAAACCTGAAAGATATGTCATTTCATCTAATTGATAAAGAAACACAGCAAAATATGGGAGAAGTCAAGATTGATTTGCAAAATCCTAAAGAAACGTATCCGTTAAAGGATGGTTATACCGTTCAGCTAATTGGCTATTATCCTGATTTTTATATTAATGAGAGCGGATTACCAGCCACTAAATCTGACAAACCCAATCATCCAATTTTTATTTTTGATCTGATCTCGCCATCCGTTCCGACTGGGGAGAAGAGTATTGTTGGCATTATGCAGACAGTTGAAACCAATCAAGCTGGCAATAAAATGGAAATGAAATTCGCTAATGCTTCTTATGAGGTAGCGCCAATTCTGACACTTAGAAAAGACCAATCCATTTGGATTCTGGCTTTAGGCGGACTGATTTTTATGATTGGTGTTGTGCAAGGTAGTTACTGGCAACATCGTAGGATTTGGCTGAAAGTTAGTGATGACCAGTTGCTCGTTGCTGCCCACACAAATAAAAATTGGATTGGACAACAGAAGGATATCGAGCGTGCTTTTGAAGGTTTGCCGATTCGTCCGCCAGCCGATCAACTGAAAAAATAGCCCGCCATCAACTACGCTGATTGCTGGCTTGATTTAATACCTTATGTACAGGGGGATTCTGAAAGTCAGTCCTGATGTGTTCCCTTGGATGTACCTGAATTGACAATGACCACCGTTTTAAAAACTATTTAACGCCAATTGATTATGGAGTGGAAGAAGCCATTTGCGTATCTACCAGTAGGAAAAGTCGAAAAATTGAGAGGTCTAAGGCATGGCGAATTTAAGTAGCAGTTTCTTATATAGTGCTTTTATCATTTACTTGATTGCAATCGTATTCTTTGCCGCTTCCATCAAAAAGCAACACAATCTGCATGCAGTGAACCGACCAGCGAAAATTGCTGTAATCCTTACTGTGATCGGCTTTCTTTTGCAAGTTAGCTATTTCATCACCCGTTGGATTGCATCGAGCCATGCCCCTGTAAGCAATATGTTTGAGTTCACAACATTCTTCGGGATGATGATTGTTGCCGCTTTCTTATTGTTCTATATGATCTATCGCACACCAATTATCGGCTTGTTTGCCTTGCTTGTAGCCGTGCTGACAATCGCTTATGCTAGTATGTTCCCAAGAGATATCACACCGCTGATCCCAGCACTCAAAAGTCACTGGCTCTATATTCATGTGACGACTGCTGCAACTGCTGAAGCGATTTTGTCGATTAGTTTCGTTGCTGGATTAATCTATTTAATCAAAGTTGTTGACCAGTCACGTAGATCAAAAAAGACATTCTGGCTGGAATTTATCCTCTATTTTATAGTTGTCATTATTGGTTTTGTCGCTGCGGCCACTGTGTTTTCTGTGACGGATTATCACGAACATTTTCAGTATACCAACAAGGAGCAAGTCCAAGTTGAAGCGGAGTACCGGATGCCAGCAATTGTTGGTGCGCCAGATGCCATTACTGCATCTGGCAAGGAACCACTACTTCATGTGCCCACAACGATCAATGCGAAAAAGTTAAACACTGTGATTTGGTCACTACTTGTCGGTTCAGTGATTTACATGGGCATACGGCTACTTCTGCAGAAAAGAATTGGCGCCTTTTTGCAGAGATTCGTCTCATCTACCAGCGAGACTTTGCTCGACGAAATTGGTTACCGCAGTGTACTGATTGGCTTTCCAGTGTTCACATTGGGTGCACTAATTTTCGCTATGATTTGGGCACAGGTGGCTTGGAACCGGTTTTGGGGATGGGATCCAAAGGAAATCTGGGCAGCAATCACCTTTCTTTTCTATGCCGCTTTTCTCCATCTTCGTTTTGCAAAAGATTGGCAAGGGGAAAAATCCGCGTGGCTGGCCGTGATAGGATTTGCAATTATCATGTTTAATCTTGTTGCCGTTAATTTGATTATTGCAGGATTGCATTCATATGCATAGATAGATTGCTCGCGAAGTATATGCAGTTACTGCGTGGGCGTGCTACGTAGAAAAGGTGAACCGGTTGTTGGTTTGCCTTTTCCTATATGTGGGTGAAGGTGTTGGTTATGCTAATAAGGCATATTTCTCAAAATACACTGTACAACTGACGACAGTGATTGCAAAACCGACAAGTTTCATGCAAAATAGAAGCAAGTTCTCAATTGTCGCAATCAAACTATTTAGAGGTGCAGTAGATGATAAATAAGTATCGAATCTTTCTTAAAGTAGTCGAACATGGTAGTTTAACGAAGGCAGGCAAAGAGTTAAAGCTAACGCAATCGGCAGTCAGCCATGCCATGACAAATCTAGAAAAAGAATTTGGTTTTTCATTGTTTACGAGAAGCCGTGCTGGGATTGAACTGAGCCAGAATGGTGAGCGAGTACTTCGTTATATCGAAGCCATTATGCAAATTAATGAGAGCATGGTGCAAGAAATAGCAGATATGAATAGTCTTGACCTCGGTTCCATCAAAATCGGCTGTTCATAGGCGATTTCAGAGCGTTGGTTGCCAGGGATTATCGCCAAGTTTTCAGAACAATATCCGACAATCCATCTACAAGTGGTTGAGGAAAGTAATCGTGAGTTAGAAGCACTAACGCTTGCTGGGAAACTTGATTTTTCTTTTGTCTATTTACCAACCTTACCACAGCTGGAAACGCTTAGTTTGATTAATGACCGCTCCTATATTATTTCAAATGCATCTGGATCTCAGGGGGATTTATTTAAGCCCTCACCAACCCAACTGATTATACCAAACTGCTATTCTACACAGGAAATTAGTCAGTTTACTAATATTACAGGACTAGAACGCTCAAGCTTATTTGAAATTGATAATCTATATTCAATTATTGGACTGGTAAAAAATAATCTTTGTCAGGCGGTTCTGCCTGAATTGTTTGTGAAACAGTTGGATGATCAATTGCTCAAAACTGAAGTGCCAAACTCCGAACGAATCATCGCAGTTGCTTCGAGGTCGGTGAAAAATCTTTCCCTAGCCTCTGAGAAGTTTATTGCGATTACGTCACTCTGGTTGAATGAGCACCATGCGCACGTTGTCGGGATGGATGATCAGTTTTGAAAATGTATCTGCAGTTATGCTTATGTTCTAATCGAAAATAGACAAACTGCGGCATAATGACAAGGCGAGGACAACTGATAGGGGAAGGCCGAGGACATATCCACGATATTGACGCATCTTCAACAATAACACAAACAATCATTGACAAAACCGATGGTATCGAATAAACTTATTCAAAATAGTTAAACGATCATGAAAGATTAGTAAGTCGCCGTTTTTTAGCACAGAGAGGGAGTGTTTGGTGCAAACTCCTCTGAAAGCGCAACTGAACCTGCTTTCTAGTTCTGCTTTAACCAGCAGCGGTCATTCCGATATCATGTTTAATGAAGAGTGTGTTGTCTACCCTAGTGCTTCGGTAGCATCGCAAATTAGGGTGGTACCGCCAAGCTTTGGTCCCTTTGTGGGATTTAGGGCTATTTTTTTTGTTTTAAATCGCTATGAGGCGTTCATACTGCTGATATCTGTATCCGCTGAGTAGGAAGGTAAGTTGACCGATTATTGATCTAGGGTGTGTCTGAAAAAGCTTTATGAAAGGTTTATGAAGAATTTTCCGATTCGCTTTGTCGAAAAAATCGTAATGATTCCTGATATTGGCGATTTTTTCGCCGCGCTAATCGAAAAGTTTTTGTCAAAACCCTTTCATCAATTTTTTTCAGATACACCCTAATCAAACCAAGTGAAAAAGGAGCTGTTTTAAATGGGAAAGAATTCAAAAGAATTTGTCAAAGAAATTACTGCTATGGAAGATGATTTCCCGCAGTGGTATACCGATGTTGTCTTGAAATCAGAACTTGTCGACTACGGCAATGTACGAGGAACGATGATTATTCGCCCATATGGTTATGCATTGTGGGAGAACATTAAGGATGATTTAGATCGCCGTATCAAAGAAACGGATCATGAAAATGTTTACATGCCAATGTTTATGACCGAAAGCCAGTTACAACGTGAGAAAGATCATGTTGAGGGGTTTGCGCCAGAAGTGGCTTGGGTGACGCATGGCGGTGACGAGAAACTCGAGGAAAGACTCGTTGTTAGACCAACGTCAGAATCTATTTTCTGTGAGCATTTCGCCAAGATTATTCAATCGCATCGTGATTTACCGAAACTCTATAACCAATGGGCCAATGTTGTCCGCTGGGAAAAGACAACAAGACCATTCCTCAGGACAAGCGAGTTCCTTTGGCAAGAGGGACATACAGCACATGCAACAGCCGAGGAAGCAGCGATTGAGACACGGAAAATGCTCGATGTTTATGCAGATGTCTGTGCTGAAATGTTAGCATTTCCTGTGATTAAAGGGCAAAAAACAGAGAAAGAAAAATTTGCTGGTGCAAAAGCGACTTTTACCATTGAGAGTTTGATGCATGATGGGAAAGCACTCCAATCAGGTACATCCCATAATTTTGGCGACGGATTCGCCAAAGCATTTGGGATTGCTTATCAAAATAAAGAAGGCAAAGAAGAGCATGTTCATCAGACTTCTTGGGGATTTTCAACACGGATTATTGGCGGACTGATCATGGTTCATGGTGATAACCGTGGGCTCGTGATCCCGCCAAGAGTGGCACCAATTCAAGTGGTGATTGTGCCAATTGCCCAGCATAAAGAAGGCGTGCTTGATTTTGCTTATAACCTGAAAGATACGCTCGGCAAAATCGCAAGGGTCAAAATTGATGCCAGTGATAAAATGCCCGGGTGGAAGTTTAACGAATATGAGATGAAGGGTGTGCCAATTCGCCTTGAAGTTGGACCAAAAGACATCGAGAAAGGGCATGTTGTCCTTGTTCGCCGCGATACTGGTGAGAAGACTTTCGTTTTGATGGAAGAGCTAGATACGGCCATTACGCAGATGCTTGAAGATATTCATAATGGTTTGTATGCGAAAGCGAAAGCGCATTTAGATGCGTCGACACATGTGGTGACTGAATGGGCAGATTTCACTGAGAAAGTGACATCTGGCGGTTTTATCAAGGCGATGTGGTGTGGTGATACTGCCTGTGAAGAAGATATTAAAGAAAAAACAACAGCGACTTCACGTTGTATTCCGTTTGAACAAGAAAAGCTAGCAGATACATGTGTTTGTTGTGGTAAGAAAGCTGAAAAAATGGTTTATTGGGCAAAAGCGTATTAAAAGTGAACAAAAACACATTTTTTGCATCATGATTTAGTGTTACAATAAAAAAGACTGATGAAAATGTCTCACCACCAAGTTAGGTGCTTAGCGCATCCATCTTGGTGGTTGTACTCGAGTAGCAATTGTCCAAGCAGAGAGGCATTTTAGGTGGTTCATTTCATCAAATAATAACAAGGCCTAGCCTAGTAAATACGTAGGAAAGAAGGATTTAGCATGATTGTTTTAGTCATTAACGCGGGAAGTTCATCGCTTAAATATCAACTGATTGATATGAACTCGGGCGCTGTGCTCGTGAAAGGGATTTGTGAAAAGATTGGTCTGAAAGATTCATTCATCAAACATGAATGTGCAGATGCTGATAAAGTTAAAAAGGATATTTCTATGCCAGATCACAAAGTGGCTATGAAAGAAGTGCTTGCTTTATTAGTTGATCCAGCAATAGGCATTATTTCTTCACTTGATGAAATTAGCGCTGTGGGACACCGAATTGTCCATGGCGGAGAGAAATTCAAAGGTTCCGTGCTGATTGATGATCAGGTAATGAAAGTGATTGAGGATTGTGTTGAAATTGCGCCGCTACATAACCCGCCTAATATTACAGGCATTAACGCCTGCATGGAAACACTTCCGAATGTGCCTATGGTCGCTGTATTTGATACAGCTTTTCATCAGACAATTCCGGAACATGCTTACCTGTACGGCTTACCGTATAAATACTATGAGAAGTATAAAGTCAGAAGATACGGATTCCACGGGACATCTCATAAATATGTGTCGAATAGAGCGGCTGAATTACTCGGTAAACCAGCTAGTGAACTGAAAATTGTTAGTTGTCATTTAGGAAACGGGTCAAGTATTTGTGCCGTGAAAAATGGTGTTTCAGTCGATACAAGCATGGGATTCACGCCACTTGAAGGGGTTCCAATGGGAACGAGAAGTGGTAGCATTGATCCAGCTCTGATTAAGTACTTGATGGAGAAAGAAAATCTGTCGATTACAGAAATAGATAATCTGTTAAACAAGCAATCTGGTGCACTGGGTATTTCTGGTGTTAGTAGTGACTTCAGAGATATTGAAGATGCTGCAATGGAAGGGAATGCTCGCTGCCAGTTAGTGCTCGATATCTTCTGTTACCGAATTAGGCAGTACATTGGTTCATATGCTGCGGCGATGGGCGGCCTTGATGCTGTCGTTTTCACAGCAGGAATTGGTGAGAATTCGCCAGAACTTCGTGCGCAAATTGTCGAAGGTCTTGCGTTTATGGGAATTAAAATCGACATGGATAAGAACGCTTGCAGAGGGAAGGAAGTCAATGTTAGTACAGCTGATGCGGTTGTACAAACATTTGTCATCCCAACGAATGAGGAATTAGTGATTGCGATGGATACGGTACAGGTACTCGGATAAGCTAAGCCGTTTCGTAAGAATGATGAACTTAACATAGAAAAAAGCGCCAGCTGCTTGAATTGAAATCTCGCAGCTGACGCTTTTTTGCAATAGAAATTTAGTTTTCAACACTGTAGTTAGGGGCTTCCTTGGTAATATGCACATCATGTGGATGGCTTTCACGTAGACCTGCACTAGTGATTTTGATGAACTGACCGTCTTCAATTAGTGCTGCGATTGATGCTGTTCCGCAGTAACCCATTCCAGCACGGAGTCCACCTACCAGTTGGAATACAGTATCCTCAAGTGGTCCTTTGTAGGCAACACGACCTTCAATTCCTTCTGGAACGAGTTTCTTTGTACCTGTTTGGAAATAACGATCTTTACTACCACTTTCCATCGCTGAAAGAGATCCCATTCCGCGGTACACTTTATAGGTTCTACCTTGATAGAGTTCTGTGTCTCCTGGACTTTCCTCACATCCTGCAAACATACTACCAAGCATGCAAACATTCGCACCCGCAGCAATCGCTTTGGCAACATCACCAGAGTATTTAATACCACCATCTGCAATCACTGGTATGCCGTACGGTTTGGCGGCTTCTGAGCAATCCGTAATCGCTGTAATCTGAGGGACACCAATACCGGCAACAATTCGTGTTGTACAAATCGAACCAGGCCCGATACCAACTTTAACAGCATCTGCACCAGAATTTATCAGGTCAACAGTTGCAGCAGCAGTTGCAACATTGCCAGCAATTAGTTGTAGGGTAGGGAACTGCGCTTTAATTTGCTTCACCTTGTCTAAGACACCGACTGAATGCCCATGTGCTGTATCAATAATGACGACATCGACTTCAGCTTCGACAAGCGCTGCAATCCGTTCAAATACATCGGCAGTTGCACCGACGGCCGCACCAACAATTAATCTACCTAACTGATCTTTTGCGGCATTTGGATATTTAATTGTTTTTTCAATATCCTTAATGGTAATAAGACCTTTTAGTTGGTCACTGCTATCAACAAGTGGAAGTTTTTCAATTTTATATTTTGTTAATATATCTTTTGCTTGCTCGAGTGTAATGCCTTCAGATGCGGTGATGAGATGTTCAGAGGTCATAACTTCAGAGATTTTCTTTGTATGATCCGTTTCAAAGCGGATGTCACGATTGGTAATAATACCAACAAGTTTATCGTTTTCTTGAATCGGAACGCCAGAAATACGGTATTTACTCATTAAAGCTTTCGCCTCATGGACTCGATGATTCGGTGTTAATGAGAAGGGATTGGTGATGACACCATGTTCCGAACGCTTCACTTTTCGGGCTTCGTCTGCTTGTTCAGCGATGGTCATGTTTTTATGGATAATGCCGATGCCACCTTGCCGGGCCATCGCAATGGCCATGCGTGATTCGGTGACTGTATCCATGCTCGCACTCATGATTGGAATGTTCAATTTAATGGCCTTTGTTAGATAGGTTTCGACACTCACCTCATGTGGCAATACAGCTGATTTTGCAGGCACTAGTAGTACATCATCAAAAGTCAAACCTTCCCTAGTAAACTTAGACATTCTAACATCTCCCATTAGATATTTTTCTGATCAGTGTAGCAATGATTAGATTCAAAGTCAATCACAATTATGGAAAAAAACATGGTCTTGCGGTCATTTGCAGTCATTTTGCCATCCGAATGCATTTATTTTTTTATAGAGTTCATAGTAAGTCAGTATAACAAATGAAAGTAAGGTGCAATAATGAAAGGTTGCTGAATAAAAAGTGGCTATTTTCACAGATGGTAGACTTCTGATATAATGGGCAAATGAAACTAGCTAACAAAAGGAGACTATTTTGAAAGTTAATGAACTAATTTGCAATAATATTGATCATTTGAGTACAGAAATCCAGTTAGAAAATTCAATTGGTGTTGCTGGTTTGTCTGGCTCAGGAAAGACAACTTTCTGTCAGGCGATTGGCGATGAGTCAAAGAAAAGACTTGTGCTGACATTACCGAAAGCTGAATACCAATATTTGTTCCCGGAATTACTGGAGACGAATTTTACCGCTGACCGAATTGAAGAAATGCCGCTTGTCTTATTTCTAGGAAAGTCGTCGATTTCATCCAATCCACGGTCGACGATAGGTACACATACAGGTAGTTTTAAGGAAATCCGCGACTGTATTGCTCGTAAGTATAATGTATCACCTGAAGTGTTTTCCTTTAATAACGAGTTAGGCTGGTGCCCGAAATGTAAGGGAAGAGGGACCAATAAGAATATCGTTTGTGAAGCTTGTAACGGTACTCGCTTTAGTGAAAAAGTACTTCAATACCATTTAACGATTGATGAAGCGGAGTGGACGATTGCTGACCTCCATCATATGAGTGTTGAAAAGGTTCTCGAGATGAGCGAGGCACTCGGGATTAGCGAACAGAAGCAACATTTGTTATTTAATATCACCAAGATGAATATTGGTTATTTAACGATTGACCGGATTATGGGAACATTGTCAGGCGGAGAACTCACACGTCTGTTCCTTGCCGAATTTATGGCTGTCTCAGAAAATGCTGTGATTATTATCGATGAAATATCTGTTGGGCTAGATCATCAGACACTTCAGACGATTCTTTCGGAAATCAAGACACTTGGGCATACGAACCAAATTTGGTTAATCGACCATTCAGATACAGTGCTGAATTGTACAGATGAGAAGGTATTCTTTGGACCAGGAAGTGGAACCGAAGGTGGGAAAATTGTTGATGTGTCGCCAAGACCTGCACCGATTCTTTGTGCAAGAAACACGAAACCCGCTAGCGATGCTTATCTTTTTGCCGATTTGTATTGCAGAAACATTGCTATTGAATCCATCGAGCTACCAAAGAATCGGCTCATTTCGTTTACTGGAGAGTCAGGATGCGGTAAGTCAACACTAGTGAATGAGTGTATCGCTAAGGATTTTGTTACACGCTACCCTAAGGATCGTCTTGTGCTCGTTGGGCAGGACCGAAATCAATCGATTACCAGCCGTTCAACAATTGCGACATTTCTAGATATTAAGAAGCGGCTAACGAAATATGATGATGATATTTTTGAACGTTCCATTAAAGATATTTTAGCTGAACTACCAGAAGCTGAAATTGCTCATAAACGACTATCACTACTGAATAAACTTGGACTCGGCTATTTAACGCTTTCTCGTAAAACCCAGACATTATCAACGGGTGAGTTTCAATGCGTCCATTTGGTTTCGGAACTTTTTGCAGGAACGAAGAATCCACATACATTATTTATTTTCGATGAGCCTTCAAAAGGTTTGTCACAGAATATACTCAACCAGTTTATTGATAGTATTCGTGAGATACTAGAAGACGCGTCTGTGACGATATTTATGATTGAACATAATCATTACATGCTTGCCTGTTCAGATTACGTGGTTGATTTCGGTGCGCGAACAACTGCACCTGTGAGTTCTTTGGCTGTCCAGTCCTGTGAATCATTCATGGCAGCACATCGTAGTCATGATGATGTGGAAAGTATTCCGATTCACTCTACGCTTAACAAGCGGACTGGTGTTCACTATCTGAAGGCGGATCATGAGGCTTACTTCGCTGCTGCTATGAATAATTTCAAGGGTGGAATCCTGAAGAGTCTTTCGCCGCTAGCTCGTCTCGTTTATGGCGAGTTCGACGCTGATAAATTAGCCCCTGTAATTGCGATGGATTTGGAGCGCCATCTTTATAGCCAAAATACGTTTACTTTTGAACTAGCTGGACTGATTAATCAGCTTGTTGCTGCGCATCAAACGAATCAAGATACAAAGCGGTTTGACTTCTATAACCCTGAAAATCATTGTGCGTGTTGTTCTGGTAGACGTGTGATTGAAAAGTTTGATATCAACGTGGCATTTAATGATATTACGGCACCATTCTGGGATGGACTCCTTCATCCAGAGATTATGAAAGTGCTTAAGTATTACCGGTATGAGAAACTTGAGTTTATCTTCGGGGCGCTGAAAGATGAACTAGGTCTTGATATTAGTAAAAGCTATCAGGACATGTCGGAAGCGGAGCGAAAGCTGTTTCTTTATGGCTACTGGGAGCATTCTTTCTACGATAAGGCAGGGAAAGCGTCTCGAAATTGGGTTGGTTTCAACTCGATTATTCAAATGTATATCTCTGTGTCAAAAGCAGATGTCAAGACGGAGATTAGAGACTCGCGGGAAACGATTCAGTGCCCAATCTGTGAAGGTACGGTGCTCAAACACCATAAAGCATTATTATATGGGACAACCGATATTCGTGAACTGATTCATATGCCGATTAAAGAGGTGGAAGCGATTGTTGGTGAATTGCCAATCCTCGCAAGAATGAAAGCGATCCTTGGTCCTGATGCCGTTCTGACAGAGGATGTATCACAATACCCGAGAGAACAGCAGGTTGCTTTGAAAATGCTTGAACTGGAGCAAAGTAGCTTGGCGAACTTTGAGTTCGTACTGCAAAATGCATTGCCGTTCTGGGAAGTGATCCAGCCGAATATTGAGCGCCTTAGTGCCAGTAACCAGGTGACGATTTGTGATTTTGATTCAATGACCGAGACTAGAGAAGCCTTAATTGAGCAGTTCTTTTCTGAGGGTAAGTACAAAAAGGTTGTTTATGTTTATGAGGCACTCGGCTACAAGAAGATTGTCACACAAATTAATAAAATCAAATCAAGTAAGCCTTGCGAATTTTGTAAAGGGAAACGTGTGATTTCTGAGGACAACCTCTATGAAGGTGTCCATAAACTCTCCGTACCTTGTGTGAGCTGTCATGCTAGTGGTGTTTCTCCTGATGGACTAGCTGAGGAAATTGAAGGCGAGTCTGTGCTCACTTGGATTACTGGAACGGTTAAGGATGTTCTCAGTGATGCGGCACCTGAAATTGCTGATATTCCGCTCTATAGTAGAATTCGCGAGTTAAACAAACGAGACTTGTCCGCAATTTATTCATGGCTGACTGAACAAAAATAAGCGCTAGACTGAATTAGGTGCGATATCCTCCGATGTGAATTTTTTGCAAAGGGGGATTTTCTCTAAGTCATTATTGTAGTGGCACTAGTGGTTCTGGAAGCTCTCGTTTCCCAGTATTTGAAATGAATGAAGCGGGAAAGCCCGATTTGTGGGTACTTTAAGTCAAGGTTAAATCTTGCTAGCCTTGTGCATATTACAAAAGAATAGCCTGATATTTATTGAGGGTTTACATAAAGGGGAATGGCATGAAAGCACCTAAAAATGCAGTTAGTTTGATGGCAACAATTTATATGAAAGTGTTACCAGTGGTAGCGAAGGAGCTGCATTATTGGAAAGAACGGGCTAGTCAGATTCCGAATGAAGAGCTGAGAACACAGGCACTTGCGAGTATTGAGCAAAAAACATTTCATTGTGAGGGCGGGGCAATCTATGCGATCTTAGCGGGTGAGAAGCGAAAGGAATGTATCCGCTTTATTGTCGCATATCAAACAATCAGTGATTATTTGGACAATCTTTGTGACCGGAGTACATCTCTCGATCCAAAAGATTTTTCAGCATTACATGAGTCAATGCGTGATACGGTGGCAGGAGACTCCGCACCAAACAACTATTACCGGTTTCGGGATGATCAGGATGATGGGGGCTACTTGCAGGAACTTGTAACAGTTTGTCAGGAGATGCTTCAGAAAACCAAGCATTATGACAACATCAAATCGACATTACAAATACTGGCCGACCTTTATTGTCATTTGCAAGTACATAAACATGTTGCGATAGAGGAAAGGGAAGAGCGCCTCATCACTTGGTTTGAGGAAAACAAGCAGGCTCTCCCTGCGATGACTTGGTATGAATTCTCTGCCTGTACGGGCTCGACATTATGTATCTTTTGTCTTGTTGCATACGCATTTCAAGATGAACTTGCTGAGGTTACGATAGCGAATATCTATCACAGTTATTTCCCTTATGTGCAGGGGTTGCACATTTTGCTCGACTATTTTATTGATCAATCTGAGGACGTGGAGGGCGGCGATCTGAACTTCTGCAGCTACTATGAATCGAATGAACATATGATCGAACGGCTTGAGCATTTTATTGTTGAAGCTGACCGAAATATTAAAAAAATACCAGATGCGAAATTCCATTTGCTTATTAACAAAGGGCTGATTGGTATCTATCTTTCTGACCAGAAAATAGAAGGTCAACAAGGCATGAAAGCGATGGCAAAACATTTGCTAGGCGTAACTGGTGGGATTTCTCGTTTCTTTTATTTTAATGGAAAAATATACCGAAAATTGTCTCGAAGCTATTAAATAGGCGTACTGACGACTATTTCAACAGTTTTCTTGAAAAGCATGTTGAAAATAAATCGAGAGCGTGCTACGATTTAATTAAGAAATTGGTAAAAATTTTCAATGTTGATTGCACTTTTACCATCACAATTGAGTACCCTCTAAAACCATTTTTTGCTCATGTAATAATGACAGGATTATAAAGGAAATCAGAAAAATTGCCTCGAAATAGTGGAGGGGCAAACTGACTTATACCATTTATAATACAGTGTTCATGCGGTGTTAGACTTACCGAGGAAACGACTATTCATAAAGGAGGAACGATTATGAAAGGATTTGACAAAGTACTCGCAAGCCTTGGAACCAAAGGGGTTGAGGTAGGAACATTCTTAGAAAAAGATCAGTACCAAATTGGTGAGTTAATAAATGGGGTTGTTTGTATACAGGGCGGAAAAGTCGATCAACAAATTGATTCGATTCATATCGCAGTCAAAACGACTTACGGGAGACATGACCTAAGAGCATATAGTGAACTTTGCAAAATAGAGCTTTCTAAAACTTTTATAGCAAAAAAAGAGGAAACGCTACAATTTCATTTTTCAATTCCTGTCCCTGTGAATGCGCCAATCACCTTTGAAAGTAGAAATGTATGGGTTCAGACGCTCTTAGATGTAAAAGCATCTATCGACCCCTTGGATATCGACTACATTGACATTAAGCCAAACGCCTTGTTAGCGAGTATTCTTGAAGCAGTAGAAGGTCTTGGACTCGTGTTTAAATCAAGTAAACTAAATGCAGTGAGTCGTAATAGCTCAATCGCAATACCTTTTGTTCAAGAAATGATATTTAGCGCAGAAACAAGTATGTTTTCTGAAAATATCAGCTGTATAGAACTGGTACTCGTGCCAACAATGGCTGATGAATTAACACTTTATCTTGAGGTCAATCCCGAAACAAGTCATATTGAAGTCTTTTCAAAATCATATGATGGCGATGAGGACAAACGCCTTAAATTATCAGTTCGCGAAGGTGATGTAGCGAATTTGAAAGAGAAATTAAAATCTTTGTTGGAAACTGTGTAAATTGTCTCCAAAACCTCTTAAGAATCATGGTTCTCTGTGGATCATGATTCTTTTGTCGTATCAATACCTATAAGACGTGTCCTCCCATATCTACGTGGTGCTAAGTAGCCTCTGCAAAAGATCAAATATTCCTCTAATTTATTGAAAACATCGACATACATTCAAATGTACTTTAAGTCATAATTCAAAAGGTATCAGGTGATATTAATCACACAGTCATTTTGAAATCAATACAAATGGCGCAGGAATTAGTTTTCATACGTTCAAATTAGCCCAAAACTTAAATGCATTAACATCCTATTAGGGTGTATCTGGAAAAGATTTATGAAATATTTATGAAGAATTTTCCGCTATACTTTGCCCTAAAAAAGACATAGCGTACGTTGTTGCTAAATTTCGCTAGGGCGATGTGCTGTCCCTTCTGTTTGCTAAATCGAAGATTTAGAACGCAAGCGGCAGCAGTACGTTGTTGCTAAATTTCTCTAGGGCGACGTGTGCTGTCCCTTCTGTTTGCTAAATCAAGGATTCAGAACGCAAGCTTGAAGCAACTATTCTCACTATTTGCGATTTTTTCCACGATACGTTCATCTGCATCGCAGATGAACAAGTAGCGTGTAAGTCAAAACAGTTTGAAACGATAGTGAAGCAACTGTTGATGGCTCTGCGCGCTAATCGAAAAGTTCTTGGCAAACCCTTTCATAAATCTTTTTCAGACACACTAACCTAATGTCTTTGGCAATTACCAAACAAATAATATGAGGTTCACACTCAAAGAAAAAAGGAATCCATATGAGCATGAAAAAGTCGACAAGCAGGTTTTTCGATATGAATAGAAGGCGCATATTGCTAGGTTTATTCGTGATGGTTTTGATCATGGTTCTGGTGATGATTTCGCATGCTAATCAGATGCCCAATCGTTTACCTATTCAAGCTCAAACCCAGTCATACATGGCCCCTTCCCAGACGGCGGAAGGGGAGCCCAATCCATATGATAAATACTGGGATTATCATTTGGGTGATATTGATTCTGGTGGTCTATGGGGTTCATCGATGATTTGGATTCATAACCGTGAGAAGGATATGACCTTTTACTCACCTTATGGTCAAGGGCGTAGTAACTGGAAATATACCATCAATGGTGTGGAAAGAATGTTCTTTGCCCCCTTTGGAGAAAATCCAATTATTGGTGAAACACCTAGTCATCCCTATAGAAATGGTCAACTAACACAACGTATCGAAGAGCTGGAAGTAACGATTAAACTGGAGCCAATTTCACCTACCCGGATAAAGATCAGTTCAACAGTGACGAACCCAACACTGGTAGCAAAAGAGGTTGGTATGAAAATGAACATGGATATTGCCATTGGCATGAATATTCCTCCCGATGTTCCAGCAACGGATGTTTCTGTTCCAGACCCAATACCAACGGGGGCGCCTGAACGGAATTCGCATGAACCTAGTCAATACTTACCGTTTAATATGGGGATGCTTTGTAAATGGCCTGAAAAAAATCTATTAGTCCAATTTCTCACTAACCCTGTTTTTGAAGGTGCTACAGAAGCTGAATTTATTGCAATAGGAGATATGATTGACCCTAGCACCCAACTAGGACCACATAATAGTGGAATGGCATATGCTCACACAGTCGATGATGACCCAAGTTATGAAGATGCTCCTGCTGGGATAAATACGTCAGGTTTTATTTTTTTTAAGACAAAAACGCTGGCACCGAGTGAAAGTCGGACTGAATCATTTGTCATCAGCATGTCTGAACTGAATGTACAGCCAGTGATTACCGAGTTTAATAAAAACACAACACTTACATCGCCTGAGTTTGTGACCCCAAGTTCTGAGGTGCTATTCGATGGCAAATGGGGCGATCTTGATAGTGATTCTGTTCAAATTTTTTATAGGATTGATGGCGGTCAAGCTTTGCCAATTGACGAAACAAAACCAGGCTATCCATATCCGAATCCAGTGCAAGGAGAAGGGAATGCGTTTAGTGGAAAAATAACACTACCTGCTGATCTGAGTTCTGGTGATCACACAATTCAGATCTTTGTCGTAGATGATAAAGGGGCGTTGTCTTCAAATCAAACGATCTATATTCACTATCCGAGTTACACAATCACGCAGCATTATACGCAAGTAGATGGTGTAACACCAATCGAAGGACAAAGTACGGATAGCGTACAAACGCTGTATAAGAGCGATTATACCTATTCACCAAAAACAATACCGAAATGGATTGCAACTGGGTATAGAGTCGAACAGGGCACGACAACACAGCCGCCCCCGGTAGGTGATTCCGTACCTGCCATCTTCAGTTCTGTAACAGCAGCGCATACCATCTCTTATGTCTATGAAAGTGATGCCAACGAAAATGGCATTATCGATAGCAATGAACAAGTCATCAGGGAAAAATACACTGATCGTACCAGCGTAGTTACTGAACAATTTCTTGATAAAAGTAATGCAGATGCTGTGCTGTTACCCCCAGTTACCAAATTTATTCAATTTGGGGACCCGTACGTCAGTACTGCTCCAATAATCAAAGAAAAAATCTATACTGGATATCAACTTGGTACTAGTGCTTTTGTGCCAGCACCTGCAATGCCAAATTTTCTTTCAGAAGGTAAAGCAACTGAATCAGTGGTGTTCTTTTACAAAACGAGTGCCACTGTGACGATGAAGCATCAAGATTTGACAGGCAATCCAATTGAAATTGGAGGCATTCCTGTCGGGGACATGGCATCATTTACGGCGGTTGGCGACCCTTGGACATATGTAGCTCCTGTGATTACAGATTATGCCTATGTAGGCTATAAATATGTAGGTGAGAGAACCGAGCACGCCTACCATGCAGGCGATCCAAATATTGATATGATCGCAAGTGGGAAACCATCGGTAATTCTTGTTTACCGCCCTGATCCAGACATTACTGCAACAAATCGTGTTTTCGAGATTACGGATAATGTAACTGACACAATGCTGTTAGCAGGCGTGAGCGCAATTGATACAGCAGATGGGCATCTAACGCCAACAATTGCAAATAAAGGCGGACTTGTCTCTGGTATTCCTGGCGTCTACGATGTGACGTATGTAGCCACAGATAGTGCTGATCACATAGTGGAAATGACCGTGAAAGTATTCATTAAGGATACTGTGACAGCAGGCGATGATCCATATATCACAGCGCCGAACAGGGTATTTGAAAAGAGCGATACTGTGACGGATGCTGAATTATTAGCAGAGGTTACTGGCTTCGATAAGAAAGATGGAACTCTAACCCCAGTGATTGCAGATAAAGACGGATTTGTGAGCGGTGTACCGGGCGTTTATACTGTAACCTATTCGGCTAGTAACAGTGCAAATAAGTCCGCCTATAGAACGGTTACCATACTCGTTAAGGACGTGGCAACGACAGAAACCGGTCTTACCATCACAGCAGCAAATAAAATATTTGAAAAAACCGACGATGTCACCGATGCAAAATTATTAGAAGGTGTGACTGCTTTTGATACACAGGATGGTGCTCGAGCGCCAGTAATCGCAGATAAGGGACATCTTGTCTCTGGTGTATCAGGTCTCTACTCAGTGAGATATTCCGCAACCAATAGTAGGAATATATCCGCAGAAATAACAGTGAAAGTGTTGATTAAAGAGGCAACAACTATTGGAACTGATCCAACGATTACTGCTTCAAATAAAGTATTAGAATTATCCGATACGATAACAGACGCGATGCTGCTTGAAGATGTCACTGCCTTTGATGTGAAAGATGGGGTTCTTACGCCAATTATTGAAAATAAGGGTGGGTTAATATCCGGCATGCCTGGTATTTACGACGTGACCTATTCGGCGACAGATAGTGATATGAACAAAGTAGAGACGACCATCAAAGTGATGGTTAAGGCACCGACAACAACAGGCGTTGATCCTTTCATCACGGCAACCAACAAAGCTTTTGCAATCACGGATGATGTGACGGATGCAAAACTATTAAAGGATGTGACTGCTTTTGATGTCAAGGAAGGCAACTTAACACCAACTATTGAAGATAGAGGCGGCCTTATATCTGGCACACCAGGGGTCTATGATGTCACTTATTCAGCAACAGATAGCGAAGGGGTCACAGTGTCAGTAACCGTTAAAGTTCTCATTAAGCGTGCAAAGACATCGGGAATTGATCCAACAATTTCGGCATTAAACAAGGTATATGAAGTGGCGGACAATGTGACGGATGCAAACCTATTAGAAAGTGTGACAGCTTTTGATATTAAAGATGGTGTTCTTATACCAATCATTTCTGATAAAGGTGGGCTCCTCACAGGTATTCCTGGCATCTATAATGTACGGTACAGTGCGACAGATAGTGACAATAACACAGTAGAGACAACCGTACAAGTTGTGATTAAAAGTAGTACAACAACTAGAACAGGACCGTCTATCACAGCGCCAAACAAGGTGTTCGAGCAAAGCGATGAGGTCGCGGATGAAAAATTAGAGGTCACGGATGAAAAATTAGGAGTGATTAAAGAACCTCAAGATATCATAATAACTGAGAGATATCTGGACCTAGCAGGTAGACAAATTAAAGAGGAAACGAGCAAAATAGTCAAGGAATTCTCACAATATCATGGATCGGCGTCAAAGATCATGAAACATGTTTATCAATTTTACAAAATTGACAACGGTGATGAACAATCTGGGGAACCAGTCATTGATTCTGTAACATCGCCACAAACCATTACATTCAGCTATGATCAAGATGATAATGAAAATGGTCAGCCAGATGTCACCATTACAGAACAGTATGTTACAACAAGGCCATCAGTAATCACACCGGAAACCTATAGGACAATAGATAAGGGAAATTCCTACCACAAAGTAGCGCCAATTATTGCCGGATATGATTATGTAGGACATGCAATAAATGGGGGAGAACTTCAATCAAGCGAGCAAATTATGATTGAAAATATTACCGAGGACGTTCTCGCTACTTTGATGTATGCATCGAAAAAGGAAAAAACAAATAGAACAGTAAATCCTTTGATACCTGGAACAACTGTTATTAGTGGCAGCGGTGAGCCTGGGACAAACGTGACAATCAGCATACCAGACGGAACCGAAATCACTGTAACGATTGGACCAGACGGCATTTGGACAATCATTTTGCCACAAGCGCTAGCACCAAAAGATGTGATTCAAGTGGATTTTACGGATTCAGATGGAAATATAATCTCTAGTATAAATATGATCGTTCTGTCCGAACCCGACATTATCCCAAAAACAAACGAAAATATTGTTTTATTCGGGATACTAATAAGCTTATTCCTCGGCTATCTTTTGTGGCTGACAATAGAGAATCTCAAAAAGGGTTGATCGCCAATGAAATAAGTAAAAGGGCTCGAGAGTGACCTTTCTTGGTAATGAAAGAGGCTGGGGCAAACGATCATTTAGCCATGCAGATTGATAATTTTCACCATGATATAATGCAGATAATCGCACTGTAAAAAGCTCATTTTGAAGCAACCAGTGCGTTATTTCATGAATTTTTATTTAGTAAAAGAGCTTCGTCCAAGCTTCCTGCTGAAAATCGTCCATTTTTGGTTTCGTATCATCAAATAGCACGCGCCATCTTAGCTTCAATACAGAAATCTATTGAAATAAGGCAATAGCAGTGATACGATAAAAAAGAAATTGGAACCTTTTGAAATAGTCCAAGGAGGATTATCATATGTCGAAGTTTGGAAAGTTTCTAGCAACAATCGGGATTGGCGGTGCAGAAGTTGATACTGTACTCGAGAAGGATGAATACGCAGTAGGTGAGGTTATTCAAGGAGAAATTCGCATTTCTGGCGGAAAAGTGGCGCAAAAAGTCGATGCAATCACAGTGATACTTGCTACATGTTATTTCCATGATGATCGCAAATACACATGTGAATTACAAAAAATAAAAGTAGTTGCAACAACAATTATTGAAGCAAATGAAAAAAAAGAGATTCCATTCCAGTTAACAGTACCATTGCAAACGCCAATTACTTTTGGAAGAAAATCGGTCTGGGTACAAACGAAACTAGATGTGAAAGACGCAGTTGATCCAGTAGACACTGATTACATTGCCGTTAAACCAAATAAACTGATTGGTAGCACAGTAAGTGCGCTTGAAAAAATAGGATTTAGAATTAGTGAAATTAGCAATAAAGCTGTGAATCGTCATAAAGCAATCCAAACACCATTTGTTCAGGAAATTGAGTTTACTGCGTATTCAACCAATTTTTCTGACAAAATTAAGGAACTAGAAATTTATTTCAACCCAATCTCAGACAATGAAATTGATGTATATGTAGAAGTTGATCGTCGTATGAGCGGGATTGGCGGTATGCTAGCAGATGCGATGGATATTGATAACGAAGCGCTCATGAGACTTCGGTTCACAACCGATGATATTCCAAATATAGTACGCAAGTTTGAAGAGTTCTTGCAACGGATTTAGTGTTTGAATACAAAACCAAGAGTAGACCACTAAAGTGGTACCTTTAGAATAGACACTTAGAAAAAAAAGTGACTATTCTATGGGTATTTTTTTGTATGCTAAAAATCGGGTGGAAATGGATATGAGAAAAAATTTTCTTTCTTTATATTTCTAGCAGAAAAAACGTATGGGTGTATTTTCAGATGTAGAGCTGCCTCTCAGCATTATAGGGCAGCTTCTTGAGGTTCAGAACTGTTAAAAAATCTCAAAATGGAATAGTATAACAAAATAAATGTAGCTAAAATAAGATAAAACAGGTAGAATTAGTTTGATAATTGTAAAAAGTCTATCATTGAAGGTGGAATTTGGATTGAGCACTGAGACCAATGAACTATTAGAAAAATGTTTAGAACAAAACGATCACCTGTCTCGTGAAGCTCCAGCATTACTACGACTGTCAACACACTTTAAGGATGATTGTACATTCCTGTACGA
>JAVBKF010000018.1:0-2674 GCA_031554215.1 Caryophanales bacterium
CAGTAGCGATCAAAGATCCAACAAAGGTAGATACATCGAAACCAGGCGCGCAAGAAGTAGTCGTTGTCATTACGGATGATGAAGGAACAACAACAGAAATTACAGTGTCAGTGAACTTTACAACAGTACCAACAGGAACAGCGGAAGAAGGAATTAAGTATCCGGTAGGAACAGACGTAACGACAATCGTTGCGGCAGGTCTAGTCAAAGATGAGTTAGATCCGTATGGCGTTGATGTAACTTTAGCTATCAAATATCAAACGACAGTAGATACATCGAAGCCGGGCGCGCAAGACGTGGTCGTTGTAATTACCGACGATGAGGGAACAACATCAGAAATTACAGTATCAGTGAACTTTACAACAGCACCAACAGGAACAGCGGAAGTGGGCATTAAGTATCCAGTAGGAACAGACGTAACGACAATCGTTGCGGCAGGTCTAGTCAAAGATGAGTTAGATCCGGATGGCGGAGATGTAACAGTAGCGATCAAAGATCCAACAAAGGTAGATACATCGAAACCAGGCGCGCAAGAAGTAGTCGTTGTCATTACGGATGATGAAGGAACAACAACAGAAGTCACAGTGTCAGTAAATTTCACAACAGCACCAACAGGAACAGCGGAAGAAGGAATCAAGTATCCAGTAGGAACGGACGTAACAACGATTGTAGCCGCTGGTCTAGTCAAAGATGAGCTCGATCCAGATGGCGGAGATGTAACTGTTGTCATCAAAGATCTAACAAAAGTAGATTCATCAAAGACAGGTCCACAAGAAGTCGTCGTCGTCATTACAGACGATGAAGGAACGACAGCAGAGATAACGGTGACCGTCAACTTCGTAACGGCACCGACAGGAGTCGCTGAAGAGGGGATCAAGTATCCAGTAGGAACAGATGTAACCACAATTGTAGCCGCTGGTCTAGTCAAAGATGAGAAAGATCCAGATGGTGGAGATATAACGATAGCAATCAAAGATACAACAGCAGTTGACACATCGAAGCCAGGTTCACAAGAAGTAGTCGTCGTTATCACAGACGATGAAGGCGAAATGACAGCAATAACCGTTTCAGTCAACTTTACAACAGCACCAACAGGAATAGCAGAAGAAAATATCAAGTATCCGGTAGGAACTGATATAGACGAGATTATTGCAGTTGACCTAGTGAAAGATGAAGTGGATCCAGACGGTGGCGCAGTCAATGTAGCAATAAAAGATGCAGAAAGTATCGATACATCTAAACCAGGCTCACAAGAGATAACTGTAGTCATCACAGATGATGAAGGAGAAACGACAGAAATAACGGTCTCAGTCAACTTCACAACAGCACCAGTTGGGGAACCAGAGGAAAATGTAAAATATCCAGTAGGAACAAATATTGATTCAATCAATCCGGCAGATTTGGTGGTAGACGAAGTGGATCCAGATGGCGGATCCGTAACGGTAACGGTGAAAGATCCAACAGAAGTAGATTCGTCAAAACCAGGACCACATGAAATCACATTGGTGATTACGGATGATGAAGGAGTCAAAACAGAAGTTGTTACAACAATCATCCTTACAGCGGCACCACAAGGTGAAGCTGAAGAAGGCGTGAATTTCCCAGCAGGGGTGGATGTAAGTACCATCAATCCAGCAGATCTAATTGATAACGAAATGGATCCAGATGGTGGAGAAGTAACGGTAACAGTCAAAGATCCTGAAATCGACACAACAACGCCAGGATCACATGACATAGTGCTTGTCATTACAGATGATGAAGGGGTCACAACAGAGATTGTCGTGACCATCAAAATTACAGCACCACCTACAGGAACAGCAGCGCTAGATGTACAATATCCAGTGGGAACAGATGTAACAACCATCAATCCAGCAGATCTAGTTGATAATGAGATCGATCCAGATGGTGGACCTGTATCCGTGTTCTACAACCAACAGAACTCACTTGACTCCTCGAAGCCAGGTACTCAGGAAACAAAGATTTTGTTGACTGATGATGAAGGTGAAGCAACGGTGATTGATGTACCAGTAACATTTGTAGAGAATACAATTGAAGAAGTTGCAATTGAAGAGAATACAATTGAAGAATCTGTCACACTAGACCGAGAAGAAATTCAAGAGAATGCTGAAATCCAAGTGGAAGCGAAACCACAAATGCAGGCAAAAATACCATCAGAATCAACAATGCCAAAAACAGGTGATTCCAATCACCATGCATCAGTATATTTCCTTACAACGCTAGCGTTTTTAATCATTTTAAAGCGGAAAAAGGCAGTAGCCGCTCAAAACAACTAAAGGACTCTAGTTAGACAACACACGATACCCCGGAAAGCTAGCAACATGTTTCTATTATCCAGAGACGCTAACTTTCTAGGGTTTCATTGGCTCATTATTTATGGCTCTCTGTCAAATAGGATTAATAGGGGTAAAAAAGTTCGATCAATGCATCATGTTGATCGTGCTTTTTTTTGTTGTCAGAATAAAGAGGAAATGAGAACAAGTTAATGAAAACGAATCAAATTATTCCTTAATGGAACTAAAAAATGAGTCAGCCTCTGAGTTTTCAAAGGCATCCAGAAAATCCTGATAGTAGAAATAAGCATCATTAAGCTCATCGGGAATGGATAGTAAACGATGGACAACATCTGTTTCCATCACGATTCCCATTTGAAGTT
>JAVBKF010000167.1:0-3517 GCA_031554215.1 Caryophanales bacterium
AGCAGAGGCGAAAGCAGTAGCTGCGGCAAAAGCAAAACTAGCGGTAAGCAGCGAGAGCACCTCAGCTAGTCAGGATGAGAAAGCAAAAGTGGCAGCAGAGGCGAAAGCAGTAGCTGCGGCAAAAGCAAAACTAGCGGTAAGCAGCGAGAGCACCTCAGCTAGTCAGGATGAGAAAGCAAAAGTGGCAGCAGAGGCGAAAGCAGCAGCTGCTGCAAAAGCAAACCCAGTTGTAGCGGCTGGCGGAAATGGAAATAGCGGGACGTTAGCGAGTGAGCAAGTTAAAAATCGTCATCACTCAGCTGAAAAGAAGCAACTTCTTAGCAAGATCGAGCGACTATTGAAGTCGAAATTCTCTTCTGAGTCGATTATTGAGTCTAGCAACAATGCCTTGGCAAAAGAAATGCCAACATTTGTTGTTCATAACAAAGACTACTTCAATATGGCAAAATTTTTAAAAGAAAATGCTGACCTTTCCTTTGATTATCTATCGAGCTTACATGGCTCTGATTTCGAGACACATATGGAGATCTATGTTCACCTCAGGTCTTATCAATTCAAGCATGAAATGGTACTAAAAACGAAGATTGAAAGAGGAAACCCGGAGGTCGCATCAATTGTCCCAATTTGGGAAGGGGCTAACTGGGCGGAGTCAGAAACGTATGATCTTCTTGGTATACGCTTCAAAGGGCACCCCGACCTGAAACGGATTCTACTCGGTGAAGATTGGAATGGGTACCCACTACGAAAAGACTATAACCAGTACGATGAGGAGGGGTCTGAATGATTAGAACAGAAGAAATGTTGCTTAATGTAGGACCTCAACACCCGAGTACGCATGGTGTTTTTCGTTTGGTCATTAAGATTGATGGGGAAACAATTGTCGAAGCAACACCTGTAATCGGGTACCTACATCGCGGGACGGAAAAGCTTGCTGAGAATCTGCAGTATACCCAAATTATTCCGTATACAGACCGAATGGATTACGTGTCAGCAATGACGACAAATTATGTTTTTTGCCATGCTGTAGAGACGATGTCTGGTATTGAGGTGCCTGAGCGTGCCGATTACCTCCGTGTAATTTCGATGGAGCTAGGACGAATTGCTAGTCATTTAGTTTGGTTTGGTACGTTTCTCCTCGATCTCGGCGCAGTGAGCCCGTTCCTGTTTGCCTTCCGTGAACGGGAAATGATTTTAAACCTATTAAATGAGTTATCTGGCGCAAGACTTACATTTAACTACATGCGCGTTGGTGGCGTCAAATGGGATGCACCAGATGGCTGGATTGAGAAAATAAATGAATTTATCCCTTATATGCGTGAGCAATTAGAAGGATACTATGACCTAGCTGTTGGAAATGAGATCATACATAGTCGTTTAAAGGGCGTTGGTATTTACTCAAAGGAGGAAGCAATTGCTTATTCGCTTAGTGGTGCTAATCTCCGTTCAACTGGGGTGAAAAGTGATATTCGTAAAGCAAATCCCTATTCACTTTATGAGCGGTTCAATTTTGAAGAGATCGTTCGTACGGACGGGGATGTTTGGGCACGGCTTGAGTGTCGTCTTTGTGAAATTGAAGAATCATTAAATATTCTAGAACAAGCGACAGCTCAGTTTCCGGCAGATGGTGCCATCATGGCGAAAGTACCAAAGATCATTAAAGCACCGGTTGGTGAAACTTATGTGAGTATTGAATCGCCACGTGGTGAAATTGGTTGTTATATTGCAAGTAATGGCAAGAAAGAACCGTACCGGTTAAAATTTAGACGTCCGTCATTTTATAACCTGCAGATCTTGCCGAAATTACTAGTTGGTCAGAATATCAATAACCTCATTGTCATCTTGGGCGCTATTGATATTATTCTCGGGGAGGTCGACTGTTAATGATTCAAGATTTGCTCACGAGTACGCCCGATTGGATGAATTTCTCGGTTTTCTTCGTAATGGGCGTTGCCATGCTTCTCGTAATCCTTGGCTTTGTCACCTATGCAATCCTTGCAGAACGTAAAGTAATGGGCTACATGCAGCTCCGTCATGGACCGAATCAAGTTGGTGGTAAATGGGGACTTTTGCAAACTGTTGCGGATGTCACGAAGTTTTTGATTAAAGAAGATGTAGTACCGGAAGCAGCTGACCGAAAGATATTTCTACTTGCACCACTGATTGCGTTTGCACCATCAATGATGGTGATCGCCGTACTTCCGTTCACAGAACAATTTCAGTTTGCTGATCTTGGGATTGGTGTACTGTATTATATTGCTGTTTCAGGCATTACGACAATTGGGATTATTTCTGGGGCATGGGCATCCAATAATAAGTATTCATTAATTGGTGGTATGCGTGCTGTAGCACAAGTAATCTCCTATGAGATTCCACTGGTGATGTCGATTGTTGGTGTCATTCTCATTTCTGGTAGTTTGAACCTTAATGACATTGTACTGGCACAAGAACATGTATGGTTTATCTTCATGCAGCCAATTGGCTTTATCATTTTCTTTATTTCAGCATTTGCAGAACTTAACCGGACACCGTTTGATTTACCGGAAGCTGAATCAGAACTAGTTGCTGGTTACCATGTTGAGTATTCAGGATTCAGGTTTGCATTCTTCATGTTGACAGAATATGTTTATCTATTTGCAATGTCAACACTGATTACGATTCTATTCCTAGGTGGTTGGTATCCGCCGATGGGATTCCTTGATTTCATACCAGGTGCAATTTGGTTTACGCTGAAGTTTATGTTACTCGTCTTTATCTTTATCTGGGCTCGGACGACCTTGCCACGGGTAAAAGTTGAACAATTGATGACGTTTGCTTGGAAGATTCTCCTTCCACTTGCGTTAGTCAATATCTTCTTAACCGCTATTTTGTTAGAATTATTCTCGAAATAGCGCTGAGTCTTTGAAGTATGAGCCTAAGATGCGCTCAGAAGTTGTTTTTGAAATAAAGTCATTTTAAGCGTAGCCTAATCATGCACATATCAAAGCTAAATAGAGAGAGGGTGCTAGCCATTGATTGGAATTACAAAGGGTTTCAAATATACGCTTAGTCAGTTGTCGAAGGAAAAAGTCACCTATGATTACCCGGCGAGTCCTATTCCACTGCCAGACCGATTCCGTGGGATACAGAAATTCTACCCAGAAAAGTGCATTGTCTGTAATCAATGTATGAATATATGTCCAACCGATTGTATTAACTTAGTTGGCAAGAAGCATCCTGATCCGTCAAAGAAGGGGAAGATCATCGCAACGTATGATTTGAACTTTGAAACCTGTATCCTTTGCGACTTGTGCACAGAAGTATGTCCAACCGATGCGATCACGATGACCAATAATTTTGAACTTGCGGCGTTTAGCCGTGATGAGTTGTTCAAAGATTTACAGTGGTTAGATGAAAATGACACCAATGTCCGAAAGGAGAACCGCCCATGAGTGGTGAATATATTGTATTTATCCTCCTTGCAATGTCTGCAATAGCTGGCGGAATCCTATTGATTAGTTTAAACAAAGTGATGCAGATG
>JAVBKF010000250.1:0-2890 GCA_031554215.1 Caryophanales bacterium
TTTGAAAAATGGGGAGAAAAAGATAATGGAGAGCACGTTTATGTAAAAAATTTAATTTCTAAAAAAGATAGCCTGATGGATTATCCGCGTGTACAAACTAAAGGGTGTAATTTCCATTTACTGTCTATTTACCCTAAGTACCATACAAAACTTTTTCCATATTCAAAGTTAGTTACAGAAAGAAACCACGTGATTGAGGATCTAGCTTTCACAAATACGATAGAAAAAGTTTATTTAGCAGCAATGTCTGGTATTCGGAATTTCAAAGCTGGGGATGTTGTCGTTATTTATAGAACGGCGGAGTTTGGTAAGCCAGCCGAATGGTCAGCTGTAACAACTTCAATTTGCTCAATTTTGGATGTTACTGAAATAAATAAGTTTAATACTAAAGAAGAATTTATTAAATATTGCGGAAAAGGAACCGTATTTTCCGAAGGTGAATTAAATTCTTTTTGGAATTCAAAAGAATATCCATTTATCATAAAAATGCTGTATAATATACCGTTAGCAAAGAGAATCGTCCGACATGATTTAATTGGTCAGGATATTATTGATAGAGATACTTATGCAGGTGTTATTCACTTGTCTGAAAATCAATTTTCTAAATTGCTGGAATTAGGTGAGGTAAATGAAGATTTTATTATCAATTAATCCAGAACATGTAGAAAATATTCTACAGGGAACAAAACGCTTTGAGTTCCGAAAAGTGAAGTGTAAAAATGATGTAAAAATGATACTAATTTATTCAACGTCCCCAGTCATGAAAGTGGTGGCTGAAGTAGAAGTAAAAGGAATAATTGAAAATGACCCTGAGTTATTATGGGAGGTTACCTCGGAATTTGCAGGAATCTCTAAAAATTTCTTTGATAAATATTATCAAGGAAAAAATCTAGCAATTGCCTATGAATTAGGTGAAATAAATATATTTAAAAAGCCAAAATCACTAGAGGATTTTGGAATTAATTTCGCACCCCAATCTTTTGTTTATATTAATTGAAAATATGTATAAAGAAAGAATTCATGATAGATAGTTTTATCGAATCGATTGAGGTAGTCTTTATACCTGTTCTTGCTCATTTTGAATATCTGAGCACAAAATTTGTTAGTTTGCGACTGTTTTTTCTATAGTCCTAGCCTGCGAGGGTTTGAATCTCCGCTAGCGGGGATTGGGTGAGGGGGAAGGTTTCGTGAGCTAGAAGCGTAGCACATCTCTTCTAGCCATGCCCGAAAGGGCAAGCTGTTTTTGACTTTTACTATTGTTATTCTGGTCTTGAAGCTGGACAGGTGAGCAAATTCATATCTCGCCCTTAAGAATTTGACCGTTAGGGCAAATTGGCGGTGAGATGGGGATTTGTTCACCTTTCTTGCTTGTAACCTTTTTCTTTGTTGTAAAATTACTTGAAGATCAGTTTTCATTATGAGTTTATTTTAATTGGTATTTTTAAAATTTAAACCCTTTAGGCTACTGTATTATATAAAATTTTCATTCCGAAAAGTCTCCTTCAGTAAGAAATCAATATGACATACTGTATATGCACGCACGGAACGGCATTTGTTTAACCTATAACCTATTATTTTCATTTAGAAAACGGTTATTTTTGTTGCATTCATTTCTAAAAGACAATTTTGATCAGGGTATTATTAAAAAAAGATGAACCTCCACAATGACTTTTATCAAAGTGGAGGCTGCATTTTTGTTTTAAAATATATTCAAATGATTTTTAAATTCTTTTATCCAGCTGATATCTGATCCATACTCTTTCTGATTTTCGACCCACAAATTTTCAAATACCAAGATATCATTCTGCCAAGATGGATAATATTTTTTAAAGGTGTCTATAAATAATGGATTTCCTCCGATTACTGCGTGGTTTTCATGAGATATCAAAATTCCCCAAGTGCCATCACTCGAATAAATAGCATTCTCTAAGAATATCCCTAAATTTGTATATCCATCATAATCTAAATTACTATCTATTTTCCAATGCTCTGAATCCGATGAGAACATATCTCGATATTCAGTAATGGATATAAAAACATCCTGATTTTGCGTTTCTTGAATTGCTTTTTGCAGTGCCTTAAATTGTTCTTCAGTTAGCTGATATCCGTCAGTTGGACGTAACAATAAATTATCATAAATATTTTCGGTGAAAATTTCATTAAAAGGATCTTTACTTTTAAATATCAAATTAAAAACTTTTTGAAGAGATGCTATTTTTTCAGTTGTTTTTAGAATTTCCATACGATTAATCCTCCAAGAACTTAATTTTTCTTAAACCACTAATACCATTAACATCAATGGTAGGTGGTCCAGACTTAGATGCGGCTCTGTATGTGAAAGTAACACCATTAGCATCTTTCCCAATAAATACGCCTGGGCTTGCTTCTTTCATTGTTGAAGGAATAATTTGATTTTCAAAAAATACCTTAGCATCGGTTGCATTACCTGCTATCTTCTTAATACCAGATTGCTCAGCGTTAGGCAATGATTTTAATTCTTCTGCTGTCCACTTCTTTTTAAAGGTGCATTGTAAAATGAAATGCAACAAGAAAAAATCCAAAGTGAATTCCTGGTTATAATAAGTTTGCAAACAACTTATAACGGAGGAAACACAATGGATATCCCTAATACTAACACAAAGAAACGAAGATTCAAACATCTCAGCATAGAAGAAAGAAGTCAAATTCAAATAGTGTTGAAGATTGGAAAAACTCCCTCAGAAATATCCCGAGAACTCGCAAGAGATCGAGCAACAATATGTCGTGGGATAAAGCGAGGAAAAGTCCAACAACTGAAAATAAATATGCAATACACAACTATGTACTTTCTTGATGTTGGACAAAGGATCTACAATGAAAATAGAGCTAAAAGTGGCGACAGAATCAAGTT
>JAVBKF010000009.1:0-2532 GCA_031554215.1 Caryophanales bacterium
AAGGTAAAATGGTACTAGGGGTCGATCCAGCATATCGCACAGGTTGTAAACTAGCTGTCGTTGACCAGACTGGAAAAATGATTGAAATAGGCGTGATTTACCCGCATCAGCCCGTCAATAAGCCTGTGGAAGCTAGTCAGAAAGTCATCCAACTGATTAAAAAACATCAAATTGAGATCATTACCATTGGGAACGGAACAGCTTCACGTGAAACCGAACAATTTATTGCAGACACATTAAAAGAAATTGGTGGCAACGTATCCTATGTAATCGTCAATGAAGCAGGTGCATCCGTGTATTCTGCATCCGAAGTTGCGCGTACTGAATTCCCAAATCTACAAGTAGAAGAACGAAGCGCTGTTTCCATTGCCCGGCGCCTGCAAGACCCGCTAGCTGAATTAGTCAAGATTGATCCAAAATCAGTTGGTGTAGGTCAATATCAGCATGATGTAACAGCAAAGAAACTAAACGAGTCACTCGGGTTCGTTGTCGAAACAGTTGTCAACCAGGTTGGCGTAAATGTCAACACAGCATCAGCTTCACTACTACAATACGTATCTGGACTAACAAAGACGGCAGCGCAAAACATCGTCAATCGGCGTGAGGAAGTGGGTGCTTACAAAACCAGAATGGAACTAAAGAAAATCCCACGTATCGGTGGAAAAACGTATGAACAAGCGATTGGGTTTTTGCGTATTGCGGATGGCATAGAACCATTAGACCGAACGCCAATTCATCCAGAACAATATGACGCAGTTCGGGCATTATTAACACAGCTAAACCTATCAACTACCCAGCTGGGTAGTAAGGACGTTACCAACGCATTAGCGCATATTGATATTGAAGCAACAGCACAACGGCTAGAAGTAGGAGAACTAACACTAGCAGACATCGTCGAATCACTGTCGAAACCAGAGCGCGATTTACGTGACGAATTTTCGGCACCAATTTTAAAATCGGATGTATTAAAAATGTCCGATTTGAAGCCAGGCATGGAGCTTCAGGGGACCGTTCGCAACGTGGTTGATTTCGGCGCTTTCATTGATATTGGTGTAAAGCAAGATGGTTTAGCGCATATCTCAAAGTTAAGCACACGGAGAGTGAAACATCCAATGGATGTCTTAGCAGTAGGGCAAGTCGTGACAACGTGGATTGAACAGGTCGATTCAGAAAAGGGGAGAATCTCACTCACGCTTGTTTCGCCGGCATCGATGTAAATAGAACAAACAGCAAAAGACGCGTGCTAAGCACCTGTAGGAGTGAACCGCGAGGAAGGACTGACGAATTGAACAACTTTGAATTACAAAAAGTAGTAGAAGAAATATCGAGCCACTATTTTCAAAAACCGTTTGAACATCGCGTCAAGTTTAATCCACGGCTTCAAACTACAGGTGGGCGCTACTTGCTGAGAACACACAATATAGAAATCAACCCTAAATACTATCAAAAGCATGGGTTCAAAGAAATAGAAGGTATCATCAAACATGAACTTTGCCATTACCATCTCCATATAGCTGGGAAGGGGTATCAGCATCGGGATGAAGATTTTAAGCGCCTCAGCAAACAAACTGGGGCACCCCGGCACTGTACAAGTCTTGGGGAGAAGAAATATCGCTATTTATATCAATGTACATCCTGTGAGCAAAACTACTACCGAGTCAGGCAGATGAATCCGACTAGATACCTATGCGGAAAATGCCGTGGTAAGCTGAAATTAATACCACAAAGCGAAATACTTTAAAAAAAATAAATCGTCAAATAGCTGATGAATAAAGAGATTCAGAGTGTCTCGTGAGAAAATGAGTATTTTTCTGTTGACATCAGGAGATGTACTCCTTATAATAAAAAAGTTGGTTAAATAAATAGCTTGCTTCGCATCCTACGGATTGAAAATTAATTGTTTCCAACTGGAAATTATCTATTGACAATAGAATAACGATTGTGTATAATCAAATTATTGTCTGGAAATTAGTTGACAAAACATAGATGAAAAATTTTACGTATAGGCCTATCGCCAAGCGGTAAGGCAACGGATTTTGATTCCGTCATGCGTTGGTTCGAATCCAGCTAGGCCTGCCATTTTCTCTTATGTAGTTTTCCTTTAAGAAAGAAATACTCCTTAGTTATTTCATCGCCATTGAACAGTAGTTCTTTAAACTTGAAATTCCTCATGTGTAGTTAATTCATTTCAAAAGCAAGATTGCATACGTACCTTGTGAGCCATTAGCTCAGTTGGTAGAGCATTTGACTTTTAATCAAAGGGTCGAAGGTTCGAATCCTTCATGGCTCACCAATCTTTAACGCGGTCGTGGCGGAATGGCAGACGCGCTAGGTTGAGGGCCTAGTGGGGGCAACCCCGTGGAGGTTCAAGTCCTCTCGTCCGCACTTAACAATTTAACTCCTTGCGGGTGTAGTTTAGTGGTAAAACCACAGCCTTCCAAGCTGTTGTTGTGAGTTCGATTCTCATCACCCGCTCCAAATTATTGAATGCTCTTTGAAAACTAAACAAAACGAAACGCCAAGCAAGAGATG
>JAVBKF010000223.1:0-3150 GCA_031554215.1 Caryophanales bacterium
TGCCGTCCTGAAAGCTTCTGGATCGATTAGAATTTTTTCAGATGTACTCATAGTCACCTTTCCTTCCTGCTTTTTTTGTAATTTTTTTGTTGTTTTTATGCTTTCAAAGACTATTAGACCATATAATAGTATTTATAACAACGATTTTCTTGAAATAATTAAGAAAATGTTCTCATGATAACTGCATTACTCAAGAGGGATGCTTCAAAACAAGATTATTTATTCCTTTATTCGCTAAGAAGAATCAATTATCGCTAAAAAGTTAATACCTATTCGTTGAGGACGATCTTTTAAATGAACTGTCAAAAATAAATTGGCTAAATTTCATCTTAATAAATGGTTTTTTTGACAGATGACACAACCTTTTATTTTGTCCATTAAGGAATGCCTCGATGGCCTCAATACAAGCTAGCTGTTTTCCGATAAACTCCATTCCCCCAAAAACGCAAGTAATTTCCCGGAATCCCCATTAAATTCTGCTAAAACCAACATAAAAAATCCAATTTTTACACACTCTATACCTAAAGCATGTTTAGAGCAGTTACTTCATAAAAGAAATTGCGTCTAATTTCTCATAATTCAGTTGTAGTATCATACAGTCCGGTTTCCGGTCGTCTCAAACCAGATTTATTGTAAATATTTCTGACAAACGCACGCTAGGACAATCAACTTGTCGCGATAAATTTCATGTTTATCACAGCATGATATTTATCTGCATGCGAGGCCGTTTTCCAACGAATTGTCTCTCCATCGTATAGGAATAATTTTATTTGCACTAGATGAAAATTTGCGTCATCAGACGTAATTTCTAGTGATATTAAAAAATAGCAGGAGAATTCACGTGAAATATAACAAAGCTAAATGGTCCCTTCTATTCGCCACCCTATTCAGCGTTTTTGCACTTACATACGAAACTGCTTCTGCGCTTTCGATCAATCAAGATGGTTTCGGATCATCAGGCGCCGTAAGAGGATTTTCCTTAGGTGTCGATGTAAAAATTCAGGGCTACGGCGATTTCGGTATTTTCGGAAAAGGGGAGAATTTTTATAGCGCGGTGTTTGATGGCACTTCGATTTGGACTGTTGGACATCGCGATATCTTAGCGAAACTTGATCGTTCGACAGGAATCGTCACACAGTACAAATACGATCAACCAACCAATAGCAATATGGGGAATGTTAATTCGTTATCTGGCAATGTTTTCTGTGGCGGGGTGTTTGATGGCACCTATCTCTGGTTAATCCCGCAAAATGCTGACTCGATTATCCGTGTCGACCCTGCAACAGGCACAATGAATGGGTATCCATTAGCAGGTGGGGTAAACATGGGGAGTGCGCAAGGAACGAATGATGGCAAATTCGACGGAGCCACTTTTGACGGCAAAAGTATTTGGATGGCGCCTTTTCATTCAGACCGTGTTGTCCAGTTTGACATTACGACGCACCAATTTGTTGGCTATGCAATCCCACCAAATATTGCGGTTAGCGGCAGTGGCTTAACGGGAAGTTATAAATTTGTAGGTGCTATTTTCAGCCCAGGAGCTGTTTGGCTAGCACCATACAGTTCAAATGTCGTGGTTAAAGTCAATACGGCTGATGGAACAATGGCTTCCTACTCGATGAAAGAATATACTAATGGCAATAGCAATATGGGGAATTTAGGCACATCAAATCCGATTGATAATGCCTTTCAAGGTGGCGGTTTTGATGGCAAATATGTTTGGTTCACACCGAGTAAAGCTGATCGACTGATTCGACTAGATCCTGAAACCGGTACAATGACAGGTTTTAAACCAGGCTATGCAGATATTCCAGATCACAAAGGTAGTTTATTCTCAGGTGCTGCATTTGACGGCCGTAATCTATGGCTGTGTCCAGATAAGCCTGATTTCCAAACAAGCCAAGACATCGCGATTCTAATGAAATTTGATACTGTGACAGAAACTTTCACAGGTTACCCGATGACAGAGAACGGGACAACGAGAATCAATACAGGCAATTACGGCATCGCATCATCGGGTCATGGAGCTGTTTTCGACGGTGTCAATATTTGGATGGCACCCTTCAATTCAAATCGGCTCATCAAGGTGTCTCCGACAACGTTTACCTATCACGTTGAATACTATCAGGACACACTCGATCCAGCGAACTTAATTGAAGATATCCCTGGCCAGACACACTTTCCCGAGGGTACGACACTAACCTATGAAGATGTCGAAACCGATCTAGGCGTTGATTGGGAAAATGCTTATCAACCTAGATTCTATACAGCAGGGCAAGTGCAAGGTTATCCGACCATCACATTTGATCAACTGAATAATGTCGTGAAAGTATTGTACGAGCCAGTTCAACTACTACATGCCTACACGGTAAAATATTACGAGAACTATCCACATGGTGACGAGCTAATTGCGAGGGAAAGAAGCCCCCTTGTCTATACAGAGAGTTCGATCATTGATGCGGCAACAATTGAAAATGATTTAGGTGCTGACTGGATCAATCAATATAAACCGGCAACCAATTTTGAAGATGGTGTAGTAAAAACACCTTTACCTATATTGGTGGCTCGCGATCCACGAGAAAATGAAATTAAAGTGGTCTATGACCAAATTGCTCGAGAGCCTGTGTATAGCTTCAGAGTTGATTATTATAAAGACAATTTAAATCCTACATCAAAAATATCATCCGTACCCCCGCATGTGGCAGTAGGCCTTTATGAAGGGACACAGTTAACAAGAGAGATGATAGATAAAGCTTATATCGGTGATTGGGGAAACTACTTCAGACCGGACGGATACAGTGAAGGAGAAGTACGAGCCTACCCCATTATCTCACCTGACCCTGAGAATAACGCTGTTAAAGTCTTGTACGAAGAACCGAAGTACCCCTACCATGTACAGTACTTTATTGGAGAATCTACAACACCGATAGAAGAATTAAATGGTGAAGATCACCTTGTTGGTACACAAATTACAGAAGAAATCGCTACGAGCGAATTAGGGGAGGACTGGATTAAACGCTTTAATCCAGATGGTGAAAACCTAGTAGCACAAATAGAAAACTACCCAGGTTCAATAAATGGTTATCCGGTGATTACAGCTGATCATCAGAATAATGTAATTAAAATGAGATACATCAGCACAACCCCAGG
>JAVBKF010000144.1:0-8596 GCA_031554215.1 Caryophanales bacterium
CCATTTGAATTGTTTAGCTTTCTCTATGGTAATGATATTTTGGATAAACTCGGACAGTTTTTAGTCGAACCAAATGAGATTATCCTGAAACCTGTGCTTTTGAAGTAAAAAGCATATTAACATACAAACGGCAAGGCACACTTTTTTAGCGTTTCTAGGGGTGGCATTTACTCTTTCAAAAAAAAGATTTTATGTCACCTTCTTTTTATCTTGCGTTTGTTTAGCTCTATTCTATCAAAAAGACACAACTTTATTAAGTGAAAGTTCCTTTTTTATCCGTTTTTATTTACTCTTTGTTAGACTTAACGCTACTACTTAACGCCGTTTCCTCGATTGTTGCATTTACTTTGTCCATCCACCAAAAGTTTTTAAATCGTCTATTCTGATATTTGTTGGCGTTGCATTTAGTGTCGCAAAATAACTTGCGAGATACGAAATTAATAGAGGGTGGATAGTCAGGTACCCATGTCTAGGTCCTAGGGCAAACTCCAGTTTAAACTTCGCAAGGAACGTGAACTTCTATTTAATCAGCTCTCTGTCAGTACTCTTTCACCTCTTGTCCATCAACCTAAAGTTTCAATTAATTATCTAGAATGTTTTTTCGTAATAATCTCTATTCCCTAAGAACACTGGCCGCTATTATACATCTCTAACGGTCTTGACACTAGTTTTCGTCTGCATCATTTTAAGCGACATAGAAATGATCGAACATTGCCCAATTTTGTTTTCAGAATTGTATTGACAATGGTTTAGCTTCAATAATACACTTGGGTAATACGAAAAGTAACTGGGGAGGGACAAGTTTGAAAGTGATATTAAAGAAACACTGGTTTACACCTGTTCTAATAGGTTCAATTATCCTTGGCGGAATTGCTGGTGTTGTTTTTGGAGAGAAAGCAACGGTTGTGCAGCCTCTTGGTGACTTGTTTAGAAATTTATTGATTATGATGATTGTTCCACTTGTATTTTTCAGTGTTTCGTCAGCTATCGCTAATATGAAAGAGATGAAGCGGTTCGGGAAGATTATGTTTTACTTTCTAATTGTCGTAGCTGCTTTAGGGTTAATTACTGCTATCATCGGATTTATTGCTACGCAAATCTATAGCCCTGTGGACGCTGCTGCGGCAGACTCTATGCGCCATTTGTTAGGTGCTGTAGAACAGCAACCTGTTGATATGACGCCAATGGAACGGTTTGTCAGTATGGTGACTGTTGAAGATTTCTCAGAACTACTAACGAAAGATCATGTATTGCAATTGATTATTTTCTCGTTCCTTTTTGGGACTGCAACGATGCTCAGCAAAGAAAAGGGAAGACCGATGGCCTTATTTTTAAAATCAGGTTCAGATGTCTTTATGAAGTTTGTTGAAATTATTATGTATTTTGCACCAATTGGTTTAGGTGCTTACTTTGCGGCAACAGTCGGTACACTTGGACCGCAGATTGTTGAGGGGTATGTCAGGACGTTTGTTCTTTATTTAGCTGTAACTGCGTTTATGTTCGTTGTGATGTACTCGCTATTTGCTTATTTTTCAGGCGGGAGGCGGGGTGTCAGCGTGTTCTGGAAACATATCCCCGGAACAGCTGTAACGGCTATTTCAACTTGTTCAAGCGCAGCTTGTATCCCGGTTAATCTTGAAGCAACAAGAAAGATGGGGGTTCCAGAGGATATTGCTGAAACGATTATTCCGCTCGGAACGAATACCAATAAACTAGGCTCGGTACTTGGTGGTGTATTCAAGATTGTTTTCCTGTTCGTTCTGTTTGAAAAGGATATGACCAGTTTTCCAGCTATTATATCAATTATCGGTGTTGCCTTTCTAGTCGGTGTCGTGATTGGTGCGGTTCCTGGGGGAGATACAATCGGGGTGTTATTGATTATTTCCGTGTTCGGGTTTCCACCAGAGGTGTTTAATTTAATACTAATCATTAGTACAATTATTGATATCCCTGCAACGCTTCTCAATTCAACAGGTAACACGATTGCTACATTGCTTGTTACGCGCTTTGTTGAGGGGAAAAATTGGGTGTCAAATAGTCTGACTACAAAAGCGTAACGACGAAAAAAGAAAATGTTCAATTCAAGTGAGCTACGTCAATCATATGGCGTACTCACTTTTTTCTTGCTATTTACGAAAACGCTCTTACCGTAGTGGGCGGGACCTTGCCTGCAGATTTTACTCCACTATTAGCCTTTATCAGATAGCGTGCCAAAATTCTATAATGAAAAAATGAGGAGACTGCATTTTAAATGCGTCTCCTCATTAATCGTACACCTACTGATAGAATCATTTATTCGGTAGCTGTCACAGGTGCAAACTTGACTGGATTAGATGCTGGTGAGAATATGCCTTCATTGTCAACTGCATAGACAAAGTAGTTACCGACCGCATCATCTGGAATGTTATAGCTTAGTGAGCTGTCTGCTTTGACAGTCTCGACAAGTTCTTCTCCGTTGTAGATGTAGTAACCAACTAGATCTGGTGAGCCGGAGGTTGACCATGTTAGTTGTTGCCCGTAAATGGCAGCAGTAACTGCCTTCGGTGCTGCGCCATCCATTGGAAGCTGTTCGAGTGATCCTGTAGCGGTTGGTACTCTAGCTGAGAAATCACTCTTATCAATGACATATTCGTATCCCATATCAGCTAAAGAATTTTCTGTTAGCATTGGTCCACTTGAAACAAATTCTGCAGGTGTTGCTGCCGTAGCGGCGTATTTTTTTCCGTTTAATTCTACATAATCAAATGAGGCGCCTTCGCCACCTTGACTTTTAGGTAGAAATTTTTTGTTAAAATAGTCTGTTTGCCCTGTACCAGGGAAAGTTGCTTTGACAATACCCTCTGGTGTTGGTGGGAAATCACTCACATGTGTGAAAGCTTCAGGACTAACGCTATAAGCTGCATTCACAAGGTCAGACCATAGATGCATGTTTCTTTGGCTGTAACTCATTCCGCCACGCTGCAGTGAGGCAGGTGTGTCATAACCCATCCATGTACCAAATGTAACCGAAGGATTAGAGGCAACTAACCATGCATCTTTGTAATCCTGCCCTGTACCAGTTTTTCCGACCCAATCGCTTTGGAAGTCAAGCTGACTCTTAAGTCCAGCGGCCGTCCCGCCATTAACGACATCGCGTAAGCAATCACGCATCATAAAGGCTGTTTCTGGACTGAATACTTGGACCGGTGCTACTTCATGTTGGAAGACGACATTGCCATCACGGTCAACGATTTTATCGATCATAAAAGCATCTACAAATTTACCGTCGTTTGCAAATGTAACATAGGCATTAACATTTTCTTCGACGGTAACACCGGCAGATAAACCACCAATACTGGTTGATAAATTGGTGTAGTCCTCAGGTTGTAAAGTGGTGAAGCCCATTTTTTCTAAATAGGTGGCTGGTCTGCTGTCAACAATTTGTTCGTATTGGATAACAGCAGGAATGTTATAGGATCGTTTAATAGCTTCTCGTGTTGTTGTCACATCAGTATAGCCACTGTCACCGTAGTTTGTTGGCTTATAGGGTTCCTCCCCACCGGTAGGTATTGAGACTGGAACGTTCACCAAAGGTTTTCCTGGTGAACTGACGCCCATTTCCATTGCTGGCCCATAGACTAGCAGTGGTTTCATGGTAGAGCCGTTTGACCTGGTGGCGTCCGTCGCATGGTTCAATTGCTCGCGCTGGAAATCTCGTCCACCGACAAAGCTGATAATTCTACCAGTATCATTGTCAATTAATACAGCACCACACTCGACAGGCTCATTGATTGTTTCCTCTTGCCCAGTTTCAGGATTTATTACTGTGACCGCGTGGCTGGGTTGGAATGAATTAAAATTATCAACTGCTAGTTGCATTGCATCATAAACGCCTTTGTCGATGGTTGTGTAAATCTTGTAACCACCTTGGCGTAATTCAGTTTCTGCATGTGCAACATATTCCGCGTTGAGATCTGGATCCGCAATTAAATCCTTAGCCGTATAGCCGTCTTTTTTGGCAACAACTGGTGTCAAAATATCAATCGCTCTTTCTTCTGCTTCTGCCATCACGTAAGGATACTGAACGTTTGGTGTGGCAGGTGTTGGCTGGGCAAAATCTTTGGTGATATCATAGGCAAGTGCTTCGTTGTACTCTTGTTCTGTAATCGCACCATTTTGATACATCCGTTTTAACACAAGTTTCATTCGGTCAAGCCCCGGAGATAAATCCTCCTTGATAGATGGTGTATTTGTGTAAGGCGTAAACGCCGATGGACTATTTGGAAGTCCAGCTAGAAATGCTGCTTGTGGCAAATTGACATCTATAGCGTTAATACCGAAAATACCTTGAGCCGCAGTTTGGATACCCGCAATGTTATGTCCGTTTGAATTTCGCCCGAATGGAGCAACGTTCAAATAGATTTCCATGATTTCATCCTTACTGAGAACGTTTTCAACACGTTGTGCAAGGAGGATTTCCTTGAATTTTCGGTCAAATGATTGCTCGTTTGTCAGCATTTGCATTTTGACCACTTGTTGTGTAATCGTACTTCCGCCTGATTGATTCTCGGAGTTGGTAATCTCTTGAAGTCCAGCACGGGCAATTGATTTCGGGACGACACCGCTATGGGTATAAAAATTTTCATCCTCAGTTGCAACAATTGCTTCGACAATTAAAGGGGAGACTTCTTCGATCTTAACGGTCTCGCGTTCTAAGTCTGTTCTTAGTTTTCCAAGAGAAACGTCATTTGCGAAGTATACTTCTGATGTTTGCTCAAAATCGTACAGTTCATTTCGGATCTCCTCTTCAGAACGGAGTGGCTCTTCTTGCACTGTAGCGGCAAAAAAACCAGCACCTGTTCCAATTGCGAAAGAGATAGCAACAATTCCCGAAATGAGAAATAAAAGCACGAGGTTCCAAATGACTTTGTAGGCAATATTGAAGCGTTTGATATTTTGTTTTTTCAAGAATTTGCTCCGTTGGTTATTATGAGATTTACGGCTGTTTTTATGTTCGTTTTTCAAAAATATCACTCCCTTGAACCTAATTATTATAGCATAGGCATTATGGCTGGTACATTGACTTTTGAAATTTCATATGTAAAAATGAATGAAATTAGTGGTATTAAGGCATTCTTTGGGGTGGTAACCGCCATCTTAAGGTGACTATTTAAACGAACCAGTGCAGATTGTGTTGCCTAGTCGTTTTGTCTACAATAAGGGAGCGGATTGGTATATCCTTAACTTTCCACAAAAATAATTATTTATGAGGTAGCTTATGAACTTACTAGAAGATTTACGGTATAGAGGCCTAGTTAATCAATGTACAGATGAAGAAGGGATGGAGACAATCATTAATGAAGAAAACATTCGTCTCTATCTTGGCTTTGACCCAACAGCGGATAGCTTACATATCGGCTCGCTGGTCGGGATTTTGATGCTCCGCCGCTTTCAGTTAGCAGGTCATACACCGATTCCGCTTGTTGGTGGTGCGACTGGACTGATTGGTGATCCGAAACCCAGTGCCGAGCGCGTTCTCAATTCCCGCGAGGTTGTTGCAGGTTATGTTGACAAAATCAAAGCGCAATTGTCCCATTTCTTAGAATTTGAGGCGGGTGACAATAAGGCGATTATTGCCAATAACCTTGATTGGACTGGCGAACTTGATGTGATTACTTTCTTACGTGATATCGGAAAGAATTTCAACATTAACTATATGCTCGCAAAGGAAGTTGTTCAATCCAGGCTTGAGACAGGTCTTTCTTTTACTGAGTTTAGTTATATGGTTTTACAAGGGTTTGATTATTTACAGCTCTATACCAACTATAATTGCCGGTTGCAGCTTGGTGGGAGTGACCAATGGGGGAATATCACGGCGGGTCATGAACTGATTCGTAAAACAACGCCAGGTGCTAAAGTGTTTGCGATGACTTTTCCGCTTGTAACAAAATCAGATGGTACAAAGTTCGGTAAGACCGAAGGTGGAACGATTTGGCTTGACCGGAAGTTGACGAGCCCGTATGAGTTTTATCAATTTTGGTACAATTCGGATGATCAGGATATCATCAAATATATGAAGTATTACTCTTTCATGTCGAAAGAGGAAATTGAGGCGTTTGCTGTGAAAGTAGCAACTGACCCAGGGAAGCGGGAAGCACAGAAAGCATTAGCAGCGGAACTCACGATTATGGTTCATGGAGAAGCATCGCTTGAGCAAGCACTGCGCATTTCAGCGGCACTGTTCAGTGGTGACATCAAGACACTAACAATTGACGAGATTCGTCAAGGGTTCAAAGATGTACCAACCGCGCAAGTGGAGCGGAACGATGCAGTGCTGATTGATATTTTGGTTGCAACGAAAATCTGCTCATCGAAACGCCAAGCGCGTGAGGATGTCACAAATGGCGCGGTGTCGATTAATGGAGAGAAATGTACAGATGTTGATTATAGTTTGCAGGAAGCGGACCGCTTTGGTGATGAATTTACCATCATTCGTAAAGGAAAGAAAAAGTACTTTATGGTTCAGTTTGTTTAATTTCATTTCATAAGTAAGGAAAAAGCCAGGTAACAGTTACTTGTTGAAGCACAATCACCAAGTCACTTTTACCTGGTTTTTCTTTCATTCAATGCACAACAGCTTAGTACACATCCAATACAGCCACTGTAACGGTGCAAGTCCAAGTTAGTACAGATAGTGGCAATCGCCGCTGAAACGAATGAGTATCTGCTTGTTAGACAAGTACAGTATTAGTGGCTACGAGTGGAGAGATAATCACCGGCTTTGCACAAGCCATTACGCCAGAGAAAAAATGATCAGCTAAATATCCCGTGGTGGCGTAAACTGTTATGAATGTTGTTTCATCTCCTGAAACAGCATTTTTAAATGGTCATTTGTGCAAGAAGCTGTATGAAATCACTGATTTTAACGAAGACTAATGGAGCCATTTTTTTAGTGATTCGGTTCCACTAGAAAAAAGAAATAATAATGAGGTGAGATATATGGGGCAACAGCATCGGTTTAAAGCAGGGCAGAAAGCGCCGAATAATGGTGAGTATATTGAAGTTGGTGAAACAGGTAGCAACGTAAATCATCCACAGAAGGTACGGTTGCAGGCAGGCGATAAATTTCCTGAAACAACGAATGAAAATCGGCAATGGTCATACATGAGAAAACCATAAGAAAAAGTGGCTAAATTCTGCCACTTTTTTTATTTTATCTGATTATTGCAGGTTACTTTGCTTGTTCTGTATTGGGTTCTGCCACTTCACTGATAATAAAGATGAACATTGAAATGAAAATCCCAATTAAAGTAGCCAATTTGAAGCTGTATGGTGCTTCAACCATTGAACCAACAACATAGTTAACCATGTTCGCAAGTAGAATCACCCAAAAAAAAGTGAAAATGTAGCGCATCAATAGCATCCTCTCTTGAGTCATTATCCTTATTCTAACACGGACAAGGTGATTTTAAAACTATTTTTGTTGGAAATAAAAGATGCCCTGTGCTATATTGGTACCAGGTGCTAGGATGTGGGGTTAGATATAGATTCTGGCTGTACTAATTTTTATCATGCTCGTTAGGGGAGATTAATTTGAATGCAGGAATAATTGGGACTGGGAAATATGTTCCAGAGCCGAAGTTGACCAATTTTGATTTAGAAAAGCGAATGGATACATCTGATGAGTGGATTCGTACTATGACTGGCATTGAGGAACGCAGAATTGCTCCTGAGCATATTGATACTTCTGATATGGCTTACGGGGCTGCGGTAGAAGCAATTGCCGATAGTGGTCTAATGGCAGAAGAAATTGATTTAATCCTTGTAGCAACTGTAACGCCTGACCAGAGTTTTCCGTCAGTATCTTGTCAATTACAAGCTAAGCTAGGTGCAAAGAAAGCTGCTGCAATGGATATTAGTGCTGCCTGTACTGGATTTATTTATGGACTGGTCACAGCTGCTCAGTTTATTAATGCAGGTGTATATCAACATGTACTGGTTATTGGCGTGGAAAAATTATCGAAAATCACCAACTGGGAAGACCGTAACACAGCTGTTCTATTTGGTGATGGAGCAGGGGCTGCAGTTATCAGCACTGTCGCGGATGATAGAGGAATTCTTTCGTTTGACCTTGGAGCAGATGGTCATGGTGGTAAACACTTATATAAAGGTGAGGAAGGCCTCGTCATGAATGGCCGAGAAGTATTTAAATTTGCAGTTCGTCAAATGGGTGATTCTTGCATGGATGTACTCCACAAAGCCAATTTAACCAAAGAAGATATTGATTTATTGGTCCCGCATCAAGCAAATATTCGCATTATTGAAGCCTCTCGTGAACGTTTAGCGTTACCGAAAGAGAAAGTAGCCTATACAATTCAGAAATATGGCAATTCGTCTGCAGCAAGTGTACCGGTTGCACTAGACGAATACGCGCGTGTTGGCAAACTGAAAGATGGTGACATTGTTGTCCTTGTTGCTTTCGGTGCTGGTCTCACTTGGGGATCTATTTGTATCCGCTGGGGAAAGTAGTTTCACTAAAAAAAACCAGTATACAAGCCTTTGGAGAACCTGTAAAATTAGTCTTAATTATGCTAATCTAAATAAAGCTTAAATAACT
>JAVBKF010000181.1:0-3957 GCA_031554215.1 Caryophanales bacterium
TTCCAGGTTAAAATACGCAAATTCATAATAGTACTATTACAGTTAGTTAAGCTATAACAATTCTACTTGATAAAATGACAACTTAATGCGGTTATTTCTGGGAAATTAAAGATAATTTACTCACAATCGCGACGAGCCAGAAGGCCGACGAAAATCGGGTGCACACTAGCGCCACCTGGTGGATGTTACTGAACTAATATCGATTTATATCGATACTTTACAAGATTTCTTCAAAATAAAATCTATTTCTTCAAAATATCGGTTTCTTTTAAATTAAACTTATTTCAACTGAAATCATGAATAATTACACAAAAACCCCGAATTTTCCTATTACCAAGAGTGAAATCAAAAGTATATAGGAGTATATATAAATAAAAAAAATAATAATAGTAACCTTGAGTACCTGTGCGCCATCTAGCGGTAACATCCAGAATTATAATCTATTCGAAATAAAATCTATTTCTTCAAGATATCGGTTCCTTCAAATTAAACTTGATTTCCACTTTAATCATTGAACGATAATGATGACAGAGGGTGATTTTAAAATTAATAATTACACAAAAACCCCAAATTGTGAAATCAAAAGTGAAATCAAAAGTACATGTGCGCCATCTAGCGGTAGCATCCAGAATTATAATCTATTTGCGAAAATATATTTGTTATGAATTTACTGTTGATACACGTGCGATAAAACAATGTCCAAAGTGGTCACAATCGACAAATTGGTTAGCTACTTTACATATTGGCACATATATTTCGTTTTCATCCATGTATAGTAACTAAAATTTGAATATTTTACCCGTTTTCAGTACGCTGTGTTGCATTTTTTACTGCAAAAACCCGAGAAGAAATCGAAACGTAAAACGGACATTAAATTGAATTTCTCGGATGGTTTGTTCATTTTATTCTGCATTTACTTTTCTGCATGATATCATGTCACATATAATGTAATTTAACTGTATTATTTTTCTTGCACTTAGATTCTTTAAACTGGAGGAAAATTTTACCATATCACGTTAGAAATGCTGTCGTTTCTCATAGATGGAATTCAATTGGAAATTATATTCCAGCATTGATACATATGACCGATGTTTTACCACATTATGTTTGGAAGGTTGACATTAATCGAAATATTTCTATATATAAATATCATTAAAATATTACCATTAATCCTGTTAATTTATTTCCACAGATTGGATTTTCAGCATTATGCAACAACACTGAGGCTAGTGACCAGGACAAATTGAAATTCATCAGGTTTAAATATAAATTTTCATATTTATATTTTAAAAAAGCAGTATATTTTAAAAAGGCAGTATAACATTGTAAATTTATTATGTATTATAATATGTAGCACAACGCTGCAATTGACTGGTACAATCTCCCTGCTTCCAATATTAGACAGTGCTGTTTATTTCCTATGCAATCAAAGTTTTGATGAGGCTTACAAATTGATATCAACACATGCAAGTTTAAATTTCTGAAAATCATTATTTCTTTTTATTCCATTGACTGAAATAATAAAATAAGATATTTTTCCTTAACCTAGTTTAATATAAAACAGCCAAAAAAGGCTATTAAAAGATACATCTCATATCTACGTGGATTTCAAGGTATTGCAGCCGCATTGCAGTGTTTCAAAAAATTGAAGGAATGTAATGCAACAGTTGAAACTGCAGGTTCTTAAAATTATTTTTACAGAATTGTTTATAAAATGAGTCCCTAAATGAGAATTAATCATTGATACCGTTCACAGACAACAGAGACGAAATGAAATTGGCAAGAACCGATGCGTCAAATTTAGCCGAAGCTTCCATTAAACATTTTGCGAGTGCATTTAAAGCAGGTTATGTTTGGGACAATATGGTAGAAGTATACTGTGAGGTATATTATCAATAAAATAGAGATATTGTAAAGAATATTGAATATTAGAAAATATAATCTGATGTTTTGGGTACGTGTTAAAATAGGTGCTGTTGCAACGGGATGAATCGGTGGATGAAATATCCCGAATTTTGCAGGATTACATTATAAAAAAGCCAAACCATCCAACAAGTTATGTGTTACTAACAACTTTCCTCAAGAATTATTGTCCAGAAGAAACAGCTGACTTGATCCAAACCCTTAAAGACCTCGCGAGCAAGTGTCCGAGTGATGCGCGGGTCATTCAATTGTCCATTTTGCTTGGAGATGATGGTATGTACTTAAATTTAAGGAACATTATTTCATTCATTAATAGTAAATTTGTGTTTTGTATTCCAGAATTGAGATCACAGTTTATGATGATGGCAAACATGGTGGATTATTACGAGTGGAAAGATAATTTGAGAGTTTGGAAACGGTTTTCACGAGTCGTGCGGACATTTTTAAGGTGATTGATGAGTGAAAATGCGGTTGTTTTGTTTGTTTTGTAGTATGGGGTAAAATTGGGTTGGAATATTATAGAGACAGTGATGAAGAAGACAAGAAATTCCTGAGAGACTTTTGGCATAAAAGAATCACATGGTGGCCGGCGTATCACTTCAACGATATGACGGCGGGTGAAAAAGCAAAGCCGAAGAGGATCAAGTTAATTCGGTATAAAACCGAAGTTCGTGATTGCTTGGAAGAGTTTGAGAAGAAATCAACAATATACTTAAAAAGACAAAAACCATCAATGAGAGACCGCGATGAAAAGAATGAAAGTAAGAAGCGGAAAGGGAAAAGTGACAAACACGACACTGACCACTCAAAACGCAGGAAAAGAGACAGTAACAAATAAAAACTTAATAGTAAATAACATGAAGAAATATTTTGTATTTTATCTCTTGTGCAGATAATAAACTTGTAAAACATTTTAAAAGTCTAATTTGAAAATTCAGCAAAATTATGTGAATGTACTTGTAATATTTCATCTTTGTAGAATTAATCAAGGTATATTGTGTCCTTGAATTAATACTGACCTATAAAGAATAATATGGGCATTAATAGTACTTAGTTATAATGAAGCATGTACGTCATATTTATTACAAATATTTTAACTTCTACACATCTAATATAATGAAATTTTACACCTGATCAACTAAACGGAAAATCTTTTCCTGCTCTGTGGCAATAACATGGATATATTTCTTGTAAAATTGTTGCCCAGGATCTCGCTTACTGTAAAAATGTTGAATCCAAACGTTGTCTAATTTTGGTTTTGCCATTTCACAAGTAATGTACGTCTTGCCTTCTTTCAGGGAAACTAATGTCATGTCATTCCTCATAGTTACCTGGAAAAACAAGGATTTTTGCTGAGAAATCTGCAAATATTTGGGAATATATGATTTAAAATTTAATTTGCTAACGTTTAATCCTGGATGAAGTCTTAGTTTAATTTGCCTGAAGAGGATGTGACCAGGGTGTACATTTTGGCCCACGTACACTTTAATTCCTCGACTTTTACACCGTGTTTTGATATTTCGAACAGTTGTTAGTAAACAGTTTGGTGCAGCTAAAAACATATACAAAAACAGCAATGTGCGTTTAGATTTTCTCACACGTAATAGATTACAACCAGATATGTATTTCTAAAAATACAACAATAGCGAGTTTAAAAATAAGATAGCAGAAGGAAAATAATTATATACCGAGCAGACGCTGAATTGATTGAACCGGCAAAGCCATCGGAGTGTTTTCCTCGAGTTTTCCAAACTAAGCCTAACGCAACTCCGTAGTGTAGAGCGCCGTAGTTTCCAATAGGCCTAACGCAACTCCGTAGTGTAGTGCGCCGTAGTTATAACGCAATTTTGACAAGCTTCGTGAAGTTTTGTTTGTTTTTGGGCATCCGCAGAAAAAGTAGATACCATGTCGGATGAAATAGAACGAGGATTGCCTCAAAATATGCGAGGTTTTTTACGGTTTTTGCTTGAACAAACCAAAAATGAAGATGCTAAGCAACATTCCAATTTCGCTCCTTTAGATGAAGACGTAAGT
>JAVBKF010000096.1:0-7851 GCA_031554215.1 Caryophanales bacterium
TATAGCACCTAGTTTGTTATCGGGCCTCCGCAAGCAGTAACTACGCTCTTTCGTATAATATCTCGGTGTGACTTCGTCACATTCGCTATTCTACGAGACGCTTCGTTTCTAAGCGCTTGCTATAGCACCTAGTTTGTTATCGGGCTTTAGCAAGCAGAAACTACGCTCTTTCGTATAACACCTCGGTGTGACTTTCGTCACATTCGCTATTCTACGAGACGCTTCGTTTCTAAGCGCTTGCTAAAGCACCTAGTTCACTGATACATTAGAGTGTATAAATCTAAAATGAAATGATGAGATAAATGGAAAAAGATATTGCAACACCAATCAGAACGAAAGCAATCCTCGATAAGCATGGCTTTACTTTTAAAAAAAGTTTGGGGCAAAATTTCTTAATTGATACCAATATTTTACGCAATATTATTGCCAGTGCCGGAATCACAGCTGAGAGCGGTGCCATCGAGGTCGGTCCTGGCATTGGTGCACTGACAGAACAAATTGCACGTGTTGCTAAACAGGTTGTTGCCTTTGAAATTGACCAACGGTTGCTACCAATTTTGGCGGATACACTGGCACCTTACGACAACATCAAAGTGATCCACCAAGATATCCTTGAAGCTGATGTATCTGCTGTCATTGCGGAGCAATTCCAATCGGTTGACGGTATTCATGTGGTTGCTAATTTACCTTACTACATCACGACCCCGATCATTATGAAAATGCTTGAGGAACGCGTGCCAATTGATTCCTATACAATGATGCTACAGAAAGAGGTTGCCGTTCGCATGGCCGCATCACCTGGCACAAAAGATTATGGTTCACTGTCAATCGCCGTTCAATTCTACACAGAAGCTGAAGTGGTCATGACCGTACCACACACTGTATTTACACCGCAGCCAAAGGTTGATTCTGCAGTGATTCATTTAAAAAGAAGACCCGCTCCCGCTGTTCAAGTGGTTGACGAAGCCTTCTTCTTTACTGTCACCAGATCCTCGTTTGCCCAGCGGCGAAAAACAATTCTAAACAACCTAACATCACAGTTGCCAGATGGTAAATTGCAGAAAGATGCGATTATCACTTGTTTAAATGCCTGTGAAATTGATCCTACAAGACGTGGTGAAACTCTTTCAATTGAAGAATTCGGGCGATTATCTAATGCACTCGCACCCATTTTTCATAAATAAATAAGCACTCCCAGCCGCACTGCATAAATTATATTAAGATGCTTTGCAAAGCACTTAGAGACAGTGTATCCCGTGCTTTCACTGGACCGCTGCCGAGTTTTAGCGTGCGTTTAACAGGGTTTTGGCTGGAGTTGAGCAGTGTGGTTCAGATAAATGATATTGTCGGCAGAAAATCCTATGAATGTGATGTCTTTTTCCGAGTGATTGATGTGAAAAACGGTGTTGCTGTGCTTCACGGCGAAGACTTCCGCCTAGTAGCCGACGCACCACTCGCAGACCTCGAGGTAATTGATAAAGCAACACAGACCGTGCAGACGCAGAAATCAATTGCCCAGATCAATCAATCAAATCATTTGTTTTCACAGGAATGGGAACGATTGAAACAGAAAAAGGAATTTGAAATAACCGATGGTTATCGGCAAAGCAATGAATATTTTCATGTCCCTGGAAAAGTACTTCACCTCGATGGTGATCGGAACTATCTGGAGAAATGTTTATTACTGTACCGAAAAATGCAAGTACCTGTTTATGGTGTCCACTGCAACGAAAAAGAAATGCCGTATCAGGTTGGCCGGTTACTTGATCATTACCGCCCTGACATCCTCGTGATCACAGGGCATGACGCCTATTCAAAATCAAAAGGAAATATCCATGACATGAATGCCTATCGTCACTCGAAGGAATTCGTGCAAACCGTAGCTGAAGCGCGAAAAAAGATCAATCACCTCGATCAACTTGTCATCTTCGCTGGTGCTTGCCAATCACACTTTGAATCCCTCATTCAAGCAGGCGCAAACTTTGCAAGTTCACCTTCGCGCGTTAACATTCATGCACTTGATCCCGTCTATGTTGTTGCAAAAATCAGCTTCACACCATTTATGGACCGGATTAATGTTTGGGATGTTCTTAGAAACACACTTACCGGCGAAAAAGGTCTTGGTGGAATCGAAACGAAAGGCGTTCTCCGCGTTGGCATGCCTTATCACCCAAGTGAAACAGATCAAACATAGCGCTATTCATATCTCATTACAACTTAGAAATTGAATGTAAAGTTCAGCATGAAACGCCTACTTGTTTCATGCTTTTTTACTGTTTTCCCTGATTACGCTTTGCTGATTTGCGTGCTGAAATCATGTTAGGCAAAACAATTCACATTATCCATGGATAACATTGGATTCTATGGACAAACTAGACTTCAAAGGCGGATCTCAACTGACAAATCACCATGCCTTATCCCTGCACAAACCCCTGTAAAATAGGCATTCCTGCGCTTGCCTAGAAAAAAATTAGTGATTTTTCTTTTTTTTTAGGCAAAAACAGTTGCAAAACTCATTTCTAGTTGATATAATCAAATATTTTGTATTGACAAAAAGTGACCATTTTGATATACTTTATAAAGTGAGGTGGATCGTATGAAAAAACTATCAGAAATCAAGCATAAGTTAGACCTACAGATCGGCAAGAAAATTCTTCTGCAAGCAAATGGCGGACGAAAGAAACTTATTGAACGATCTGGGATATTAGCTGAAACGTATCCATCGGTTTTTATCGTACAGATTACCAAAGAAGGTGTAGCTGCTGAACGTGTTTCTTACAGCTATGCAGACGTTCTTACAGAGACAGTAAAACTCACTTTTGAAGACGAAGTGGTTAGCGTTTAGTACATCAAAAAACAACAGGTTAGCGCCTGTTGTTTTTTTCATCTTTAGCATTTATAACGTGTAGCGGATAACCATGAACCCCTGATATACTTGGGCGGATAACGATGCTCCATTTCCTGCATACTAACAAAGTCGCATACTTTGGGAGGAGCTGTTCTACAGTGAGCAAACACAGAGGAATCATGTCTGATGATTTTAAAGAGGAACTTGCGAAGGAACTAGGATTTTGGGATGTTGTTCAGAAAGAAGGCTGGGGTAACATTAGGGCAAAAGATGCTGGAAACATGGTGAAATTAGCAATTGAAAAAGGACAAGAACAATTGTCCGGCCAAACGAACATGTCTAACAAGCCATAACAGCATACTTGTTTTAATCTTCACAGGTCCAAACGACAACACAATGTCATTTCTTTAAAAAATGCGACATAGTCCGTGACAGAAGCGTTGTCACGGGCTATTATTGTGAGCTGATGCTTCCTTTTCAAATGGGTTCATCCATTATCATCCACATCCATACCAAAGCGTAGCCGTCATTCACTTCTACGCTAAAAGGATTTCTATAGAAATTAACAGATTCGCTAGCGAAATGAGAAAAAAAAATGTAAAATGAACGCATATAGGAATTTGTAAGATTATTTTGAAACAGAACTCGACTACAGGGGTAGCTTGTTCAAAAAATGGAGAATATAATGATTTTAATAGAAAAGGCACCTGCCAAAATCAACTTAGCTTTAGATGTCCTACATAAACGACCAGATGGTTACCATGAGGTCGAGATGGTTATGACAACAATTGATTTAGCTGATCGGATTCAGTTGAAAACGACAAGGCAGCGAGAAATTCGTATTACGTCCCATACTAATTATATTCCTAACGATCATCGTAATCTTGCCTATCAGGCAGCTCAGCTGCTCATGCAACGATATCCGGTTTCTGAAGGGGTAGAAATTAGCATCGATAAACAAATTCCAATCGCGGCAGGACTTGCAGGTGGAAGTAGCGATGCTGCGGCCACGCTGAGGGGTTTAAACAAGCTCTGGAATCTGGGCTTATCTATGGACGAATTAGCCATTCTCGGCGCAGAAATCGGCTCTGATGTCTCTTTTTGCGTATATGGGGGAACAGCACTAGCTACAGGTCGTGGGGAAATCATCAAGAAATTGCCTGCACCACCAAATTGCTGGGTCGTTCTGGCGAAACCAAAACTCGGCGTCTCAACCGCAGATGTTTATCGGCGGTTTGATGTGAATAAAGCAGAACATCCGGATGTCCAAGGGCTGATCCAATCACTTTATCGTAAGGATTACCATGAAATGTGCGGGCTAATGGGCAACGTACTAGAAAGTGTCACCCTAAAAAAATACCCTGAGGTAGCCCATATCAAAGAGCAAATACAAAGCTTCGGTGCTGATGTCGTTCTCATGAGTGGTAGTGGTCCGACGGTCTTCGCTCTTGTTGAGCATGAATCAAGGATGCATCGTCTGTACAATGCGCTAATGGGCTTTTGCGAGCAGATTTTTACCGTTAGAATCATCGGGAATCGCCCTGATGAATGATCCTACGCAAAGAATGACCGGGTAACGAACAAAACAATGATTGATGATGATTTTAAATGAACCATTTCAGGAGGAAGTTATGGATAAATTTGCAGTTGTGTTAGCCGCAGGACAAGGAACAAGAATGAAGTCTGATTTATATAAAGTTTTACATCCAGTTTGCGGGAAGGCAATGGTCCAGCATGTCATTGATGCTGTTTCAGCAATAGATATCACACAAGTCGTTACTGTGGTTGGACACGGTGCTGATTCAGTGAAAAGTGTGCTTGGCACCAAATCAAACTTTGTCTTTCAAGATGCCCAGCTCGGAACTGCTCATGCCGTCATGAAAGCAGAACCACTGCTTTCGGGAAAACCTGGCACGACAGTCGTTCTTTGCGGAGACACACCACTCATTAAAGTATCTACATTAGAAAATTTATTAGCAGTACATATGTCAAATAACGCAAGCGCCACCGTCCTTACAGCCATTGCACCAGACCCAACCGGGTACGGACGGATTATACGTGATACCGATGGTCATGTAACCAAAATTGTTGAACACAAAGATTGTGATGAGGGGCAATTACGCGTTCGTGAATTCAACACTGGCATCTTCTGTTTCGATAATCAATTATTATTTGAAACATTAAAAAAAGTCGGCAACCAAAACACGCAAAACGAATTCTATTTAACCGACGTGATTGAAATTTTACAACAAGAAAACAAGACAGTCACTGCTTTCTGCACACCTGATTTCGATGAAACACTTGGTGTAAATGACCGCGTACAATTGGCTCAGGCTGAAAGAATCATGCAATGCCGTATTAACGAACAGCATATGCGTAACGGCGTGACCATCACTGATCCTGCCGCGACTTACATTCACGCAAATGTCGTTATCGGACGAGACAGCTTAATCCGCCCAGGCTCAGTTATAACAGGCACAACAGCGATTGGAGAAAACTGCATCATTGGGCCAAACTCAGAAATTCACAACTGCCAAATAGGCAACTCTGTGACAATTAGACAATCAACTACCTTTGACAGCACCATTGCTCATGAGGCACAAGTGGGGCCATTTGCCCATATTCGCCCCACGTCAGAACTTGGTAGAGGCGTGAAAATCGGCAATTTTGTCGAAGTGAAAAAAGCAACCATAGATACAAACTCAAAAGTATCTCATTTAAGCTACATTGGTGACGCAAAAATAGGTAGAGATGTGAATATTGGTTGTGGTACAATTACAGTAAATTATGATGGGAAAAGTAAATTCCAGACAACCATTGAAGATGGCTCATTTGTCGGGTGCAACGCAAACCTTATTGCACCAGTTGTGATTGGAAAGAACGCCATTATCGCTGCAGGATCTACCATTACCAGCGATGTACCAGCCGATAGCTTGTCAATTGCCAGAGCACGACAAGTTGATAAATTGGGTTACGCAAAAAAAAGAAAGTAATTTTTCTAGCTATAAATACAATTGAAGGAGTTTTTCTATGACAAACTACACAGATTCACAATTAAAGATTTTTTCTTTAAACTCTAATTCCGCGCTAGCTCAAGAAATTGCCTCTTCGATTGGTGTTCCACTGGGTAAATGCTCTGTTGCCCAATTTAGTGATGGTGAGAATCAAATCAACATTGAAGAGAGTATTCGTGGCTGCGATGTATTTGTTGTGCAATCAACAAGCCAACCAGTAAATGAACATTTGATGCAACTATTGATTATGATTGACGCTTTAAAGCGCGCTTCTGCGAAAACAATTTCAGTTGTGATGCCCTATTACGGTTATGCACGACAGGACCGTAAAGCACGCTCACGTGAACCAATCACTGCAAAATTAGTTGCAAATTTACTTGAAACCGCTGGCGCGAACCGTGTAATTGCTTTAGATTTACATGCAAATCAGATTCAGGGGTTCTTCGATATCCCAATTGATCACCTTGTTGCTGAACCCATTCTCTCAAAATATTTTAACCAAAAGAATTTTGAAGATATTGTTATCGTCTCACCTGATCATGGTGGTGTAACACGTGCAAGAAAAATGGCAGATCGTTTAAAAGCACCAATTGCCATTATCGACAAACGTCGCCCACGTCCAAATGTGGCAGAAGTGATGAACATCGTTGGATACATTGAAGGAAAAACATGCATCTTGATTGACGATATTATAGATACTGCAGGAACAATTACAATTGCAGCAAACGCGCTGAAAGCGAGTGGTGCTATTGAGGTCTATGCCTGCTGTACACACGCTGTTCTTTCTGGACCTGCGATTGAACGGATTAATAACTCAGAAATTAAAGAGCTTGTCATTACAAATAGTATTGCATTCCCTGAATATAAAGAAAAATCGGACAAGATTGTTCAGCTATCTGTTGCTAAATTGATTGGCGATGCAATTGTCAGAGTCCATGAACATCAATCAATCAGCACTTTATTCGATTAATTTTTACTACATTATTTTTGTTCATTGATCACTCACTTGCCTCGCCAATCATTACTGAGAAAAAAGCAAGATTGACTGGTGACATGCGTGTCTTTAGCACGCTTGTCGATAAAGGGGGAAATCCCCATTATAACGAGCGAGAAGTGATGGTCTTAGCATTTGCTACTAGGACCATCACTTCTTTTATTAAATCACATGAGTATTCGCACCAGTTCATTCATTCTATCTGAATAAGAAACGAGCAATCGCCATCCCGACCACAACACCAAGTATGCTAAGGCATAGATTGAGTAGAATATTAGCCGAAGCATATAGATACCTACTCTCCTTCAGAAAATTGACCGTTTCTAAACTAAAAGTAGAAAATGTACTCAGCCCACCTAGAAACCCTGTTGTCAGAAACAACTTCACTTTCGGTGAAAACAATCCAGTTTGATGTTCAATTTCGATAATGAATCCGATCAGTAACCCAGCTACCACATTCGACAGCAATGTACCAATCGGTAGCACCATAAACCCCGTGAACCCTTTTGTTATCACATAGCGTAAACAGGAACCAATAAACCCACCAATTCCAACCGCAATCAGCTCAAGCATCTGCCTAGCACCTATTCCTTTACATCACTTACTATCGTATACATCTCCGCTGCTTCATCTTTCTTTGTCGTTTCCACAATCCGATCAATACGCACTGTAAGCGTACGATTACCACCGAAATGTACCGCAAGTACATCTCCTACCTTAATGTCCGTGCTTGCTTTCGCTGCCTTCTCGTTGACATCAATACGCCCCTGATCTGCAACTTCCTTGGCAATTGTTCGGCGTTTAATTAACCGTGATACCTTTAAAAATTTGTCTAATCTCATTTATATTCACCTCTCCTTTTTCATCTAGCGGTTGTTACCGCTTCTCCTCTGCCTTCGCTGCTAAAAACAGCGCAAGCGCTTCCTCAGCAGTAGCTGCCTCGGCATCACCAAACACATGTGGATGACGTCGAATCATTTTCTCGGCAATCCCTT
>JAVBKF010000192.1:0-11875 GCA_031554215.1 Caryophanales bacterium
ATTGAAGGCGATAAGATGACAGCAAAGGATACAACACTTGGTGCCGATAATGGAATTGGTGTTGCTAGTGCGATGGCAATTTTGAAAAGTAATGAGATTGCCCATCCACCAATCGAAGCGTTATTTACATCTGATGAAGAAGATAACATGTCTGGTGCGATGGCAGTGACGCGTGAACTTGTCACAGGTAATCGGTTGATTAATATCGACACAGAGCTTGAAGGGACTTTCTATTATGGTTGTGCTGGTGGGATTAACGCCAATTTAGTGCTCCCTGTTGTGATGGACAAAACACCTAGCGATGTGGTATTTTACAAAATTGAAGTCACTGGACTGAGTGGTGGACATTCTGGTGTTCAGATTCATGAGAAACATGCCAATGCACACAAATTGATGGCACGAACATTGAACCAGCTATCTACCAGCCTGTCTAAGGCCGATTCAGCATTCTATTTGGCGAACTTCATTGGTGGCGATAAGAAGAACGTAATTACTCGGCATGCGGAAGCAATCGTCGGTGTTAAGCGCGGATTTGAAGCGCAACTTGTCCAAGAAGTTGCTGTGATGGCTGATACTTTCAAACATGAATATAAAGTAATCGAGGATACACTGCAAATGACGGCGGCGACAGTTCAAGGTGAGTATGACAAAGTCCTTTCAGAGGAAACATTTAATAAAATGGTTTCACTACTGCTAGTCATGCCAAATGATGTGCTTGCAATGCATGGCGCTATTGATGGACTTGTAGAGACTTCATGTAACATTGGTGTTCTAACGCTGAATGAAGAGACGATCACAATGGTTTCGTTTATCAGAAGCTTCCTAGAGACAAAGAAGCAGTTTGTCGTAGAGCAAATGCGTGCGCTAGCAACACTCGTTGGGGCAGAATTCTGGGTAGATGCAGATTTCCCGAACTGGGAGCCAAACCTTGACTCAGAACTCATGACGCGTTTTGAACAAACGTATAAACAGGTATTTAACAAAGAGGCACAACTAGAATCCATTCATGCAGGACTTGAGTGCGGACACTTCGCGAAAACATTCCCGGATATGGACATGATTGCATGCGGACCAACAATCACAGGCGCGCACACAACTGAGGAAACACTACTTGTGAGCACAATTGAGCAGATTACCAAATTGATTCTTAATGTATTAGCTCAAATGGACCAGCCAGTGAAAAAGAACTAACATCTGACTGAGTGCATGCTGAATGGGCGATAGTAGACTCGATTGATCCAAGGGATTAGCGTAGCAACTGGTAACAATGAGACGACTTACGGAAATGCTAGAGGTGCTCTAGAGGGAGACAGCTAGCAAGGCTAACATGATGCGGCTTCTAGAGACGTTGAGGGTCCGCTTGCAGTCAAACATAGGATGAAGACAGACTCCCCTGACTTAATAGATTTTGCTACTGGTGCCTCTTCACTAAGTATGCGGATGAGGTAACAAGTGTAAAGTAGTTTAGATCGCAATGAAACATAGGTAAATCGGGATGTGCACACATCAAAAGTTCCGAATTACCTATGCTTTTTTGTATCCACTAGAATTTATTTTCATATAAATGCTTTTAGGTTAAATGACCCTAATGAAATATTTTATTGAAGAAATCACTCCACTTAGCCGTAGATAATTTTTGGGCTAGTTTGTTACCTTTGCAAAGGGGCGATTAGCAAAGTTGTGGGTCGCCGCGTGAAACGAGCGATTGCAGCTTTATGATGACTCCTGGAGGTCTTCAGCTGTGATAATCAATTACCATACCGATTGCAAATATCCAATTGCAAATTGGGTGGACAGATGCTAGTATCAATACAGTAGAACAGGAGAGAGTGGTGACGCCGGAGAATGAATCTAATCAAAATAGCAGAACAAGTCACTCGTTCATTAGAGAATCTTGTTGTTCACCCTGAGAACTGCTCGAGAATTTGTTCACGGTTGTCGACATGCGAGGCTTGTGAAACCGTTTGCCCTGTGAATGGGATTAACATTGAAAATGGAGAGATTTCAATTACGAATTGCACCGAGTGTGGCATTTGTACAACTGCATGTCCAACCGGAGCGCTAACATGGAAATCTCTCGCTACTAGTCATTTGCCTGTTCAAATCAATCAGTTTATTGAACAAGGTGAACTAGTATTGGTCCATTGTCAAAAGTATAAGCCAGATCATCGGTCGATTCATACAATTGAAGTACCTTGCCTCGCAGTGCTTACGAGCGAACTTTGGTATCTGATGCTAGCAGCACCAGAACGATTCAATATTTATTTACCTGACTCTGCGTGCACATCTTGTGAGGTGACCCACGGTGAAAACTTGAGGCTTGCCGAAATTGCTAGAGCAGAATCATGGGCAGATTCTAGGCGTATTCGCTACCTAACAACTGTGGCCGCTCCTCAAAAAAAGGAAAATATTGATAGTAGAAAGCGGAATTGGTTGACCGCATTGTTTGGAACTGCGCGTGCAGCACCTGTGAGTGCAATTCATCAATGGGCTTCTGAAGTAGATGTTCATAAAGCGCTTCAATTAAAATGGATGAGTCCACGTAGGAAGCTATTAAGGTTGATTTCAAGGCAAGGGGTGCTTGGGGAAGTAACAATGAAGTTACCAATCATTCATGCCAATTGTGAGTTTTGTACTGCCTGTTCCAAGCTATGTCCAAATAAGGCGCTGAGACAAGAGCAGCAGACAATTTCTGTAGATCCATTCCTTTGCACGGAATGCAAGCTATGTGTTGATATTTGCTACCATAATGCCATTGAACTTAGGGAGATACGCGCAGTTACTGCTACTTCCACTGAACGAATGATCATTGCCCATAGAGACGGGACAGTTCAGCATGAATTGTAAGGCTTATTAGCCTAAAGGTGGGGCTCCTTTTGCATAAAGTGTTTATCGCCCGAATAGCCCCATAAAAAAAAGCCCCTGATTAGGGCTTTTTTTAATCATATTGCCTTGAAATTACTCTCCAGTTGCTTCTTTGTACATATCTTTATATTTCTCATCTTTGAATTTCACATCAGCATCTTTGATTAGATTTTTCACTTTTTCTTGTAGTTTTGTTGGGTCTACTTTTTCTTTCTTAACCTTTTCTTCAATTTCTTTTTTCTTTTCATCATCTAGCGGGATACCAGGTCCCTCTGTTACTTTGATAATATGGTAGCCGTATTCAGTCTTAACTGGTGCAGATACTTGCCCTTCAGTTAATGTTTCTGCAGCGGCCGTGAATTCAGGAACAAATTGATTCTCACTCAGGTATCCAACGTCACCACCATTTGCAGCTGAGACAGTATCTGTTGAATTATCCTTTGCAAGTTGTTCAAAATCTCCCCCAGCATCAATTTGTGCCTTGAGCTCGTTCGCTTTTGCTTCATCCGCAACAAGAATATGACTTACACGACGATCATTGGCAACATTCTCATCATAATAGGTTTGAATCTCTTCGTCTGACACTTTAATACCTTCATATTGCATTTTATCGTATGCTACTTGAGTTGCAATAACTCTTCTCTTTTGCTCTTCTGTTTTATAGCCTGAATCCTCTAATTGTTGATCGAAATCTGTCCCATTTTCTTTTGCTGCTTTTTCGTTTTCTTTGAGTTGCTTATCAATTTCCTCTTCTGTTGGATCATATTTTCCAATCAATGCATCAGTGAAAATCATTTGTTGTAGGGCTTGTGCGCCAGTAGCATTTTCCATGACTTCAAACATGTCTTTTTGTGTAATCTTACCATACTTTGTTGTTGCAACTGTTTCTGGTTTCAGGAAGAAGTAATAGGCTGCAACAGCTATTATAGCGGCAGCAAGACAGCCGATAATAAGTCCTTTAACCATTCCTCCATTGTTTTTCTTTGTTTTGTGTTCGTTTACCATTTGCTCTGACATCTGTTAATCTCCTTTATTTCTTAGTTAAGTGATTTTCCCATTAAAAAATCGTACTAACGAAAACTATACCATATTTTTTAGGCTATTAAAAGTTGCACTTTCATTTTTCTCACATAAATTATTATAAATATGAGAGAGGAGGGGTTGAAATGGGTGGCCAACATCATAGCACGGAAGTATTTATTTTGGTTGTCGTCTTGTTCGTTCTGTTAGTGATTGCAGGGATTTCTCAAGTATAAAGCTAGACACTTACTATGAGAAACTGATGACTGTTTTCAATTTGGAAGTTTTTCCGTAAGAAACAGTCATTTTTTGGAATTAATTGTTTTGCATATGTTGCAAAAGGTTTGCCTGCGCCCATTCCTTTTCACCTGCTCTAGAATAACATAGGTTAGTATGCGGAGGAGGTGCTAGGTATGTCTTCTTGCTCTTTCGGGAACAGCTTCGTATTGGTTGTCGTTTTGTTTATTTTACTCATTATTGTCGGTGCCAGCTGGCTGTAAAACAGCAAAGTAATTGATTCAGGGGAAAGGGGAGCTGCGTGATCATCACGCAAGGTCCCCTTTAGCTGTTGATTAATTTTTGATATCGACAACAATATCTTCAAGTTGTTTCAATGATGTTTCGATTTCACTTAATTGATTTTTGATCTGGTCTTGATGTGGAATGATTTCTTGCTTCCACTTCTCAACTGAGGCCTTGATTTCTTGAACAATCGGAATAAATTTATCACGAGCAGTTTCAATTGTTTCTTTTACTTTCTGAATTAGTAGGACAATATTTTCTAATAATTCAGCACCTTTTTCTTTAAGTAGCGCTAATGTTTCCCTGATTTGCTCTCGTGTTTCCTTGCCTGATCGTGGTGTAGTTAAGAGGACACTTGCTCCGGCAACTGTAACACCAAGCATCATACCAGCTATGAATGAGGTACCGCTCCTAGCGCTAGTGCTACATGAACAGTTCTCATTTGTTTTTTTTCGATTTGAAGTCATTCGATTACCTCCTTGATTTTAGTTGCAAGTTTGTCTAAGTTCTTCCCCTGGTTTGGACGCCAAACAAGGTCGAAGCCATCATTTTCATCGTAGCGCGGAATCAGATGGACATGATAATGAAAAACTGATTGCCCCGCATACATCCCATTGTTATTTAATAAATTTAATCCCATTGGGCGTAATGATTTTTTTAATGCTTTTGCAATTTCAGGAATTGCACTGTAGATTTGCCCCGCGATCTCAGGTGTTAGTGAGTAGATATCTTGTACATGCTGTTTTGGAATGACAAGTGTGTGTCCTTCTGTTACTTGGTTAATATCTAAGAAAGCTAGTACATGTTCATTTTCATAAATCTTTGCAATGGGCATTTTCCCTTTAGTCATTTCACAAAAAACGCAATCCTCCACTAAGAAGACCTCCCTATCAACTAATGTCTTCATTTTATCACACCGAGTATTCTTGCGACAATTAGTGACTAAAAACATTTTTATCAGCTGGTAATAGCATCTCTAATGAACCGCTATAATAGGACGTTTTGATTTGTTTTGTTAGATTATGACAAAAGGTGCTGTTGCTCTAAGGGCTGCTGATAAAATGAAATGCGTCATTTTTTGAGGATGGGTATTTGGGACATGGCATTATTATACCCATGAATTGGCTATAGAAACATTGCTTTTTGGATATCTGTGTTACGACCTGACAGGTGAGCTGGTGAGGTCATTTTCAGCTTTTAAGCTCATTTTTATGAAATGAACCATTGGGGCATGTGTTAAATACCGTTGTTTGGTTGGGGGTATGCAGTAGCTTAAGGTTGTTGTAAGCATATAATAAGTCCTAGTATTCACAAACAAGAATAAGCCGAGAACATGGGGTGTGAGTAGATGACTGTATTTTATTCGGAAGAACAGATTAGGATAGTCGAAAATGGCATTGCGGCGATTGCTAGTGTTCTTGAAAGTAGCGATTCAAAGTCAAAACAAAGTTTGCTACTATGCCTTGATCGGTATCTAGATCCTTACTTTGGCGACACTCTCCCTTACAAGGGAGAGATTTTTAAACTGTTACATATGCTAATAATCAGAGAAAACAGTCTTGCTGTTAAAAGCGATAGTGGAGATTTACTAACGATGTATGGAACAATTCCACTGACTATTTTGGAAAATAAATTGGACAAGGTAGAGACAGCATTGCTTGATCAAGTCGGGCATGCAATTGTCATTTCCTAGCTAAATCAATGAAAGCTTCTGACTTGTCAGAGGGCGTGAGCTTATACACAAAAGCAAAACGAGGGTGGAACAAATACACACTTTGGGCGATGAAGGTTCAAAATTTTCACCATGAAATATGCAGATAGTCGCACTGAAAGCAGTGCGATATTTTTATGAATTTCTATTTAGTAAAAGAGTTTTGTACCAGCCTTGTTTTGCGTGCCGATTGATGTTCATCCCATTTGGTTAGCTTCAACTGAAAGTCTTTTTAATCGTAAACTACCCTACTTTTTCATTGATTTAATCGCCTCATGCGTAATCGACAGTTGTTCGATGGTTTCATCATATTGGGCGGATGCATAGGTGAAAAATAAAATATCAATCACGATCAGTTGGGCTAGGCGTGAACTGGTTGCTGCACTTCTTAGCTTGGCTTCAGGTGCGCGAGGCGTGTACAAAAGGACATCTGCAAAGGGTGATATCTTATGTTCGCCAAACCGGCAAAGACCCATTGTATGAACGCCAGATTCCTTAGCAACTCTCATAAGGTTGACTACTTCGCTCGTTTCTCCGCTATAAGAAATGCCAAAGAACAGCGTGTCAGGCTGTGTGGTTGGTAATATGGTGGCCAGTACATGATGATCTTTCACTGCGAAAATATTCTTTCCAAGTCGCATCCATTTCTGTGCAATATCCTCAGCAATGATTCCTGAAGCTCCGACGCCATATGTGTAGATAGCCGGGGCTTTTTTCATTCGATTAACAGCTTCGCGAAGTGCACTTAGATCAATGTACATGGACGTATCACGGATGACTTGTACACTACTGGCAATGGTTTTTTCAATCACGGTTTCAACTGATTCATTTGGCTCGATATCATAATAGTCTAGGAAAGGGGCTTTGACACTTTCCGCTGATATGAGAACCTTCAGTTCTGGGAAACCGTCGAGTCCTAGTGAATGGCAGAAACGGATGACTGCAGCACCACTTGTTTCAGCATTTTCAGCAAGGCGTTTGATATTCATCCGAATGACTTCGTTTGGGTAAGAAACGATGTACTGCGCTACTTTTCTCTCGGAAGAGGGTAATTCACTCATGAGTACTTGAATCTGTGAAAGAATGCTTCCGCTCATTTGTTGTTGTTCTCCTCTATTTTGATCAATACATAAAGGGAATGCGATTAAAAAATGGATCAGTACATTCCGATATTAGCACGTTTATTTCCTCTATTATGCTTGAGAATAGCGCTTTTTGTAAAGTAGGAAAGGTTTGTTATCACTCGGAATCTTGCGGGATAAACACAGCTAAGAAAACCTGGATCACATATGACGAATTTTTCTAGCTCTATTTGCCTAATGATAGCGGTAACTAGGTGCTCGAAGTTGTCATGAACCATCCAGTAAGTAAAGGCAATTTCTAGCACTGACGTAGTATTTTAGCTGTACAGGCAGAACCAGTGACTCTGGGGGAAAGTGTATAAGGAAAAAATGTAAAATAAAAACCTTTCGTATTGAAAATTTATTTTAAAAACGTTATAATTTAAATGAAATTAAATTTTGGATTTCGTTGAAAGTATTCTGACTATTGATTCATAGTAACGAATACTTAAAAAGGATAACAGGCTTTGTTTAGCACTTATTAATGAAGATTGGCGAAAGATTTCCGTCTTGATTTTCACCCTATGATGCTATGTTTTCCACTGATCGCCTTTCATTAAAAGTGATCTTGAGGCAATCAGTTTCTATCATAAACAAAATTGAAATAAGGGAGGTAGAACCAGATGTTTTTTTCAATGTATCCAACGGATACGGAATCGTCACAGCAGGAAATTGTTGCTTTAGTGGAACAATATGGGGAGTTTCCGGTTTTTACATCCTTACACATTCCAGAAGCAACAGGGTTATGGGAATATGTAGAGAAACTCAAGAAACTTCACCAGCAAAAAGGTTTTACATTTTGTGCCGATATTTCGCCACATACACTTGGTGTCTTAGAAATTTCAATTGAAAATATTGCTCAGTTAAAGGAATACGGGATTCACTGCTTGCGAATAGATTTTGGTTTTTCACTGGAAGAAGTAGAACAGATCGCAAAGCAGGGATTTTCGATAGCAGTAAATGCTAGCACGGTAGATGAGGAATTTATTCGTGCGCTAAAAAAGTTTCACCCAATTGGCTGGCATAATTACTATCCACGCCCTGAAACGGGGCTATCAATCAGTTATTTTCAAGCACAGAATGCATTGTTTCACAAAAATGCTTGTGCGCTTGTTGGCTTTATTCCTGGAGACAGATGCTTGCGTGCCCCGCTATATCTAGGATTGCCGATGCTAGAAGTGCAAAGACATGTCAATACCTATGTCAATTACATGCGACTTCGCCAGGCGCAAAAGGACATGTCGATCTATCTTGCTGAAGGCACTGCGTATCGTCGTCATTTAGATTGGATTAGTAAATGGGAAAATGAGGGTATTATTTCTCTTCCGGTTTATATGGAGGATGAACTGTTTAGGCAATTTGAAAATCGTGTTTTCACATTGCGTCCAGAGATGTCAACTGCATCCTTTCGCCTGGAAGGAACGCGTGGTGTAATCAAGGCACCCAAGGAGGGAATTCATTCTGATGGGCGCTTTAAAGGTAGCATTCAAATGGATACAAATGAATATGGGCGTTATGAAGGTGAAATCCATCTGATGCGGAGCGACACTTTGATTGATCATAAGACAGTTTACGTTGGAGAGATACAAAGTAATTATTTAGGAATTGTCGATTGTTTGCAAGGTAAATGTAAGATTCAGTTCGTTCGGTAGTTTCTAGGAAAAATAGTGCGAAGAAAATTGAGTACAAGGTAATTTAGGTGGTCTAAAATTCGGTAATCTCCTAGCAAACGATTTGATGAAATCATGACGATCACAAAGTCCACCAAGCGAAGGTCGGCAGATAAGCTGTCTAGCGAAATAAATAGTGTTGTCATTACGATGCTTGGTCATCAGATGTCTATAGCGTTTATAGGGGGAAATGATATTTTTTAGGGGGATTGACTATGGATTACAAGAAAACCAGTCAAGAAGTGCTTGGCTTATTAGGTGGAAAGAATAATATTCATAAATTCACTAACTGTATGACACGTCTACGCGTTACTGTAAAGAACAAAGAGAAAGTTGATTTTGCGGCTATCAAAGCCTTAACGGGTGTAATGGGGATTGTTGATGCGGGTGATCAGATTCAAATTATTTTTGGACCCGGGCATGCACAACGAATGCGAGATGCTTTTGAAGAAGTTACTGGCATTCGGGCAGATGCACAGGTTGAAGATGAATTTGACGATGTAGCAAGTGATACAAAGGCTAAGATTAAGTCTGGACAAACAGCTTCTTGGCAAAAAGGCTTTCAGCATATCGGGAATATTTTTATACCACTGATCCCGGGTTTTGTTGCCTGTGGTTTAATCATGGGATTGACGAATATGTGGAAATTGGCCGATCCAACGATTGTTGGTAATGAGTGGTTCCTACTGCTAGCGGCTATTGGTGGTTTGGTTTTTGGTTCAATGCATATTATTGTTGGTTATAATGCAGGGAAAGAGTTTGGCGGGAGCCCAGTTTTGGGCGCAATTGCGGGAGCGCTAATCTATTCACCTGCAATGAACGGAATTGCCGAAACAGCAACGAGTGCAGCAGTGCCGCTTTATAGCATTACGATATTTGATCAATTCACGATTACTCCGAAAAGTGGACTTGGCGGCGTCATCGGGGTTGTCTTTGCTGCATTCGTCTTCGTTCAAATTGAAAAGCGTGTTCGTAAGCTAGTTCCGGCATGGCTCGATTTATTCCTTGTGCCACTTGTGACCATTCTGCTCGGAAGTGTGATTACCGTTTTCGTTGTGATGCCGATTTCAGCAATACTGATGAGCTTTCTTACTTGGTTATTAGTCGATGTTGCTTTATATAAAGGCGGCATTATTGGTGGGTATCTACTAGCGGCTACGTTCCTTCCGCTTGTGATGCTTGGTATCCATCAAGGTTTGACGCCGATTCATGCGCAACTGATTCAAGATATGGGCTATACCATTTTACTGCCAATTCTGGCTTGTGCCGGAGCTGGGCAAGTGGGGATGGCGATTGCTGTTTACGTGAAAACGAAAAACAAGAAGCTGAAAGAAGTAGTCGGTAGTGCATTGCCGGTTGGGTTTATGGGAATTGGGGAGCCGCTAATTTATGGTGTTTCACTGCCATTGTTCTATCCATTTATCACAGCCTGCCTTGGTGCTGGGTTTGGTGGTGCAGTCATTGCTTTTGTATCAATTCATATCGCTCCAGTGGGTGCAATCTCAATCGGACCTTCTGGTTTATTATTAACACCACTCATTGCCGATGGTATGTGGTACTGGTATTTACTTGGTCTATGTGCCTCATATGCCGGAGGCTTTCTACTCACTTACTTCTTTGGATTTAAAGAATCTATGCTAGAACGGATGAAACAATAATTGACGGAGGTGCCGAATGCTAGATAAGTTGACGACTGAAAAAAGAAATAATAGAACAAATAATCTTGATGAGATGACATCTCTTGAAATTTGCACCATTATGAACGAAGAGGACCGAAACGTGCCGCTCGCAATCGAGAAGGTGCTACCTAAAATAGCCGAAGCGATTGATATCATTGCAACAAAGGTTGCCGGAGGGGGGAGACTGATTTATGTTGGTGCTGGCACAAGTGGTCGTATCGGACTCATGGATGCCGTTGAATGTGTGCCTACGTTTGGTGTTCCGGATGATATGGTGATTGGACTAATTGCCGGAGGGCAGCGTGCATTTGTGAAAGCAGTCGAAGGAGCGGAAGATTCCAAAGAATTAGCGATTACAGAACTAAAGGAACTCAGGTTTAGTGAGAAAGATGTCTTGGTCGGTATTGCTGCCAGTGGACGTACACCATACGTGATTTCCGCTCTAGAATACGCTGGGAAAATCGGTAGCGAAACCATCGCAATCTCCTGCAACCAGCATGCGGCAATGAGTCAGTATGCACATCTTGCTATAGAGATTGATGCTGGCAGTGAAGTGCTAACCGGGTCAACAAGGCTCAAAGCAGGAACAACACAGAAGCTTGTACTGAACATGATTTCTACAGGTGCAATGATTCGGATGGGTAAAGTGTATAAGAACCTAATGGTCGATGTGATGATGACAAATGAAAAACTTGAAGAACGAGGTCGCAAAATCATCATCGAAGCGACAGGCGTAGATTATCAAACAGCAGATAGCACTTTGAAAACTGCTGAAAATAATGTGAAAACAGCGATTGTCATGATTCTTGCAAAGTGCGACTATAGAGAGGCTAGCAGGCGTTTGCAGTTGGGTAATGGTTTTGTACGAACCGCAATTGAGTAGCCTATTGAAAAGTGAAGAGGCTTTGTAGTGAATTTTTATCAAGATGAGGCTATATTGCCTGATAAAAGCGGATTCATACGAAAAAAGCATAAAAGGGACGTCCTCCTAAAGTGGTACCTTTAGAATAGACACTTAGAAAAAAGTGACTATTCTATGGGTATTTTTTTGTATGCTAAAAATCGGGTGGAAATAGATATGAGAAAAAATTTTCTTTCTTTAAATTTTCTAACAGAAAAATAGTATCAATGTACTTTCAGATGTAGCTGCCTTTTTAACACTATAGTGCAGCTTCTTGAGGTTCAGAACTGTTAAAAAATCTCAAAACGGAAGAGTATAACAAAATAAATGTAGCGAAAATAAGATAAAAAAGGTAGAATTAGTTTGATAATTGTAAAAAATCTATT